>JAQCJP010000060.1 GCA_027592945.1 Planctomycetota bacterium
GGGTCTGCGGTATATTCGGCCCTGCCAGTGGAGAGCATCGTGGTTGGGATTGTTCGGTTGATTACGGCGGTAACTTTCCTGACGGCAGGAGCCACTTCGGGACTTCCGGCCCGCGGTGGCGATGAGCCTGGCCACGAACAGATCACAGCCTGGATCGAGCACCTGGGCTCGCCGCAGTACGCCCGCCGGGAGGCGGCCTCGAAGAGCCTCTTGGCAGCGGGTCGGCCGGCAATCGCACCGCTGGCGGCCGCCATCGAAACAGGCGACCTGGAAGTGGCCAGCCGGGGGATCGAGATTCTCGGCGGGATGCTCGCCGACGAGACGCTGGCCGACGCGGCCGAGGCAGCCCTGGAACATGCCGCCGAGAAGGCCCGGCCTTCCGTCGCCCGGCTCGCCGAGTCGGCCCTCGATTTTCACCACCTCGGGCAGGCAGCGGTCGCCCGCGAAGCGCTCGCGTCGCTGGGGGCCGCTTTTCATGAGCGACCGGTCGTCGAGCAAGCCGGCCTCGAGGTGGAGCTGGGCCGCGATTGGAAGGGCACCAGCGACGACCTCCGCCAGCTTGCCCGCCTCCCGCGCCTGGAGGCGGTGCTCGTGCATGGTGTGCGACTCGACGACGAGGCGGTCGCCGTGCTCGGCCGACTGCGGGGAATCAAGCGACTCGAACTGTTCGGCACGGGGCTTGCCGAAAAAGTCATCGACCAACTGGCTGGCAGGCTTCCCGAGGTGAGCTTCGATGTCCGTCGGGGTGGCAAGCTCGGGGTCGGAGCCCTGGCCTTCGGAGGCCCCTGCGAGATTCAGACGGTCGAGCCGGGCTCGGCAGCCGATCAGGCTGGCGTGCGGCCGGGCGATGTCGTGGTGGCCGTCGACGGCGTCGTCGTGGACGATTTCGAGGGGCTGACGGACCGCGTGGCCGGCCGCGGGCCGGGCGAACGCATCCGCCTCACGGTCGCCCGCCGCGGCGGCGATCCCGGCGGCGATGCCGAAACGCTCGACCTCGAGATCCGGCTCGACGCCTGGTGAGCGACGGGGGATGCTGGGGCCAGCGCTGGCCGCAGACCGATCGACAGACCGAAGGAGCGACGATGGCAGACTCCGAGAGCAACGAGGAACCAGTTGATGTCCGCTGGCACGCCCATGCGGTCAGCCGGGCCGATCGAGAGCGGGCGGCAGGCCACGCCGGCTGTGTTCTCTGGTTCACGGGCCTCTCCGGATCGGGCAAGAGCACGCTGGCCAACGCCGTCGATCGGCTCCTGCACCAGCGGGGCTGCCGGACCTTTGTGCTCGACGGCGACAACGTCCGCCACGGGCTCAATGCCGCCCCGGCACTGCTCCAGGAGCAGTACGGCGCGGAGGCGGCGGCCCGCTTCGGCCTCGGCTTCGGGGCCGCTGATCGGGCCGAGAATATCCGCCGGATCGGTGCGGTCGCCGAGCTTTTCGTGCAGGCGGGCCTGATCACCCTGACGGCGTTCGTGAGCCCATACCGGCGCGACCGCGATGCCGTCCGCGGGCTCCTGCCGCCCGGTGACTTCGTGGAGATCTTCGTCAAGGCACCGCTTGAGGTCTGCGAGCGGCGGGATCCCAAGGGTCTCTACAAGAAGGCCCGGGCCGGCGAGATCAAGAACTTCACCGGCATCGACGATCCCTACGAGGAGCCCCTCGCCCCGGAACTCGTGGTCGACTCGGCAGCCGCAGCGCCCGATGCGTTGGCTGCGGAGGTTGTCGCCTGGCTCGAGGAAGCCGGCAAGATCCCAGCTGGTCACTCGAACACAGAACGCCGGGAGCCGGGCTGACCGGCTCCTACTTCCGCGGGCCGATCAGTTCGACGATGTTGCCATCGGGGTCACGGACGCACGTCAGGTGCATGCCCGCCGCCAACGAGTCAGGCAAGGCCACGGGGCCCTCGGCCAGCGGCTTGACACCGAGCTTCTCGAGTCGTGCCAGGGCGGCGTCGGTATCGTCGACCATGATCGTCAGGTAACGGAAGCCTGTGTGGGAGTGGATGAACTCGTTGTCGCCGGTGCGGGGCAGGGTGCCGGCCACCTGCATCAGTTTGAGCTTGGTTGCCGCTGGTCCTTCGCCGAGCGCGAGCACTCTTACCGAAAGCGGCCGCGAGTCGGTCAGTCCCGCCGTGGTGGCCAGTGCCGTGGGTACATCGAATCCCTCGAGTTCCCGAAAGCCGATTCCCTCGGTGTAGAACCGCACGCTCTTGTCGAGGTCGGTGACGACGCAGCCGAGGTCGATCGTCGTGCGGGGAAACGCCACCGGTTCCGCCGCGATGGCGACGACACCGGGCAGGGCGAGGAGAGCAAGCAGGAGTCGCATGACGGTTCTTTCCTGGGCGGGAGGTGCTGACGCCGCGAATGATACCCCAAACCTCACGCAGGCTCGGGGCGGGCCCGTGCCATCTCGCCGGACGCCCACTTCGGCCCTCCCGGCCTCCGGCAGCCCGGGCAACCGTGCACCACCCACACGCCCAATCCGCGATCACCGCCGGGGCCGGCGGTGACATGCTCGAATCCGGGGGATTTTGCTACAGGATGCTCGCTTGGCCAACTGGTCGCTTTCTCTGAGTCGCAAAGATTCCCCGTCTTCTGCGCGTGCCCCCGACCGACCCCTCGCCATAGAAGCCCCCCGGCGCGAGCCGGGGGGACGGCGGGCCGTTGGGCCTTCCCGGCCCCCGGAAGCCCGAGTAACCGTCCACCACCCATACGCCCGAACTGCTTCGGCGACCCAAAACGCACCGGCCTGCGCCGGAATGCGTCGCTCACCACCCTGGGGTTCCCGCCGGGTCAGTCGATGAAGCCCGAGAGTTCCTCGCTGCGGGCGGGGGCCTGCAACTTGCGAACCGCCTTGGCCTCGATCTGCCGGATTCGCTCGCGGGTCACCTTGAAGATGTGACCCACCTCCTCGAGCGTGTAGCTGTAGCCGTCGCCGAGGCCGTAGCGGAGCTTGATGATCTCCCGCTCCCGGTAGGAAAGGCTCTTCAAGACCTTGGCGATCCGGTTGCGAAGCATCTCCTGCGCGGCACCGACGGCCGGATTCTCGGCGCCGGTGTCGGGAAGGAGATCGCCGAAGTGGCTGTCTTCGCTGTTGCCGACCGGCCGGTCGAGGCTGATCGGATAGCGGCTCATTGCCGTCACCCGCCGGGTCTCGTCGACAGGCGTCCCCGCCCGTTCGGCAATCTCTTCGATCGTCGGCTCGCGGCCGTACTCTTGGAGCAGCTGCCTGGCGACGTTCCGCACGCGGCTCATCGTCTCGACCATGTGGACGGGAATCCGGATCGTGCGGCTCTGGTCGGCGACCGCACGAGTGATCGCCTGTCGAATCCACCAGGTGGCGTAGGTGCAGAACTTGAAGCCCCGGCGATACTCGAACTTGTCCACCGCCCGCATCAGCCCGGCGTTGCCCTCCTGAATCAGGTCGAGAAAGGAGAGGCCACGGTTGCGGTACTTCTTGGCGATCGAGACCACCAGCCGGAGGTTTCCCTCCGAGAGGCCCCGCTTGGCCTTCTGGTAGCGGGCGAAGATCTCGCGGATCTCGTTCATCCGCCGCTTCAGACTGCGAGGGGTCTCCTGGCAGGCCTTGAGAATGCCGCGATATTCCTCGACGAGGTGGGCCCGCGCCGAGGGAGGTTGCTTGGTCCGCTTGTGGGCGTCGATCTTCGTCTTGAGCTCCTTGAGCCGCTCGACGAAGCCGTCCAGGGTCGGGATCATCGTTTCGATCCGCTGGGTCCGGAGGCCGAGTTCCTCGATCAGCCGCACCACTCGCTTCCGCCGCCGCCCCAGCCGAGCCCAGGCCTGCCGCCGCTCCGCCATTCGTCGCTTCTTGGATAGCGCGATCCGGTAGTCGGCCTTGTTTTGCTTGAGGAGGACTTCGAGCGTCTGGAGATTGTGCGGCAGCCGCCCGAGGATCTGCTCCTTCTCAAGTCGGTCGGTCACCGAGACCTGCACGGTGCGATCAAAGGGAAGCTCTCCCCGGTGCACCCGGCAGAGAATCCGGAAGGCCTGTTGGCCCACATATTCGCACTCGAGAAGCTTGGCTCGGAACTGGGCCCGCGTCGTCTCGATCTGGCGGGCGAGCGAGATCTCCTGGGCACGGGTGAGCAGCGGGATCTCGCCCATCTGCGTCAGATACATGCGCACCGGATCGTCCGACCAGTTCTCGACCTGCTCGGCGAGCACCTCCTCGGTATCACTCGCCGTATCATTCGAGGAATCGCCGTCTTGCTCGGAGTCGCGTTGGGCGATGGCGGTCACCTCGCCGTCATCACCGAGCAGTTCGGCTTCGGCCTCTTCAGCGTCGACCGCCTTTTCGGTGAGTTCCTCCACCTCCTGCGGGTTGGAAACAACGTCGTCTTCCAGTTCATCGAGCAGCGAGTCGTACAATGCAGAACTCCTTGGCGATTCCTTCGATCGAACCAATCCATGAACCGGCTGGAAGCCGGTATGCGGGGGCGTGGCACCGATCCATCATTCGGGGTGCCGACAGTGTGATTCAAGGTGCGGGCAAGTCCAGATGCCGCTGGGCAACACGGAAAATGCCGCGGTAGCGGCCGCCGGCGGGCTGGCGACGGCTGCCCGGATTGCCCCGGCTCCGCCCTCGGCCGGAGACTGGGTAAGCCAGGTAGGATGCAGGCGGCGTGCCGGCATGAAGGTGGGGCTCCGGGGGACGAAACATTATGCCGCTGCTCGTTCTCGAAGGCCAGTTTTTTTTCCCCGGAAACCTGGTTTTTTCGACTGCCAGACCGTCCGAATGGTAAAAGAAATCGGCCGGAGAACCTCTGCCGGCTCGCTGGCTGCCCGACAGTAGGGATGACCATCACCGCCCCGATCTATCGCCTGACCTGCCGCTGCGGCGCAGCGGTCACGGTGACTCCCGGCCAGGCCGGGGGCGTGGCCCGCTGCCCGGCCTGCGGCGGGGGGGTCGATGTGCCGCGGCTCCGCGACCTCACGGCCGTGGCCCAGGCTCAGCCCGCGGCCGGCGGGGCCGGGCGGGGTTCCTGGGGACGCTGCCAAGCCGGGCTCTTTCTCGGGCTCGTGATTACCGTCGTGGCTGCGGCAGCCGCCCTGCTCGTGCCCCGCCTGGAGATCGGCGGTCCGGCCCTGATTCCAGACGAGGCGATGATCCGGGCGGTGGTGGAATCGTCGGATTTGCAGACGATTCTCCAGGTCTGGGCCGGGCTTCGTGATTCGGGGGTAGACCGGGGGGCAATGCCTGAAGAACTCCGCCTGCAGCGGGTGGCCGGCATGGCGGGCTGGATCAGCGGGCTCTGCTGGGCGGTCGGTGGCCTCGGCGGACTCCTCGCCCTTGCCAGCGGCCTCGCCTGCCTCACGTCCGCAGCCGGTCAGTCGGCCCGGGGGAAGCCGGCATGAAGGCCGCCTTCATTACCCGCACCGGCGGCCCTGAGGAGATAACCTTCGGTGACCTGCCAGATCCGGTGCCCGGCCCGGGACAGGCGTTGGTCCGGGTGCGGGCATCGGCGATCAATCCGATCGACACGTACATCCGGGCTGGCACGGTGGCGATGCCCTTGGAGTTTCCCTACGTGGTCGGGTGCGACCTCGCTGGTGAGGTGGTGGCCGTGGGCGAGCAGGTCGACCGCCTCCGACCGGGAATGCGGGTCTGGGGTTCCAATCAGGGGCTCCTGGGCCGGCAGGGCACCTGTGCCGAACTGGCCGCCGTCGATGAACGCTGGCTCTACCCCATCCCTGACGGGGTCACCTACCGAGAAGCCGCGGCCGCGGCCTTGGTTTCGATCACCGCCCATCTTGGGCTGGTGACGGAAGTCGGCCTGCAGCCCGGCGAGACGATTTTCGTCAACGGTGGTTCGGGGGGCGTCGGGTCGGCCGTCGTGCAAATTGCTCGCGGGCTCGGCGGCCGCGTCATCGCCACCGCCGGCACCCCCGAGAAGCGGCAGCGGGTCGAGGCCTTCGGGGCGGAGGTCGTGCTCGATTATCGCCGCCCCGACCTGGTCGCGGCAGTCTTGGAGGCCGCCCCTGGCGGTGTCGATGTCCACTGGGAGACACGCCGGGCGCCCGATTTCGACGCGGCGATCGCCATGCTCGCCGACCGCGGGCGAATGGTGCTGATGGCCGGCCGCGAGGCCCGTCCGCAGCTGCCGGTGGGCCCGTTTTACGTCAAGGGCTGCCGGCTGGTGGGTTTCGTGATGTTCAAGGCGGATGCCCACCAGCAGGCCGCCGCCGCAGTCGACATCAACCGCTGGCTGGCCCGCGGACAACTGCGGGCACCTGTCGACCGGGTCGTCACCCTCGCGCACGTTGCCGAAGCCCATGCGGTTCAGGAGGCGGCGACGGTCGCCGGCTCCGGGGCCCTGGCGGGGAAGATCGTGGTCGAGCCCTGAGGCGACCGCTGAAAGCAACGAACCCGTTCCCGGAGAAGCCTGATGATGGTCACCACAAGGCGGTGCTGCTGGATCGCGGCTGCAGTGTGGCTCATGGTCGCCGTGGCCGGCCGGGCAGCGGAGCCCGCGTCGCCTGGTCAGCCACCGCGGTTCTTCGGGCTTGAAGCGGCCGGGGAGCGGATCGTCTACGTCTGCGATCGTTCCGCGAGCATGGCCGAGCCGGATGGCCTGCCGCTGGCTGAAGTGAAGCGGGAGCTGCTCGAGAGCATCAGTTCGCTGGGCGACTCCCGGCAGTTCCAGGTGCTCTTCTACAATCAGCGGCTCACGATGTTCTCGCCCGGCGGAGGGCGGGGGCTGCCGTTGTTTCCTGATCCTCGGACGCTCGACGACCTCCGCCGGTTTGTCGACGGCGTGTCTGCTGCCGGAGGAACCAGACATGCCGAGGCAGTCATGGCGGCGTTGCGGCTGGCGCCCGATGTGGTCTTCATCCTGACCGATGCCGACACCGGAGATGATCTCAGCGAGGATGAACTCCGGCGGCTTTCCGAACGGCTCGGGCAGGCCCGCTGCATGGTGGTGCAGTTTGGTGGCGGCGCGGGGCGGCGGTCCCCGCGATTGGCCCGCTTGGCCGAGATGTCGGGCGGCGAGTATCGCATTGTGGAGCCGGGCCGCTGACGGCCCAGTCAGCGCGGTTCAGCGACGCGGCTGGCTGGCGGGCGGCTGCTCGGTGGCCACGTCGTCGCGGTCACGGTTGCGCCAGCGGCCGATCGCCTCCAGCCCCGCCGAAACGTTGGGGAACATCCCGCCCCAGGCCCGCGGGCTGCTCGCGGCCTGGCGTTCCCCGGCCGCCGGGGCGGCCTGCTGACTCGGGCGAGACCGGTTGTCGGCGCTGCGGCCAGGGCCGGAGTTTCCGGCCGCGGCCGCCGGCTGTCCGTTCTGCCGGGGGCCCATCCGGCCACGGGGTTGCGTCGACTGTGAGGCGGGCGGGGTAGCCGCGGGGGCCAGTGGCGCTGCAAACGACGTGTCGGCCTGCTGGGCGATCCGTTCCGGCACAACCAAATACCGCACTGGGTCTCCGTTTTCATCGGCGGCCGGCGGCGCGGGATCGGTGGACCGGGCCATCACCGAGGGCAGGTCGGCCACGTCCGGTGCCTGCCGGGAGGGCACGTCATTGACGCTCTCGAACGTGCCGGAGCCGAGGATCTGTCCGATGTCGGTGTTGGATGCCGGCGCGGGTTGCGGCGTCGGTCGTCGGTTCCCGAATCGAGCCCTGGTCATCTCCGCGAGCGTCGGCTGACGTGGCGTCGACGGCGGCAGCGGGGCAGCCAGCGTCGGCTCGTTGGCAACGGGCGGAGCGGGGGCCGTGGTCGCCACCTCCTCAGGTTCAACGGTGGTTCCGGCGTCAGCGCCCCCTTCAGCGGCCACGGGGGCCGCCGCGATGGGTTGGAGGTTGGCCGCGCCTGCCGCGACCGGCTCATCCGCATCAATACCGGGATCGGCACCGGGATCGGCAGCATCAACCGCAACGTCTGTCGTCGGCACGTCGTCGGCCAGGGTCGCTCCCTCACGGCCGTCGGACGCAACGTCTGATGGGGGAATGTCGATGGGCGTCACGCCTGCCGTCGCGGGAGCCGGCTCCTCGGCAGGCGGTTCAACCGTCGCAACCGCGACCGGCTCCTCATCGAGCAGAGGCTGCTCGGGTTCGGCGGCCGCGGTCTCCACGGCGGCTGTCCTGCGGGCAGGCGCCGGTGGAATAAAGGCCTCCTCGACGATTGTCTCCGGCTCGTCCGCCGGCGTGACCTCGGGCGTCGCGGGAGCCACGGGCTGCCGCTGGGCGACCGGTTCACCAAGCTGCACCGAGAGCAGCGGCTGACCTTCCCGGAGCGGATACTTGAGGAGGCAGCCCTCGAAGGAGTCGGTCACTCGCATCGCGGTGTCGGGCAGCATCGCCTTGGGCCAATCGCGAAGTGCTACATCCCAGACCGTCACCGGCACGCCCTGCGGCAACGAGCGGAGGGCGACGAAAATCGGCTCGCATTCCACCTGCGGCTTCGCCTGGGCCAGATGGACATCGAACGCCCGATTGACGCCTACCGCAGCGACGGCACCCGCTACGAAGGCGGCCGCAAAGACGGTCATGCTGCGGGGACGATGGCGGGTGGCTGGGGTGGTCTCGGCTGCCATGGATCAAAAAGCCCTCCGGCACGGTCGGTCGGCGGTTGCCGACCATCGCTTTGAAGTTCGGCAGTCGACAGCCCCCGGGGCCAACGGCAACCGCGGGGTCGCTCAGCCCGGCTCAACATCCCGGCGATTCCCAGCCTGCCCACCGGCCTTGGCTGGCAGACCTTGCCCAGGTTGCCTGGCTGCCTGGCGAAGGCTGCCTCTCGGTGGCAAGCTGTCTGCCGGTGGCAATCAGGTCAGCGGATCAAGAGAGGAGGGCCGTCGTCAGCCTCATCGCCGTTGTTCGCAGCGGTGAAGAGCGGGTCGACCGGATCGGCCAGCGGTCGCAGAACGACCAACTGCCGGTCACCGCAATCGCCGCCGTCACGATCCCGCAGCAGGCAGCCGCCCGCGGTCGTGGCGTCATCGCCTGCAGAACCGACCACAAGCATCCCATCGGGCGGCAGCGTCACCGTGAACTGAAGTTGCTCCAGGCGATGTCGCTGCTGGCCGGTCTCTAGGCGAAACATCCCGTCTTCGCCCACCCACGACTTCTCGATCGGGCCGTGTTTGATTTCCGGGCTCGCCTCGATCGTGATCTTTCGATCAGCCACGGGTCGGGCCCGAATGGCAAACAGCGGGCTGGCATCGTGAAAGGTCTGCCCGGAGACGCCGCCGGCATCATGTTGGAAGAGGACCAGCTCCGGGATGCCCGTTTCCGTGAGGATCTCGCCCCTACGGCCGGGCAACAGCCTCAGTACCCGCCGGCTGACGGCCGCGTCGCTGACCAGCGTCGCCGCCGGATCGGCCCGGGCTGCGGCGCTTGCGGTCAGGCGATCAGCCAGCCGGGCCGGCAGGTGCGTCGTGACGAGGCCAACCCGCAGGCCGTTGGCGGCCAGTCGCTGCCGAACGTCGGTCGGCAGCATCTGCTCGTCGCAGTATTGCCAGAGGTCCTCCCGCAGATCGGTATCGTGTTTGTCGTAGCGAACGAAGAGCAGTTCCAGAAGGAGCGTCCGGTCAACGGACTGCTTGGTGGCGGTCTGCTCCACCGGGACTGTCGGGAGGGAGGCCATCTCCTGCCCACCGCCGAGAAACCGGCAGCCCGCAGCAGCCAGGCAGCAGGCCGAGACCACCCAGGTGGCACGGACCGCGGGCTCAAGGATGGGCACCACCATAGACATAAAGACTGCCGGCGGGAGGACGTGGAGAACCGGGGGAAATAGGAAAACCACCCCCCCGGCGTCAACGCCGAAACCACGCCCCGCGATCCCAACCGACCCGCCCGCGATCGCCGACCCTCACGACACGGCGCGGACGGCGTTGACGAAGATCGCCAGGCCAACGCCGGCAGCAGTCGGATCGAGCCGGCCGTGCCAGGCCGGATGCTGCGTGGCGACGATGAATCGCTCGGGATGGGGCATCATCCCGAAGACGCGGCCGCTGGGATCGCAGGCCCCCGCCACGTCGGCCTCGGAGCCGTTGGGATTCGCTCCGGCGGCATACCGCAGCGGCAGCTGCCCGGCAGCTTCGAGCCGGGCCATTGCGTCGACCGAGCGGGTCACAAACCGGCCCTCGGCGTGAGCCACTGGCAGCTCGAGCGTATGGAGGCCGTCGAGAAAGAGACAAGGCCCTCCGCCCTGGATCTCAAGCGGTACCCAGCGGTCGATGAACCTTCCGGAGGTGTTGTGGGCGAGGGTCGCCTCACGTTCGCCGGATGGCCCGGCGAGCAACAACCCGGTCTGCAGCAAGACCTGAAAGCCGTTGCAGATGCCGAGGATCAGGCCCCCGCGGTCGCGGAAGGCCGCCAGGGCATCGGCCAGCCGCGTTGCCAACTCGAGCGCCAGAATCCTCCCACTGGCGATATCGTCGCCGTAGGAGAAGCCGCCGGGGATGCAGAGGATCTGGCAGTCGTCGGCGATCGCCGGCCGCTCGGCAAGCGCCCGCACGTGTACCCGCCGGGCGATACCGCCAGCCCGTTCGAAGGCGTGAGCCGTCTCCTGGTCGCAGTTGGTGCCGGGGGCACGCAGGATGAGCGCGCGGGGGGCGAGCATTTCAGGTGTTCTCCCGGGCAAGCGACCGCCAGGCGGCGGCCAGCTCGCCGACCGCGATCCGCTCGCTCTTGCCGGCGGTGCCAAACAGTTCCACGACGGGTTCGGCAACCACTTCGCCGACGATTGCCCAGGGCACGTCGCCGACCGCGGCAGCAAAGGCCTGCTCGCCGCCGGCCGGCAGCTCGCAGAGAAACCGGCCTGGCGACTCGCCAAAGGCGATCGCCAGATCCCGGGCCGAAGGGCCGATCGCGGCCCCCAGGTCGAGGCCGGCGTCGTCGAATGGCATCGCGTTCAACTCGAGTCGGGCCCCGAGGCCGCCGCCGATCGCCATCTCCGCCAGGCCAGCCGCCAGGCCGCCGTCGGAGAGGTCGTGGCAGGCAAGCAGCGTCCCCGAGTGAGCCGCCCGCGCCACGGCATGGATCGTGGCCCGGCAGGCGTCGAGATCGACCGCCGGCAGCCGGCCGCCGCTGACCCGACCGGTCAGTTCCAACTGACTGCCGGCCGTGTCGGGGCGGGAGATGCCGACCACCGCCAGCAGGCTGCCGGCCCGCTTGAGGTCCGGTGACATCGACCGGCCGACTGCGGGCACCTGACCGAGGGCCGTCGCCAGGAGGGTCGGAGGGATCGAGATCTCGTGGCTCTGGCCCTCACCGTCCGTGTAGGCGAAGACGTTGTTGAGGCTATCCTTGCCGCTGACAAACGGCGCGGCGAAAGCGATCGCTGCGTCGTGGCAGCCCCGGCAGGCTTCGACGAGCGGCCCGAGGGTCTCGGGCCGGCGGGTGTCTCCCCAGCAGAAGTTGTCGAGCAGGGCGATTCGCTCGGGATCGGCACCGGCGGCCACGGCGTTGGCGATGGCCTCGACGATTCCGCCGGCGGCCATCTGATAGGCGTCGAGCGGGCCGAGCCGGTGCCGCAGGCCCACGGCCAGGACAACGCCCCGGTCGCGGCCGAGCACGCCCCGAATCACCGTCCCGTCAGCCGGGCCCTCGCCCGGGCCCAGGAGCGGCTTGGTCACGCTCGCCCCCTGCACCTCGTGGTCGTACTGCCGGATGATCCATTCCTTGCTGGCGACATCGGGCAGGGCCAGGACGGCCGTCAACGTCGCCGCCAACCCGGCAGGCTGCCAGCGGGCGGGCGTCTCGGGGGCGGGAGCAAAGGTCGAGCTCAGCGTCTGACGGGGGCGGCCCTCGTGGAGGAAGTGGCAGTCGAGTTCTCCGGCGCGTTGCCCTTCCCAGCGGAGCGTCAGCCGGCCGTCGCCCGTGAACCGGCCGATGGCCGTCGCCTCCACGCCTTCGGCCGCCGCGATTGCCGCGATCCGTTCCCAGGCCTCCGGCGGCACCGCCAGCACCATCCGTTCCTGCGCCTCGGAGATCCAGACCTCGGTGGCCGAGAGGCCGGCGTACTTCAGCGGCACGCGGTCGAGGTCGACCTCGGCTCCGAGCGTGGCGGCCATCTCGCCGACGGCGCTGGAGAGCCCGCCGGCGCCGCAGTCGGTGATCGCATGGAAGAGGTCCTGCCGGGCCGCCTCGAGCACGAACTCGGTCAGCGTCTTCTCGTGGATCGCGTGGCCGATCTGCACCGCGCCCCCCGACTCGGTCTCGCTGTCGCTGGAAAGCTCGATGCTCGAGAAGGTCGCCCCATGAATCCCGTCGCGGCCGGTGCGGCCGCCGGCCACCACGACCAGATCGCCCACGGCCGGGGCCGCCTCGGCATGACCGCGGGGCATGATTCCGACGGTCCCGCAGAAGACCAGCGGGTTGCCGAGGTAACCGGGATCGAAGGCGACCGCTCCGGCGATCGTGGGAATGCCCATCCGGTTGCCATAGTCGCGGACGCCCGCCACCACGCCGGCCAAGAGCCGCCGCGGCGGGATCACGCCCGGCGGAATCTCGGCGGTGGGCGTGTCGAGCGGGGCGACACAGAAGACGTCGAGGTTGGCGATCGGCCGGGCGGCCAGACCGGTGCCGAGCACATCGCGGATCACGCCCCCCAGTCCGGTTGCGGCGCCGCCGTAGGGCTCGATCGCGGAGGGGTGGTTGTGGGTCTCGACCTTGACGCAGATGTCGTGGTCGCCGTCAAAGCGAACCACACCCGAGTTGTCGCGAAACACGCTCACGCACCAGTCGCCCGCTCCCAGCGACCGGCGGATCGTCTGGGTGGCGGCGAAGACCGTCTCCTTGAGGAGGTTGTCGTAGGCGACCCTTCCGGCCGGGCCCTCGTGCTCGACGGGGCTGGTGAGCGTCTTGTGGCAGCAGTGCTCGCTCCAGGTCTGGGCGATCGTCTCGAGCTCGATCTCGGCCGGGTCGCGGCCGAGGGTGCGGAAGTGATCGCGGACGGCCGCCAGCTCGGCTGCCGAGAGCGCCAGGCACCGCTCGCGGGAGAGCCGCCCGAGGGCGGCATCGTCGAGCCCCTCGAGCGAGACCTTCGGCCGGGAAAACTCCCAGCGGCCACCGCCGGCCAGGGTTCGCAGCGAGAGGGGCCCGATCACGACCTCGTGAATCGCCTCGTTGGCCACCAGCCGGCGTGCCAGCTCCCGGGCGTCCGCAGCCTCCATCGGCGGCAGCCAATACTTCCGCAGGCTGCGAACGGCGATGCCCGGATGCCCGAGCACGGCCAACGCCTCGGCGGCGGTCAGCCCGGCCGGGTCGGTGACGCCCGGCTTGGGCAGCACATGGACGACGGTCGGGAGGCCGTCTCGAGCGGCAGTCAGGCCCGCTGCGATCGGCTCATCGATCTGGCAGGACTCGGTCACTGGATCGACGAGGACGGCAGCTGCGATCCGCTCGACCTCCGTCCGAGAGAGCGGCCCTTCCAGGAGCCAGCCGACCGCCGTGCGGGCCGTCGACAGATCGACGCGATCGACGGTGGCGGCCCCGGCGACAAACTCGCGGGCCAGTGGATCGGCCGCGGCATCCCGGAGAGAGACGTCAACTTCCCAGAGCATCTCGCGTTTCCTTGGCATGCTCGAGGAGATCGACCAGCCGGCGGCGGTCGCCAGCTTCGATGGCGGTGAGCATCCGTTCGGAGGCCACGAGAATCCGCCGCATGGCCACGGCGGCAGGACCGGCGTTATCAAGAAGGATGTCGGCCCAGAGTTCTGGTTCGCCGGCGGCGATGCGGGTGGTGTCACGCCAGCCACTGGCGGCGTAGGGGAGGTCGGCCCCCGGCGTGGAGGCCGCCACCGCGGCGGCCGCGAGGTGCGGGGCATGGCTCGTGGCTGCCACGACGCGGTCGTGATCGCGGGGGCTCATGATCTTCACGGTGCTGCCCAAGGCAGACCAGAAGCGGCCGGCGTCCTCCAGATCGTCTCTCGGGGTGGTCTCGGCCGGCGTCAGAATCACGGTCCGCTCGGCGAACAGATCGCCATCAGCAGCCGCGGGCCCGCGGCGATGGCTGCCAGCCAGCGGATGGGCTCCGACAAACCGGCCCCGGCGGATCGGGCGGCGGCTTTCCCAGGCGGCCACGATCGACGACTTGGTGCTGCCGGCATCCGTCAGCAGCGTTCCTGGACGGACCTCCTTGTCGACCGCTTCCAGGAGCCGCGGGATGATCATCACGCCGGTCGCGACGATGACCAGATCGGCTTCGGCCGCCGCCCCGGGATCGAGGGCTGTTTCGGTGACCGCGCCAGCCGCCAGCGCCGCCTCGAGCGATCTCCGCGAGCGGCCGATTCCGATCACCCGACTCGCCAGGCGGCGGCCCAGGATCGCCCGCCCGATCGAGCCGCCGATCAGCCCCACTCCCACGATTGCGACAGTCGGCCAGGAGGGATTCATAAGCGGCGGGGGCTCGGGGCATCACGCAGGAGGTTTTTTTACCAGATGGGCCGGCCGGGTGAGAGGCCCTGCAGAAAGCCGCTGGCGGCTACCATGGAGGCCGGTGACAAAACGGCCTGGCCGGGGCTTCCGTGGAGCCTGGATGCGGAGGATGCCGACATGACTGACATGCCGCAGCCCCCGTCCATCCGGTGTCATCGTCGAGCCGCTGGCCGCCGCGGGGTTGCCGCCCGCGGGCGTGCTGTCCTGAGCGGGGCCGCTTTGTTCGGGGCCACGATCGGGCTGCTGGTGCCGACGGGTGCTGGCCACGCTGATGATGCCGAGCCGCCCCGCACGCAGGCTGAGCGGATGGCAGCCCTCGGCCTGATCCGGTATCGCGGAGCCTGGCGGACGTCCCAGGAAATCGAGCTGATCGAGCGGGACGAGGCGGCGACACGAGGCCAGGTCGAGTGGAAGGTGAAGATCAAGCGGCTGCGGCGAAGTCTTGCCCAGCCCGCGACGGCCGATCGAGCCGCTGAGGAACTCCGCGAGATCTCCGATCCGCTGGCTGTCTCGGCCCTGGCGGAGGCCTTTGCCGCCGAGCAGAACTATCAGGTCCGCTGCTGCTATTTGGAGAGCCTGGCTCGGATCCGTTCTCCCGAAGCCCTCGCGATCCTGGTGGGCGTGGCTCGCGACCACCCTGATTCGGAGACGAGGATCACTGCCGTCGAGCATCTTGTGGCGATCGGGCCTCATCAGGCTGTCTCGCCGCTGGTCGCCTCGCTGGCCAGCAGCGACAACGCTCAGGTGAATCGGGCCGCCGACGCCCTTGGGCGGCTGGGGGTGCAGACGGCGATCGGCCCGCTGATCGACGCCCTCGAGACCCGGCATGTGGTGACAACCGGCGGCGGCCAGCCGGCTGGCTCGACCAGCGCAACCTTCACACCGCAGGGCGGCGGACTCTCGATGGGGGGCGGCCCGAAGCAGAAGGTCGTCAGCGTCCGCAACGACCGGGTGCTCGAGGCGCTCGTCACGCTGACCGGGGAAAACTTCGAGTGGAACGCCGCCGCCTGGCGGGCCTGGCTCGTCAATCAGCGGAGCCTGCCCGAAGACTTCGACCCCCGCCGCGATTGACGCGAGCCGGCTGACGAGGCGGCCCGGGTCCGGCCTACGCGGCCCGGCGGCGGGGGAACCAGTCGGCCTCGACGATCAGGAGGGCCACGCGGTTTTCCAGGTTGGGCCGGAAGACGACCAGGAGGAGCACCGGCAGCCACCAGGCCATGAAGAGTCCGCCGTTGTGGGCCTTCCAGAACTGCGTTCCCAGGAGCACCGCCGCGGTGCAACTCATCAGCGTGCCGAGGTTCTTGGGGGCCGGCCAGATCGCCAGCGTCGCCATCATCGCGATGAAGGCCGCCAAGACCGGCAGCCGGAAGACGCCGTCGCTGGACGGCAGGGCCCAGAAGCCCTCCAGGGAGACGTCGTTGGGAAAGATCCAGCCGAACATCTGCCGCAGCTGGCCGACGAAGACCGATGCATCGGGCGAGGTGAGCCAGAGGGCGACGACGAGGGCCAGAAGCGCCGCTCCCACGCCCAGGGCAAACCGCCGCACGCCCCGCTCCCAGTAGAAGCTGCACCACAGCGGCAGCAGGAAGACCGGATAGTAGATCGTGCCGATCGCCAGCCCGATGAGGGCCCCAGCGATGAACGGATTGCGGTAGGCGGCCACCGCCCAGATGACCAGCGCCCCCGGCAGCAGATGATCGACGCTGCCGTTCATCCAGGCGGTGTAGGGCATCAGCAGAAAGAGCACCGCCGCCGCGATTCCCAGCCGGGCATTGTCGAAGTGCCGCCAGCCGATGAAGACCATCCCCGCCACGATCGCGATCTGGGCGATGATCGCCATCAC
This sequence comes from Planctomycetota bacterium, assembly GCA_027592945.1. GTDB lineage: Bacteria > Planctomycetota > Planctomycetia > Pirellulales > UBA1268 > QWPN01. Next base: position 16,234 of record JAQCJP010000060.1, read on the forward strand.
CCGGGCGGTCGTCTCGTGGACCTGCCGGCGGGCGAGGTCTTCCTCCTGCTCGTCGCCCGACGCGTCAGGGGCGAGAAACTGCCGGGTCGAGATCTGGGGCAGCAGGAAGAGCAGCGGATAGCCGGGGCCGTGCTTGGCCAACTGGTCGACATCGACCTCGCCTGCCCGTTCACCGAGCCGTTCGGCGGCCGCCGCGCTCTCGACGTCGTCGCGATGGGGCTTGGAGTTGACGACGTTGGCCAGCAGGAAGACCAGCAGCGAGCAGCCCAGGAAGACGAGTCCGCCGGTGGTCAGGTTCGGCTCGAGCATCGGCCGCCGAACCATCATCGAGTCGCAGAGCATCCTCACCAGGAACGCGGCCGAGACGGCGTAGATCCACCAGAAGCCGAGCGTCCGGGCGGCAAGCTTGGCCGACTCCGTCTCCCCGACATACTCGAGGGCGACCAGCCCCGGGGCGAGCAGCACCAGCCCGATCAGGTCGAGGTTGCGGATGCTCCAGAGCCGGTTGAACTTGAAGAACAGCGCAATCGAGAGGAGCGACGCCAGATAGAACCAGGTCGTAAGCCGAACCGGATAATATTGAAAGAGAATCTCGCTCATGCCCGTGTCGGCCGGATGCGGGGGCCGTCGCCAACTCCGTAGCGTACGTTCAGCCACGGGAGCCTGCAAAAAGCATCGGCTGCAGCCGGCTTCGGGGTGGGCCCGTGCCATCTCACCGGACGCTCGCTATGGGCATCCTGCCCTTCGCTCGCTCGTGGGAAACCTCGCTTCGCCATCCTGGCTGCGCTCGGTTTCCCAACGCCG
>JAQCJP010000315.1 GCA_027592945.1 Planctomycetota bacterium
GCGAGCGTCCGAGCGACACGGCACGGGCAACCCCGAGCCTGTGTGCGGCAGACCTCCCCGACACGCATCCTCCCAAACTCTCGGCTGACCTCACCACCAACCACCAGCTCAGACCCGAAGCCCCGTCCTCCCGATGTTCCCCCTCCCCCTCCTCCTCGCCGCGACCGGCTCGGCCATGCCCCCCTGGCCGCCGGCCGCGGCGGTGGCGGCGGGCGTCGTCGTCGGACTGTCGCTGGGGCTGACCGGCGGGGGCGGGGCGATCTTCGCCGTGCCGCTGCTCGTCTACTGGATCGGGGTCGAGCCAACCACGGCGGTCGGGATCTCGCTGTTGACCGTGGCGACGACCGCAGCGGTCGGCGTGGTCGAGCGGTGGCGGTACGGGCAGGTCGAGTGGCCGACGGGGCTGCTCTTTGCCGCGGCCGGGATGCTGACGGCTCCGCTGGGCAGCTGGCTGGGCAATCAGATTCCCGAGCAGCCGCTGCTGATCTCGTTCGCCCTGTTGATGCTCGTGATCGCCTTTCGGATGTGGCGGAAGGCGCGGGACGTCGAGGAGCGGCTCCCGCCGGGCGACGTCGGGGCCGGCAGCGGGCCGGCCTGCCGCCGGGATCCCGAGGGCAAGCTGCGGCTGACGAGCCGCTGCGCGACGGTGCTCGGGATCGTCGGTCTGCTGGTCGGCCTGCTCTCGGGCCTCTACGGCGTCGGCGGCGGCTTCCTAATCGTGCCGGCCCTGGTGACCTTCGCCGCGATGGGCGTGCCCCGGGCCGTGGGCACTTCGCTGTTGGTGATGACGCTCGTCGGCATCTCCGGCGTCTTGGCCCATGCGTTCGCCGGCCGGGAGATTCCGCTGCCGATCGCCGGCGGCTTCGTGGCCGGGAGTATTCCGGGGCTGTTTCTCGGCTCGGCGATCGGCCGCCGGCTGACCGGCCCGCTGCTGGCCAGGCTGTTTGCGATCGCGATCGTGCTGGTGGCTGCGTTTGTGATCGGCCGGGAGGTGCTCGGCTCGTGATATCCTCATTCCCCGTAACGGCCCCGCCCGTTTCGCCCCGACTTCTGTCTCGCTCAGCCCGGCCCGATTCGCCCGTCCAAAACGCCCCCGGAGACCGTCCCATGCGGTTCCTTGCCAGTCTGCTGCCCTTTGCCGCCTTGCTGCTGCTTGCCCCGCCAGCCGCCGCCCAGCCGACCAATCCGGCCGCCGGCGAGACGACGGTACCCCGGCTCTCGCTGCCGCCGGAGTTCCCGCAGATCGAGGGCTACGGCTCGGTGGTCGCCTTGCCCGAGGCGGGCGAGCGGCCGCGGATCGGTGGGCGGGTCGTGTTTGACACCACAGCCGCCGCCCCGGCGGGCAAGGTGAACCGCGGCCTCGAGAGCGCCGCCCGGCTGGTCAACCTCTACGCCAAGGAGGAGCTTGCCACGGCCCGCCCCCAGATTGCCGTGATTCTCCACTTCAACGCCACCTCGGCTGCCCTGGCCGACGCCGCCCACGCCCGGGCCGGAGAAGGCTCCAATCCGAACCGCGAACTGGTCGAAAAACTCCTAGAGAACGGTGTCGAGGTCTGGATCTGCGGGCAGTCGGTCGTCCGCAGCGGCCACGCGCTCTCCGACCTGCTGCCGGGCATCCAGGTCGCCCACTCCGCGATGGTCTTCAACATCAACCGCCAACAGGACGGCTGGGCCTGCCTGGGCGTTCACTGACCAGTCATCGGATTCGTGACGATGCCCGCTCTCGGCCGCCGCGTCGCCCTCGTGATCAGCCTCGCGGCGACGATCTTGGTGGCGGACTGGGCAGCTGGCTCAGAGCACCGCGAACTCGATGCCGACCGCGACGCCTTCACCCCGACCACCCACACCGTCGAACGGGGCCGGGCCCTCACCGAGACCGCCTACACCTACATCGACAACCGCTCCGGCCCGGCCACCCACAGCCTCCCGGAACTGCTTGTCCGGGCAGGGCTGAGCGACCGCTTTGAGCTTCGCTTCGGCGTCAACTACGAGGCGGGCTCCAGCGGCAACGTCGTGACCCCGATCGAGACCGGTGAGGGGCTGCGGGAGGGAGTATTCTCGACCGAGGCCTCGCTGATGTATGGCTGCAAGGCCCTCGTCACCGAGCAGGAGGGCTGGCTGCCGCGGAGCGTGGCGATCATCGAGGCCTTCACGCCGACCGCCGGCGAAGTCTGGGGCACCGAGCCCGCCGCCACCTACGCCTGGGGCTGGGAGCTGACCGAGGGCCACCGCTTCGACGCGGCGATTCGCTACGTCTACGCCGACAGCGAGGAGGGCACCTTCGACAAGTGGATGCCCTCGGTCGTACTCCGCTGGCCGCTGACCGAGCGGTTTGAGGTGCACGGCGAGTGGTTCGGCACCTGGACACGGGGCCGCGATAATGAGACCGTGCGGCCCTTCGTCGGACCGGCGGGCCACTACGTGATCATGCCTGGCCTCGAGGCCGGCCTTCGCGTCGGCTGGGGCCTGACCCGCGACGCGGCCAACTTCTACTCCGACGTCGGCTTCGCCTGGCTCTACTGACTATCAGCGGCGTGACGAGCAGCCGCGTCCGCTGCACGGAAGAATGACCATGATCGCCCCTCCTCTCCCTGCCAACTTCCCTGCCAACGAAGCCGAGCGGCTCGCCGACCTCCACGCCCTCGAACTGCTCGACACGCCGGCCGAGGAACGCTTCGACCGGATCGTCCGGCTGGCAATGGCGATCTTCGACGTGCCGATCGCCTACCTCGCCCTGATCGACGCCGATCGGCAGTGGTTCAAGGCGAAGTGCGGCC
>JAQCJP010000316.1 GCA_027592945.1 Planctomycetota bacterium
CCTGCGGGATCCCCGGCGAGCAGGATCCGCACCGCCCGGCCGGCAAGCTCGAGGTGCCGGGCGATGACGAAGCCGTCACCGGCGTTGTTGCCCTTGCCGCAGGCGATCGCCACCGGGCCGGCGGGAAACCGGGCGGCGATGATTTCGGCCGCATTGCGGCCGGCGTTCTCCATCAGCGCGATCCCGGGCAGACCGTATTCGTCGATCGTGCGACGGTCGATGTCGCGGACTTCAGCGCGGGTCAGGCTTTGCAGCGGCATGACGTCCATCCTCTTCTCAACGCGGTGGCTCCGGGCGGGCTTCCGGCGAGCGCGGAGCCGGCCCGGCGGCAGCCGTCGGCTGTTTGTCTGGCTCCGGCTCAGGTTCCGGCTCCGGCAGCTGGCGGCAGTGGCAGCACCGCTCGCGAACCTGCCATTCGACGCCGGGCACTTTGCGGGTCACCTCCCGCTTGACCGGGACGTGCTTGGGGATCACGCGGGCGCAGGTCGGCTTCCAGATCTCCTTCCACCAGCAGCCGCAGGCGTCGTGCTCGCAGGTCTTGCCGCAGTATCGGCTCGGGCCCGGGATGCAGACCTCCTCCCGGCGGTAGGTCCAGCAGACCTTCGTCTCCTCCCGCTCCACCGGCACCGGCACGCAGACCCGCCAAACACCCTCGCAGCTGCCGCAGCGATCGCAGCGGCCGTCGGGGTCGGAGGCTTTGTCGCCGTCGCTCGCGGCGGGGCCGGCGGCGGCCAGGCAGCAGGCGGCGGTCAGGGCCAGCAGCAGGGATCGGGTCATGATCTTCTCCTCAAAACTCCACCTGGAAGCGGGTGCCGAAGATGTCGAAGGGGGCCTGCCCGTAGCCAAGCAGGTTGGGCATGCTGTGAATCCAGTTGAACTGCACGCGGGTGTTGCGGTTCCACCACCAGTTGACCGCCACGGTCGACTCGTTGAGCACGCCGTAGTTGGGGAAGGGGGGCGGCCCCTTGAGGTCGAGCAACTGGTTGGCCGGGTTGACGTTGACCATCGACATGTCGACGTAGGTCCAGCGAAAGGCGAGCTCCCAGGCCCCCCAGCCCCGCAGCCGCCCCCGGCGGCCGGTGCCGAAGAAGGGCGTGTGGGGCACGACGTTGTAGTCGAAGACCCCCGCCTCCTTGAGGTAGAGCGGCGTCTCGCCGGTCAGGAACAGCCCGCACTGGGCGTAGGCCGCGGGAAGGAGCATCGTCGGGCCGTTCTGCTGGTTGATCGCTTCGAGCATCACCTCCGACTGGAAGTGGAATGGGCCCCGGTTGCCGGCGAGCTCGAGGTGGTAGAGGGAGAAGTCGTTGGCGAGGATCTGGCCGACGTCGACCACCAGCGGGGTGCCGGCGGCCGTGAACCCGCCGCCCCCGGGATCGCCCAGGAAGAACTCGGGAAAGACCTGCGAGTTGTAGGCCTTGGCATTGGGCAACTTGTCGCCCTCACCGCCGAGCTGGCTGTAGAGGTAGCCCCCGCCGACGTGCAGCAGGTAGCGGCCCCCGGAGAGCTCGTCGTAATGGAGCAGGTGGGTGATCCGCGACGAGAACGAAACGCCGCCGTTGTCGCCGAGCTGGGTGCCGTTGCGGTTGTCGCCGAAGGTCCTGTAGGTCGTGCTGACGCCGTCCCAGTAGGTCAGGCCGGTGGCATAGACGCTGTAGGCCCAGGAGGTGCGTTCGTCCTCGCTCATCGCGTAGGCCATGATCCCGACGCGGCGAAACGGATCGACCGCCTGGAAGGCCGCCGACCGCTCGAGGAAGTCGAGATGCCGGACGCTCGTCCAGGAATCCATCAGCCCGGGCTGGCGGAACTGCCCGATCCGGATCGTGCCGAACCAGGGGATCTCGTCGATTTCTCCCCAGACATCGAGCAGGCTCGGCCGGCCGGCCTGGGCGAAGTCGACCTCGATCGTGTAGGCCGTGAACTCGGTGAGCTCGCCGAGCGCCTGGAGCCTCACCCGCCGAAAGCCGACCCCGTCCTGGATGTCGCCGTAGCGGCCCCGGCTGGCGGCGGTCTGGCTGTAGAGGCCGTCGTCGAGCTGGAAGAAGCCGCTCAGCCGGATCAGTGGATACTCGGTGATGCGGCCCTCGATCTCGGAGAGCCGACGGCGGACATTGCCGACCTGATTCGGGTCGAGCACCGGGCCTTCCGCCGCCCCCGGGCCCTCCTCGAATCCCGCCCCCGCCTCCTCGCGAACGTTTCCCGGCTGGTCGGGCGAGAGCACGGGGCCCTCGTCGGGCTCGATCGCGATGTCGGTCTCACCGGCCGGGGCCGGGGCGGCGAGGAGTTCGGGGGCGGCCTCCGGCGCGGGCAAGCGCTCGCCGGCTGGAGGCTCCGGCGGGCTGGTCTCCTGGGCGAAGGCCGCCGAGGCAAGGCAGATCATGACGCCCGCGCAGACCGCTACCGCAATGTGCAGACTCGACGCAAAGATGGTCCGACGCCATGCCATAGCGGCGGCGGCCTCTCGTTGGGGCATGATCGAGCCGGGGCCGCAAAATTCGCCCAGACTTCCTGTTCAGGAGAATCGGCAGATTCGGCGGGGAATCTCCGGTTTCATGCGGTGGAGCACGGCCGCCGGCAAGGGGGTGGGGAATTTGGGGGAGTTGTGGGTCCGGGGGAAGCGCGGGCGGAGCCGTGGGCCCGGGTTTGTAACCTGGGCAGACCCGTTGGCTCACGGGCCACTTTTCCGCCGGTGCAATGCCGCTTGTTGATGGTAAACGCGGATTGGGCGGGGTGGTGGTGGGCGGTTGTTGGCTATCAGGAGTTG
>JAQCJP010000061.1 GCA_027592945.1 Planctomycetota bacterium
TCGAGCAGTTCGGAGAACGGCTGGTGGCTGAGGGCCTCGATCCGACGAGTGACGCCTACGCGGCCAAGATCCGAGGCTATGCCGCCAGGGAGCCGGCCATGCGGCAGGCCCGCCTCGAGCCGGAACTCCCAGCCTGGCCCAATGCCTGCTTCTACCCGATGAACAAGAAGCGGAAGGTGGGCGAGAACTGGTTCAGTCTGCCGTTCGCCGAGCGGAGTCGGCTGATGGCCGAGCATGCCAAATCCGGAATGGCCTTTGCCGGTCGGGTCAGCCAGGTGATCACGGTGGCTGTCGGCCTCGACGACTGGGAATGGGGAGTGACCCTCTGGGCCCGGCGGCCCGACTATCTCAAAGAGATCGTCTATGCGATGCGGTTCGATGAAGCGAGCGCCCGCTACGCCGAGTTTGGCCCTTTCTACACCGGCTACGTGATGCCGCCGGCCGAGATCTTCCGCCACTGCCAGGTGGCGGCGGGCTGAGGGGCTGCCGCGACCGCCTGACCGCCCTCGTCAATCCCGCCGCTCGTGTTCACGGCGCGGCGGACAGGATCAGATCCACAACCGTGCCCGGGGGCGGCACCCGCTCGGGGAACGCCTCGAAGAGGAGCGCCGCGTTCGATTCGCTGCTGGCAATCGGCAGGTCGAGCATCGCGCTGGGAAAGTTGGAGACGCAGATCATGTCGCCGCCATCGGCCTGATAGTGCCGCGTGCCGTCGGCAGGGTCGACCCAAAAACTGCTCCCGGCAAAGACCCACTCGGCTTCGAGCTGCCCGCCGGTCTTGGTGTTGCGGATCAGCTCCTGGGCCGGCCGCTCCCGCTGGTTGCCGTCAGCATCATGCCACCGCACCAGCACCTTCACCCCGGGCCCCTCGGCCGGCTCGTAGTCGGGATCAAACGAGACCGGATGCCCCGGCTCGAGCCCGATGGCCAGGAGACCGGCGTGGACGAGCCGGGCCGGACATCGCGTGGCCACGACGGCCTCATGCTCTTTGGTCTGCCGCGGACAGGCGAAGACCTCGATCGCCCCTTCGGCCATCGCGATCTCGCCGCCGACGACCACCCGACCGCCCGCCTTGTCGAGCCAGATTTCATCGGTGTCGGAAAGCCGCCGCAGCTCGGGATGGCGATCGGCCGCCTCCGCCGGCTCGTCGCCGCACGCCGTGCCGCTCGCTGTCGCCAGAAACAACGTCCCCAGCACGGCGGCGGCGGCCGTCGCCCTGGCCAACGGCCGCCACTGCCGGACTCGGTGCCGGCCGGCAGGCAGACAAGGGAGTTGCATATTCGTGTGTTTCCTTCGGGGGGCCGTGGACCGGGTCGTAGATGGCTGCCGGCTCGACCGGTACGATACCGCTGCTTCCAGGCCGGGGACAGCCGGCCGCCTCAGATTGCCCCGGGAACGCCCTCGCTATGGCCACGACAACACAGCCCTCAACCAGCACTCCCTCCAGAGCACTCGAGCCGGCCGCGGCCCCAGCCCCGCCAGCAACCTCGACGGCAGGCGATCTCACCCCCGGGCAGTCGGAAGCTTCCGCGGCTCACTCGGGGTCGCAGGTCGACCAGCCGCACGATCGGCCCGCTGCGGAACCGCAAGAACCGCCTCGCGTCAGGAGGCAGGCGGCTGCCCGCCGGATTCGTGAGGCAGCTGATCTCTGCGGCACGGCCGACATCAGGGACACACTTCGGCGGCTGGCGGAGCTGACCAGAGCGGGTGCTGGCAACCCGCAAAAGGCGGAGTTCGTCGAGGCGGCCATCGCTGCCTGCCTCGAGGCTGCGACAACCGCGGCCCGCAGCGATCGCTGGCTGGCCTGCGAAGCCGCGACCTGGGCGTTGGCCTGGATGGCCCGAGCCCGCCGGGCGGGTGGTTCGGCGGGCGGTCTGCTCGAGCAGTTGGTTGGTCAGGCGCGGGATGCCGAACCGCTCCTGGCCGCCGGTGACACCCGGCCGGCGCGGTTCGTGCTTCAACTCGCCCGGCTGTTTCAAGACATCGAAGCGTGCAGCAGGCTGGAGGCGGGGGCGACGGAAGCCGTGGCAGCCGAGATCGAACGGCTCGTCTCCGACCAAGGCATCATCAATCTTCCCGGCAGCGTGCCGATGCTGGAACGGGCGGCTCGCTGGACCGCCTTTCGGCAGCTCGCGATCGAAACGGGCGGTGCATGCCCCTGGACCGCGCGGTTCGAGCAACGCTGGCGGAAGGCGGCCACGACAGCTCTGCGGCTGCTGGGCGACGAGGGCCGTCAGCCGGCCGGGGCCGGTCTGATGCCGGCCAGGTTCACTGCGGGCCTGCTGGCCGCCCTGGCCGACGAGGGTGGTCGTCGCGAACGAACCGTCGCGGCAGTGCGGGGCCGGCAGGCCGCCGCCGACATGCCGCCAAAATGCCTGCCGCGGGATCTCCATGATCCCGCGGCAGGCATGGCCATCATCCGCTCGGGCTGGGGCCGCGGAGCGATCCGCATCCTGGTCGACTTTCGCAGCGCGGTTCCCCATCTCGAAATTGCCGCTGGTGATCGGATGCTGGTCTCGGGCGACTGGGCCTGGCAGGTAACGGCCGAAGGCCGGCCGCTGGAGACAGCCGGTCCCTGGACGGTCGCCTGCTGGGAATCGGATCGCCTGGCCTCGTTTCTCGAACTCACGGCCCCGCTGAGCGATGGCCGGCAGCTCGAGCGACAGTTGGTCATGCTGCCGCAGGACGGGATCGTCCTTCTGGCCGACGCCGTGACGACACCGGCCGAGTGGACCGCGATGCGTGCCACCGGTAGTCCGGCCGGTGGCGAGCCGGCCCTTGCCGTTTGTTCGTCGTTGACGATCGGCCCCGGGCTGGCGGCCGAGGCCGCGGAGGAGACCCGTGAAGTGCTTGTCTTCGACACCCGAATGCGGTTCCAGGCCCTTCCTCTCGGGCTCCCCGAGTGGCGAGTCGGCCGGGGCGGCCGGCTCCGGGCGGCCGACGGCCGGCTCACCCTCGAGCAGGAAACGGAGGGCTCCCGGCTCTACGCACCGCTCTGGCTCGACTGCAATGCCACCCGGATCGGCCGCCCGCTCACCTGGCGGCAGCTCACGGTGGCCGACACCCGGATCAATCTGCCGGCCCACCAGGCGGTCGGGTACCGCATCCAGGCCGGCCTCGATCAGTGGCTCGTCTATCGCACGCTGGACGTGGCCCGCAACCGAAGCCTCCTGGGCTGCAACGTGTCGTGCGAGTTTCTCCTCGGCCGCATCAAGCCCCGCGGCATGGTCAAGCGGGTGCTCGAGATCCAGTGAGTGAGACTGAGAAGACCGCACCGGCCCGGGAGCGGATCGCGGCGAACCTGGCGGCGATTCAGAAGCGGATCGCCGCCGCCTGCCGGCAGGCCGGCCGACAGGCTGACGCGGTGAGGCTGGTGGCGGTCACGAAATACGTCGCTGCCGACCTGACGAGGCTCGTGGTGGAGGCCGGCTGTCAGGATCTCGCCGAGAGCCGACCCCAGTCCATCTGGGCCAAGGCCGCAGCCCTCGCGGCCGCCCAGCGGGCTCCCCGCTGGCACCTCGTCGGCCACCTGCAGCGAAACAAGATTCGCCGTACGCTGCCGCTGCTCTCGATGCTTCACTCCCTTGACAGCCTCCGGCTGCTCGAGGCGATCGCCGCGGAAGCGGCAGCCGGCGGTGATGGGCCACCCTGCGACGTGCTGGTCGAGGTCAACCTGACCAGCGATCCCGGCCGCTCGGGCGTGCCGGTGGCCGAAGCGGCGACGCTCGTCGATGCGGCCAGCCAGGCTCCTGGCATTCGGCTCCGGGGCCTGATGGGAATGGCGGGCCACCCTGACGCGGCCGACGCCGATCCCCGCCGCGACTTCGCCCGGCTTCGCGGCCTGCGGGACGACCTGGCTGCCCGGCTCCCCGATCCAGCCATGCTCGACGAACTGTCGATGGGCATGAGCAACGACTTCGAGGCCGCGATCCTGGAAGGCGCGACGATCGTGCGAATCGGGACCGCGATCTTTGAAGGCCTTCGCTAGCGGCGGCGTCAGTCGTCGAACCGAACCTCGAGAATCTCGTACTTCAGCGTGCCGGCCGGCACGTCGATCGACACCGACTCTCCGACTTTCCGCCCCATGAAGCCTTGGGCGAGCGGACTTGCCACGTTGATCCGGCCGTTGTCGAAGTCTTCCTCGCCGGCCCCGACCAAGACGTACTCCTCCTCGTCGCCAAACTTCAGGTCCTTGACACGGATCGTGGCCCCGAAGACCACCTCCCCGTTGGCCTCCTTGGGCCGCTCGACGATCACCGCCCGGGCGAGCTTGTCGCGGAGCACGTTGATCTTTGCCTGGAGCATGCCCTGACTCTCGCGGGCCCCATGGTATTCGGCGTTCTCGCTGAGATCTCCCTCACTGCGGGCCGCGGCGACCCGCTGGGCCAGTTTGGGCATCTCTACCGTCTCAAACTGCTCGACCTCGGCCTTGAGCTTGTCGTAGCCGGCACGGGTCATCGGAATGCGGTCGGACATTGCTTATGTACCCCTTGTTTGCGAGCAACGCTGATGATTTTCACGTCCAGGAACGGTTGGTCATAGGTCGTCGGCGTGCGGCTGCTGGTTCCCGCGGCCAGCCGACAACGGCCCGTCGCTCAGGCCGGTGAGGCCGTCGCGGGCGTGTAGAGAAGCCTGCCACAGCCGCGGCAGGTGACTATTTTTCCGGCAAGCAGATCGGAGACCATCTGGGTGGTGATCTGCTGGTGGCAGCCCCCGCAACTCTGGCCGTCGACAGAAGCCATGCCGTCGGCCCCCTTGTGCCGCACGACACGGTCGTATTTTTCGCGGAGCGTCTCGGCCAGTTCCAGCTCCTGCACCTGCAACTCGCGGCGGATTCGGTCCACCTCCTCCTCGAGTTGTGCCGCCTCGGCCCTCACCGTTTCTTCATCGGCGGCCAGCCGGCGACGGACCTCCTCGATCGCCTTCTCGGCGGCAGGGACCACCGGCTTGAGGGCATCGACCCGCTCGAGGGCCTCGAGGATCTCGTCTTCCAGCACCTTCGTCGCCATCTGGTCGGCCGCGATCTGTTCCCTGAGCGTCTGGTATTCCCGGTTGGTCTTGCAGGCGTTGAGCTTGCCCTCGAGGTCGGCGATCTTGCCCTCGGCGGTTTTGAGCTGCAGCTGCTTCTGGTCGGCGGTCACCCGGGCCTGCCGGACCTGCTCCTGGGCCGCCTCTCGGTCGGCTTCGGCCTGACGGACGGCTGCCGCCAGGGCTGCCAGCCGCCGCGGCCCTGCCGCCAGACGGCCGTTGAGATCCTCCAACTGCCGGTGCATCCGGTGAAGAGTGCGGAGCGTTCCGGTGGCCAGGGCGACAGACATGATCCTCTCCGAGCGGGGCCGGGATGCTCTCCGACCCCGCCCGAAGATTGTATCAGATCACCGGGGGCCGTCAGCCGCCCGCCGACACGAAGTTTTCCAACTGCCGCGACCGGACCGGGTGCTGAAGTTTCTTGACCGCCTTGGCCTCAATCTGCCGGACCCGCTCCCGGGTGACCCGGAAAATCCGACCCACCTCCTCGAGCGTGTAGGTGTAGCCATCGGTGAGCCCGTATCGCAGCCGGATGATCTCCCGCTCGCGGTAGGTGAGGGTCTTGAGCAACGAGTCGATCCGATCTCGCAGCAGGCCGTGGGTGGTCGACTGCGTGGGGCTGGCCACGGCCACGTCCTCGACAAACTCGCTGAAGCTCGCGTCTTCACTTTCGCCGACCGGGCGGTCGAGGCTCATCGGCTGCCGCCCCATCTCCATGACCCGGCGGGCCTCCTCGACCGGCACCTCGGCCACCGCGGCCACCTCTTCGGGCGTCGGCTCCCGGCCGAGTTCGTGGAGCAGCTTTTTGGCCGTTGTCCGCAACTTGGACAGCACGTCAATCATGTGCACCGGAATCCGGATCGTCCTGGCCTGATCGGCGATCGCCCGCGTGATCGCCTGCCGGATCCACCAGGTGGCGTAGGTCGAGAACTTGAAGCCACGACGGTATTCGTATTTGTCCACCGCCCGCATCAGGCCTGTATTGCCTTCCTGGATCAGGTCGAGGAAGGAGAGGCCGCGGTTGCGGTACTTCTTGGCGATCGACACCACCAGCCGGAGGTTCGCCGCCGAGAGGTTTCGCTTGGCCGCCTCGTATTCATCGCGAAGCTTCTCAAGCATGCCCACGCGGGTCCGCAGCGAGCGGGGGCTCTCGAGCGTGGTGAGCATCAGGTCGCGGAGTTCCTTCCGCATGTCGGCCCGATCGTCGCACGACCGCTCTCCCGTCTTCATCGCCCGGAGCTCCCGCTGAAGACCATCCATGCGGGCCGACATGCCCCGCAGGATCTTGACCAGCGGCTGAACGCGACGAGTTCGCAGGCTGAGTTCTTCGACGAGTGTCAACGCCTTGGCCCGGTTCCGGCGGAACCGGTTGCGGGCCGCCCGGGCCTCTTCGGGCGTGGTCTGGCGACTGATCAGCCGCCGGAAATCCTCCTGACTCTGCCCCATCAGGCGGTCGAGCGTGGCGAGATTGTGGGGCATCCGAGCCTGGATCTGCTCCTTCGTCAGCCGTTCGGTCAGCGAGACTTTGATCGTCCGGTCGAACGGCAGGTGGCCCTCGTGGACCTTTCGCAGCGTGTCGACGGTGGCCTGCATCGAGTGGCCGCAGCCGAGGATCGCCCGACGGAACCGCTTGCGTGTCACCTCGATCCGCTTGGCCAGCGAGATCTCCTCCCGCCGCGTGAGGAGCGGAATCTCCGCCATCTGGGCCAGGTACATCCGAATCGGATCGTTGGCGGCGTTGGACGGAGGCGTGGTGATCGCCTCGTCCCGCTTCGGCTTGGCCGCCGCGGTGGCGGCAACTGGGGCCGCGGCCGGTTCGTCGACCGCCGGTTCCGGCGGCGTGTCGACCAGTTCGATCCCCTTCTCTTCCAGCGCCACCAGGAGGGCGTCGATCTTCTCGGGATCGACCGCCTCGTCCGGAAGGTACTCGTTGACCTGGTCGAAGGTCAGATACCCCAGCGAGGCGCCCAGGGCCATCAAGTTGGCCAGGTCGGCATCGACCTCGGCGGGCTGGCTTTCCGCCGTTGCGGCGGGGGGCGGAGCCTCGTCAGCGGGTCGCGGCAGATCGTCGGGAAGTCGTTGGGCAGGGTTCATCATCGGTTCTCCTTCACCTTACCATCGTCCCTCGCACGCCGCCCCCCGATGCCCCGGAGGAGTGTCCGGTGGCACCGACTGCAACGAGGAGTCGGGCAGCTTCACCCATCCTTGGGTTCGGCAATGCCCTGGGCAGCTCGTCGCTGGGCGACGAGCTGTTCCAAGAGTTCGGCCTCCGCATGGGAATCGAGCCTGGATGTCTTGATTACACGGGCGCTGGCACGGGCCTGGCGAACGGCCGACCGGCGGCGGATCGCCTCGGTGAGATGCTCGAGCCGCTCCCGAGGTTCCACGGGTCCCCGGGCGGCGTGCTCCTCATCGACGGCCACCAGCAGACTCTGGAGGCGGGGATCAGGCAACTCCAAAAGCAGGTCGGAGAGGCCGACGGTGCGGCCGGCGGCCTCCAGCCGGCGGGCTGTTTCCATCACAAGCCGCCCCTCCCGGCTGTCGAGGTCGGCCGGATCGATATCGCGAACGACCATCCCTGCCCCTTCCGGAACCCCCACGAGCACCTCCAAAACCTCGCGATCCCAGGCTGGCAGCCGCGGAAGCGGCAGGCGGGGATCGTCTGGCTCCGGCTCGCCTCCGGCTGTCCCGCGGCGATTGCTCCGTAGCTCGGCAAGCCGCTCCCGGAGCACCTCCCGGGAGAGTCCGAAACGACGTGCCAACCGTCCCAGAACCCGATCCTCGCGGAGTTGCTGATCGCCGGCCGCCAGCGAAGCCCGCACCGCAGCAAGGGCCTCCAACACGCTGCCCACGGCGGCCAGCGCCGCGTCGTCGCCGGCATCCGAGGGCAGGCCCGCGAGCGCCTCATCCATCCGATAGTCCAGCGGATCGACGGCGGCTGAAATCACCTCCTCGAAGGCCTCGCGGCCCTCGGCGGCCAGCAGATCGCAGGGATCAAGGCCCGGCGGCAGCCGGGCGATCCGCAGGTCGATCGGCTCGGCGAGCAGCAGGCCGAGAATCTCATTGGCACGACGACGGCCGGCGTCGTCGCCGTCGAGCACGAGAATCACCCGGTCGGCATAGCGACGGAGCATCTTGGCGTGCCGCTGGCCGAGGGCCGTGCCAAGGACGGCCACGACGTCTTCGCAGCCGACCTGCCGGGCGGCAAGGCAATCGGTGTAGCCCTCGACGACGACGCAGCGGCGGGACTCGGCCATCGCCTCACGGGCCGTGTCGAGCCCGTAGAGCGTGGCGCTCTTCGAGAAGAGCGCCGTCTCCGGCGAGTTGATGTATTTGGCGGTGTCGCTCCGGCCCCCGGGCAGAATCCGGCCGCCGAAGGCGATGCATCGCCCGAGCGGATCCCGAATCGGAAACATCAGCCGGCCACGGAAACGGTCATAGTGGCCCGGCCGGTCGTTCCGGGCCACGGCCAGCCCGCACTGCTCGAGCACGGTGGCCGAGAGGCCGGCCGCCGCCGCCTCGCGAAGCAGCCAGTCCCACGAATCCGGTGCGAAGCCGAGGCCAAAGCGAGCGACCGTCTCGGGGGCGAGGCCCCGCTCCGCGAGATAGTCGCGGACCGCCCCTCCGGCCGAACTCTCCAGGAAACTGCGGAAACGACCGGCGGCCCAGTCGAGGGTCTTCCAGAGCGTGGCCCGCTCGTCCGACGAGGGGCCGCCCCGCCGCGGCAGATCGATGCCGGCTCGATCTGCCAGTTGCTCGAGAGCCTCGCGAAACTCGAGTCGCTCCATTCGCATCAGGAAGTTGAACACATCGCCACCGACATCGCAGACCCAGCAGCGGTACGTCTGCCGCTCCGGATTGATCTGCAGGCTTGGCCGTGAGTCGTCGTGCCAGGGGCAGAGCCCGGTGAAGTTTCGCCCCGCCCGCCGCAGCGACACATACGATCCGACCAGTTCGACGATGTCAGTCGCCTCGCGGACGCGTTCTTTGACGTCGTCGCGTCCGTCAAACTGGGATGAGTGAGGTTCCACGAACGTGACTTCTGCTCGGGGCGAGTCGGGAGGTGCCAGGCCGTGGCGTTGAGAACACCAGCGTTCAGGAGGCCAGGAAGAAACCAGCCTGTGGGTTACCGTCGCAATCTAGAAATGGACCAAGAACCGGTCAACGCCACTCTCAGAGCCCGCATTCACCCCAAATTGCCGGCCATTCCTGGCTTGGTGGCTGCACGTTCCCGGTTTTCCGGCCGGCAGCGGCCTTCGGGCGAGCGAACATCGCGCGTGACTGCTCAACCCGCTGGCCAGGCTTCTCAGGAGAGCAGCCGGTCAACACTCTCCAGAAGCCGATCCATTGCAAACGGCTTGCGGATATAGTCATCCACCCCCAGCATCTCGGCATAGGCCTTGTGCCGGCTTCCCTCGTTGGCCGTGATCATGATGACCCGCATCGGATCGGGCCGGCTGCGGCGAAGCTTTTCAAGGACGAGAAAGCCGCTCCGCTTGGGCATCATCATGTCGAGCACGACGAGGTCGGGCTCCTCATGTTCTGCCATGACAAGCCCCTGGTTGCCATCTCGAGCGACCAGAATCTCGTAGCCCCGTGTCTCGAGGACCGTCCGCATCGACTCGACGATCTCCTGATCGTCGTCTACCAGCAGAATCCGCTTGGCCCGGGCGTCGCCCGCCGCCGCGGGGGCTTTCGGCTTCGCGGCAGACTTCGCGGAGACGGCTTGGGCAGTCTTGCGGGCAGACTTCTTGGCGGCTGGCATGCGTGATTCCGGAGGAGGCAGACGCGGGCGGTTCCTTCAGCCCGGCTCTCGCAAAATCGTATCACGCCGGTCAGGCTCCGACCATCTCCTCTGGCCTGGCGGCCGCGGCAGTCGGCTGGGATCGCCCCAGACAGATCGCGGCGGCCGCGATCCCGATGGCGGCCCCGAAAGCCACGTCACTCGGATAATGGGCCGACGTCACCACCCGCTGAAACGCCGCACAGGCAGCCACGGCGGCAAACGCCGGCAACCCGTGGGGATATTTCCAGGCCAGGGCCGTCGCCATCCCGGCGGCCACGGCTGCATGCCCCGACGGAAAGCTCATCAACTCCACGCTTTTCTCCAGCGGCCCCCTGGCCAGCGGCACGCCTGCAGCCGCCGCCTGGTCGCCGAAGGTGCCAATCGCTGAGGCAAGCGACGTCAAATCGGCCGACCGGGGCCGCACCCGCGTCACGACCCCCTTGATAAGGTCGACTACCAGCCCGCCGCTGTAGGCCGCCAGACAGAGGCGGGCAAACTCCCACCGCATCCCCGCCTGCCGGAGCGACGGATCAAGCGCCACCGCAACCCCGAGCACTGCCGCCGCCCCCAGGCCGTGCGCGAAGACCTCGCTGAAGTTGACGAGCCGGGCCAGGTCGCCCGGCAACTGATGCTGGCGAAACCAGCCGGCAACAGGCAGATCGACCAGCAGCAACAGCCCGCCGGCGGCTGCCAGCAGTCCGGCCACCAGCAGCCGGAAACGGACCGGGCTGCGGGCCGCAGTCGCTGGCGAGTTCTGCCCAGGCGTGTCCGAGGCCGGCGAAGGTCTGGCGGTTGGCGTCGTGGAGGCAGTCATGTTGGGAGTCTGGCATACCGGCCACTGCCGCGCCCATGCGGCTTGCCCACGGCCAGCGACTGCTCATGCCGTTGCCGCCTACCCGCACCTCCCTGCCCACCAGGAATCACTGCCAGAGCCCTCGGTCGAGAAGCCGGTAGTTGATCGCCTCACTCACGTGAACACAGCTGATCGTGTCGGCCGCGTCGAGGTCGGCGACCGTTCGGGCGACGCGAAGAACCTTGTCGTGAGCCCGGGCCGAGAGCCCGAGGTCCGAGACCGCCGCCCGGAGCAGTTCGGCCGCGGCCGGTTCGAGCCGGCAATACTCGCGAATCTGGCGGCTGGTCATCCGGGCGTTGGAGCGGGTGCCGCATGCTTCGAATCGCTTGGCCTGACGGAGGCGAGCGGCCAAAACAGCCTCCCGCATCTCGGTGCTCGAGGTGCCGGGCCGCCGCGCCGACAGCTCGCGAAAGGGCACGGCCGGCACCTCAAGATGAATGTCGATCCGATCGACCAGCGGTCCGGAAACCTTGCTCATATACCGCTCGATTTGCGGGGCTGTGCATTGACATTGCCGTCGCGGATCACCGCGGTAGCCGCAGGGACAGGGATTGAGCGCCGCGACGAGCATGAAGTCGGCCGGAAACCGGGTGGTCGTCTTGGCGCGGCTGATGGTGACCGCCCCGTCTTCGAGCGGCTGGCGGAGGACTTCCAGCGTCCGCCGGTTGAACTCGGGCAGCTCGTCGAGAAACAGGACACCGTTATGAGCGAGCGAGATCTCGCCCGGCATCGGAATCGACCGTCCGCCCACGAGCCCAGCCTCGCTGATCGTGTGATGCGGCGCGCGGAAGGGCCGCGTCGCCAGGAGCGGCTGGCCCGGGTGCAGCAGGCCCAGCGCACTGTAGATCCGAGTGGTCTCGATCGACTCGGCCGAGGTCAGCTGCGGAAGGATGGTTGGCACCCGCTTGGCGAGCATTGTCTTGCCGCCGCCGGGTGGCCCAACCATCAGACAGTTATGCATGCCGGCGGCAGCTACGCAGACCGCCCGCTTGGCTGCTTCCTGGCCGCGGACGTCGGCGAAGTCGACATCGTAGGAGGCAAAGCGGTCGAACCATTCGGCGACGCGCGGCGGCGCCGGAGGAATCTCGAGGTCACCGGTGAAGAACTGCACAGCCTCGGTCAGCGACTCAACCGGAATGATCTCGATATCTTCGACCACGGCCGCCTCAGTAGCGCTGGCGGCAGGCACGACAACTCCCTTGAGAGGCCTCTCTCCTCGCTGGCGGGCAGCGGCCATGGCAATCGAAAGGGCACCGCGGGCCGGGCGGGTCGAGCCTTCCAGCGACAACTCCCCCACCACGGCGTAGTCGTGGAGTCGCTCCGAAGAGAACTGCCCGCTGCCTGCCAGAATGCCGAGGGTGATCGGGAGGTCAAACGTGGCCGCCTGCTTCGGTAACTCGGCCGGGGCAAGATTGACGACGATCCGATCGTTGGGCCGCGTGAATCCGGAGTTGACCATCGCCCGGGCGACGCGATGCGTGCTCTCGCGGATGGCGGCATCGGGCATGCCAACGAGCACCGTCGCCGGCAGGGCACCACCTGAAACATCGACCTCCACGTCGACCGGCACAGCATCAATCCCGAAAAGCGAAAACGTCTGCAGACGCGCGAGCATGGCAACAGCCTCCGATGCCGGGGCTGCTCCAGCCGCGACCGATCCGCAGCCAACTGGCAATCCCCAACCAGAGAATGTACACCCGTACACGTTCTTGTCAAGTGGGCATCCAGCGGGGGAGAAATCGGGCCGCTGCCGCCACTGGCCCATCCCGCGCAGCCGCTGGTACCATGCTTCGGCGTGGGGTGCGGCCACCGAGGCGACGCGTCTCATATGGAAGCGTGTTGCAACGACTCGCGGAGCGGCTTTGAGCCGAGGCGTGGCATGACAGGCGTAGGGCGTAGCGGGCGTTCAAGCAGCGTTGGTGGGGCGGCGTTGCTCGCGCTGGCAGCGACCTTCACGCTCACATCCGCTCGGGCCGCCGACCCGGCCCCGGCGGCCGGCAGCAAAGGGCCGGCCGGGCAAGCTGGAGCCGACCAGCCGGCCGACATCACCCTCGAGCGGGTCACGCTTGGCGACCATGCCTCGGGCGAGGAGATCACGAAGGAATCGCTCGCCGATCGGGTGGTGCTGTTGGTTTTCTGGAGCCGGACGTGTGACGCCTGCAAGGCGGCCATGCCCATGCTCGAGCAACTGCACCGCTCCATGGGCCCGGCCGGCCTGGTCATGGTGGGCTGCCACACCGGCCGTGGTTCCGCGCCCGAGGTTCGCGACGCCGCCGAGCAACTTGGCGTCACCTTCCCGATGGTC
The DNA here is from genome assembly GCA_027592945.1 of Planctomycetota bacterium. Taxonomy (GTDB): domain Bacteria; phylum Planctomycetota; class Planctomycetia; order Pirellulales; family UBA1268; genus QWPN01. Next base: position 12,973 of record JAQCJP010000061.1, read on the forward strand.
ACCCGAGCCGAGGTCGCCGGCGTTGACACCACCGCCACCCCGCTCTGCCTCCTGTTTGACCACACCGGCAAGGCGATCGCCCGGGGCACGCCGGCCCAGATCGCCGCCGCAGCCCCGGCCGCCCTGCAGGCTGCCCCCCCGCCCGTGCTTGCCGGGCGGCATCTCGAGAAACTTGCGGCCCTCGAGAAGATGCTCCGCTCGGAGTCAAAGTATGGCGCGGTGCTCCGCAAGGCTGAGCAGCTCACGGAATCGGAGGATGCGCTGACGGCCGAGGAGGCCGCGTTCCTCGTCGAGCGGCTGCGGGCTCATGCCGCGGAGTTGATGGCCGAGGCGGAAGACGCGAAGGCGACCGACGCGATGCTCGCGGCCGGGCTTCTGCAACGGGTCGCGACGGCCTACCGGGGCGGCGATGCCGGCAAGGAGGCTCTTGCCAAACAGCGGGAGTGGAAGCGCGACAAGCAGTTCACCAGCGGCCTGCAGGCCGCCAACTTCACCGCCCAACTCGAGGCGTTGCGGAGCCAGGCACTGTCGATGGGCCGCGGGCAGACCGGCCGCCGACCAGGCGGCAGTAACGCGGCCGGGATGACGGCCGCATCGGCCGTGCCCCCGCAGGTCAAAGGGCAGATGGCTCAGTTGGCGGCAATGGTCATCAACCTGAGCCCCGGGTCTCCCTATGCCGCCCGGGCGGAGGAGATAGCCTTGGAGTTCAACCTGCAACTGCCTCCATCGCCCTGACGAGTTTGCCGACGCCCTGGCGGACGTCGGAGTGAGGCCATCCTCTCTTCCCCTCCCTTTCGGAGACTGCCAGCTATGGTTTTGCGTCGCCTCTCCTCGCGTTCTGTCGATGTCTCGCCACGATGGCTGCCCCGGAGGAGGTTCATGGTCGGCGGGCTGTGCCTGATCGGCTGCCTCACCACGGGGGCCCGCGTGGACGCCGCTGAGCCGGCCCCGGAGTGGCGGTCGTTGTTCGACGGCCGGCAGCTTGGCCAGTGGAAGCCAACACCCTTTGGCGGCGAGGGGGAGGTCTCGATCACCGAAGACGGACTGCTGCGAGTAGCCCGCGGCGCTGATCTCAGTGGCGTCACCTGGCAGGGCGAGTTTCCCAGCCAGGATTTTGAGATCGCCCTCGAGGCCCGACGGATCGACGGGAGTGATTTCTTCTGCGGGCTCACCTTTCCCGTTGGCGAAGATCATTGCAGCCTGATCCTCGGCGGCTGGGGGGGCGGCGTGATCGGTCTCTCATGCATCGACGGTGATGACGCGGCCAACAATGCCACCATGCAGATTGTCTCGTTTGAAGACCGGCGATGGTATGCGGTCCGTGTGCGGGTCACTCCCGAGCGGATCAGCTGCTTTCTGGATGACGAGCAGATCGTCGACCTGCCGCTCGACGGCCGCCGCATCTCCGTTCGGGATGAGGTGATCCCTTCCCAGCCTCTCGGGATTGCCACCTATGCGACGACGGCCGACCTTCGGAACATTCGCTGGCGGCCACTCCCGCCGGCAGGACCCTGAGGGGAGTTGTCGGCGACGGGCCACTCGGGCCATCGCCGAGTTCGCCCGCTCGCACACCGGCTTCGCCGACCGCTAACCGGGCGTTTCGCCGTTGAGGGCTGCACGGACCGCCTCGCGGGCATCCCGCCAACGATACTTGACGGTCCGCTCGGAGCATTCGAGTAGTCTGGCGATCGTTTTTTGATCAGCCCCCAGATACCAGACAAGATGAAAGACCTCTCGCTGCTCGAGCGGGAGGGCGGCGATCGCCTCGTGAAAAAGCGTCCACCGTTCAAGTGAATCATCAGCATCAGCGACCGCCTCGACGCCCGCAGGTGGGTCGGAATCGGGACGTGACTCGGGAGCCGTTTGCCTCGGCAGCCGCGTGGCATGGTTGGCGGCATATGACATCGGCCCCGCATAGCGGCGAGCCAAGTCCATCAGTTCGCGATGCAACTGCGTGGCAGCCAAGGCCATGATGGCCCGCGGGGAATCGAGCTGCAACTGCCCCAAGGCCCGATGGAGCCGCATGGCGGCGTTTTGAAACACGTCGTCGGTGTCATCCCAGCGCCGCACGTTGGGAAATCGGTCGAGCATCCGGCTGGCGAGGGTCCGCAGTCTGCCGGCGCAGAGTTCGATGATCCGGTCGCGAGCCTGCAAATCGCCCCCAGCGAGTCGATCGAGGCAGGCGGCGAGTTCATCGACGTTCGGGTCTGGAGACTCGGTGTCCATGTCGAGCAGCTTTTGAGAGCGGCCTTTGATTGCCCTGGGGGAATCTACCACAGGGCCGGGTGCCACTTGTGGGGGAACTGTCTCAATCTCCCGGCGAGGCGGTTTCCGGGCATCTTCGCCGGCTTTTCTTCATCAAAACAAAATGTGTTGCCCCTGGGCACCGCCGTTCTCGTCTTAGGAGGTAGAGGGCGTGCGGCCTGCTCGGGCAGGCGGCGTTCGCCCCCCTGGCCGCTCTCCCAGGGACTCACCGAACTATTTCCCAACCGTGCCGACATGATACCTGCACCTCGCATCGGCCTTCGCTCAGAACCCGCCGACATTCTGGGGCTTCCCTCGGGAGAGCGCGATCCGGTGCAAATCATTCTGGCAGCCCAGTTGCGGCTGCGAAACTGCCGCCGGGATGGTCGCCATTCCCGTGGCCACGTCGGTGGCGGTGAGATCCATCGGATCGTCGCAGCCAGAGACATCCTCCTCCGCGAAGCTATCAACGCCATGGCTCGTCGGGGGGTGCGGAGCATGGCCCGGGCAACCCGCGGCGGGTGATAGCGGCTGGGCCCCGACACCCCCAGAAGTCGCGACCCGCTGCATCGCGGGGCCTCGCTGCGGGGGTATAACCGGGGATATGAATGCCCCTGGCCACGATGACGCCCCAGGCGAGTCCCCGCCCGATCTCAGCGGTGTCGCCGATGACTTCGGGCTCGCGGCGGTCCCTCGCCCCGGAGGCCCGAGCGTCCTGGAGCCCGGCATGCGAGTAAGCGATCTCACGATCGTGCGACTGATTGGCGAGGGCGGAATCGGCCAGGTCTACGCGGCCCGACAGGATGCTCCGGCCCGGGCGGTCGCCCTCAAAGTGCTTCGCTCCGGCCCTGGGTCCGCATCGCTGACCCGCCGCTTCGCCTTGGAGGCCGACCTGCTGGCTCGCCTGCGGCATCCGCGGATCGCCCAGGTCCATGCGGCGGGCATCGACCACGGAGCCGCGGCAGGCTTGCCCTACATCGTGATGGAACTGGTCGAATCGGCTCGATCGATCACCGTCTTCGCCGCCGGTGCAGGCCTCCCGCCTCGCGACCGGGTCGCCCTCTTTGCCCAGGCCTGCGATGCCGTGGCCCACGCCCACCGGCAGGGCGTCATCCACCGCGACCTCAAGCCAGCCAACATCCTGGTTGATGCCGAGGGCCAGTTGAAGGTGATCGACTTCGGCGTGGCCCGCTCGCTGTTGCCCGAAGACGAACGGCTCACGACGGCCGCCGAGCGAGGAGAACTGATCGGCACGGTTCGCTACATGAGTCCGGAGCAGGTCGGACTCGACGAGGGGGATGTCGATACCCGCAGCGATGTCTACTCGCTCGGTCTTGTGCTCCACGAGTTGCTGCTCGGCACGCTCCCCTATGAACTGCGGGGTCGGAGTCTGATCGAGGCGGCCTGCGTTCTGGGCCAGCACCACGGCCTGGCCGCCGGCACCGTCTGTCGGCAGCTCCGAGCGACCGGCCTCGACCGCGCGGAGGCAGTGCCGCTGGCCGCGATCCTGGCGAAATGCCTGGAGCCGCGACGCGGCGATCGGTACGCCACCGCGGGCGACCTGCTGGAAGATCTTCGCCGCTGGCTGGACGGCCTCCCGGTTGTCGCCCAACCGCTCTCGCTGGGCGAGTCTCTTTGGCGGCTGGCACGCCGGCATCGGCTTGCGGCGGCAGCAGCAGCGGCC
>JAQCJP010000317.1 GCA_027592945.1 Planctomycetota bacterium
TCCTCCCGCTGCTCGTCGGCGGAGCGAACGATCCCCACTTTCCTGCCAACCCAGGCAAGCCCGCCGCCGACGGCCCGATAGCCGCGGCTGACGACGAGGTCGAACCGCGACCGCCGGGGTTCGAGCCAGTCCCAGATCTCCTGCCAGACGACCTCCCGTGGAGCCGGCGGCAGCGCGACCTGCACCTGCCCCTCCTCTTCGAGCACCGCCAGCGAATCTCGCCACTGACCCGCCTGGGCGGCAACCGCGTCGAGCCACGCGGGCAGTCCTTGCCGGGCATCGAGCACCACCTCGAGGGCGCCCTCCATCGACCGCCGCTTGAGGACGTCGAAGTCGCTCTCGGCCAGCCGCTGGGCCGGCGGGGTCTCACGGCCGTCGGGCGTCAGTTCCGGCAGGGCATGAAAGTCGATCCGCCCCTCGGCGGCCGCGGTGAAGTCGTGGGCGACCGCGTAGGTCGCCACCGGAGCGAGCCCGGTCTCGGCGGTGAAGGTCGCCAGCCAGCCGGGGATCCGGTCCCGCTGCTGGGGCCAGTCGACCATGTTGAAGACCACCAGCGTTGTCTGTCCGGCGGCGGCAGCATCGGCGAAAAACTCACGCACGGCCGCGTCGTTGTATTTCTGCTGGGTAAGCACGGCGATCAGAACGTCGGCGGCATGGCGGATCAGTTCGGCCCGCTGCCAGTTCTCGCGCAGCGTGCCGTCGATGTCGGGCGTGTCGATGACCACCAGCCGCTCGGGCTGCCTCCCCGAGGCGTCCTCCCGCCAGACGAGGACATCGTCCTGCGTCGTGTCGAGGGCGTCCTGGTCGCTCGTCCAGGCGACCGGCGTGAACCCCGGAAACAGAGCCGCGAGGTCGACCCGTCCGGCCAGGCCTTCAGGCAGGCTGGCGACCGGATGCACGGTGCGAGCCGCCTCGGGGACGGAGCGGCTGATTTCCGCGCCGACCAGCGAGTTGGTGATCAGGCTCTTGCCGGTATTGGTGCCCCCGCAGATTGCCGCGACGATCACCGGGGGAGCGGTCGCCTGCGGCTGAAGCTTGCCGAACAGGGCGCCGTGCCACTCGCTGGCTGCCGCCGCGGGGAGGCCGAGCTCCGCCGCCAGCGGCTCCAGCCCCGCGACAAGCTCGCAGACCTCGGCAATGCGGCCCGCCCAGCGGGCAAACGAGGCGACCGACGAGGTCTGCTGGGCATCGTTGGGCACACCACTCTCCGTCCACCATCCGCCGGACCTGTCCAACCGGCGTTGCTCGAGACCGTTTGCCCGGCCGCGGCCGCCGGCTCTAAACTGCAGGACCGCCGGAGCGGCCACAGCTTCTGGCAGCCGTAGTGTCACCTCCCCTCCCGCTCCCCGCAAACCCGCCACCTATGCTCGAGCGACGGCCCCTCTTTCCTGGCGTGATCGAGATGAACCATCAGGCCGGCTGGCGGATCGGCTGCAACGTCTACCTCGTGTACGACGAGCGGGACTGGGCGTTGATCGACATCGGCTACGAGGAGAGCGTCGAGGAGATCGTGGAGCTGATCCGGCAGCTCGACTTCCCCTTCTCGCAGTGCCGGGCCCTGATCGCGACCCATGCCGACGTCGACCACATTCAGGGCCTCGCCAAGGCCAAGGCGATCCTCAAGGCCCCGGTGCTGGCCCATCCGCTGGCGGTCGAACCGCTGGAAAAGGGTGACCGGATCAAGACCTTCGCGGAGATCGCCGCCCAGGATGTCCACATGGCGATGCCGCCGGTCGAGGTCGATGGCCGGATCGAGGATGGCGACGTGATCGAGGTGGGCAGCCGCCGGCTCGAGGTCTGGCACACCCCCGGCCACACCGACAGTCAGCTCGCCTTCCGGATGGGGGAACTGCTCTTCTCCGGTGACAACATCTATCGCGACGGCTCGGTCGGGGCGATCGATGCCCACCACGGCAGCAACATCCCGGCCTTCATCGCCTCGCTGGAGCGGATCGCCGCCAGCGACGTCAGCTGGCTGCTGCCGAGCCACGGCCCGATCTTCGCCAAGGATGACGACCTGCTGGCCAAGACGATCGCCCGCCTCACGGGCTATCTGACGCTCGCCGATTTCGGCACCTGCGCCCCCCACTGGCCGCTGATCGAGGAGTGGGACCGGGAGCTGGCCGAGGGCCGGCTGCCGACGGCGAGCTGAGCAGCGGGTCGTGCCGGTTTTTCCGTCAAGACCGGTCGTGACGCCTGCCGATAACCCATCCGGATCGATTTTTCCCGGGGGGGATTCTCATGACTCGGCATCTCTACGTCGCCGGGGCGGCTGTCGCCCTGGCCCTCACCGCCCTGGCAGGCGACGCGGCGGCCCAGCCACCGGCACCCGGCCAGCAGGCCTACGGCTACCAGTGGGGCTACTCGTACAACACCCACGACTGGAACCGGCTCTACCACTATCCCTACGTCTGGTACGCCCAGAACTTCTACGCCGACGGCTACATGCAGTCAGCCAACGACCTCTACTACCGCTATCCGCAGGAGATGCGGATCCCGGTCTACAACCGGTCCTGGCAGAACTACTATCCGAAGAACCGCCGCTGGCATCAGGGGCATCACTTCAACCTGGACGTGTTTTAGAGTCACGGCTCCGCAGGCTTGCGGGGGCCGGGATGGCCCAACGGCCCGCCGTCCCCCCGGCTCGCGCCGGGGGGCTTTTATGCTGCAACACACGCGCACGGAATACGGGTTCGCGAGGGGTGGGCCCGTGCCAATCGAGCCGGCGTTGGGAAACCGAGCGCAG
>JAQCJP010000062.1 GCA_027592945.1 Planctomycetota bacterium
CGGAGCGATCGAGATCCGCTCGCCGGCGAACGCCGGCAGCGACTCGGCGGTCACCTGCGGAGCCGTGGCGGCGAGGGCGTCGGTCAGCCGTTGTTCCCGGTCGAGCCGACGCTGCCGGGCGGCCGGGCCCGCCCCGGCGACGAGGGCCGCCGTCACCGCCGGCCAGTCGGCCACCGGCGCGGGAGGCAGCTGCGGGGCCTCGAGGTCGAGGAGCTCGGCGAGGAATCCCGTCAGCAGGTCGTTGAAACCATCGGGTGGAGGCGGCACAGGCCCCGGGGAAGCCGTCATCGACGCTTCTCCACGGCGGTGGCGGGCGCGGGAACAGCCGCGGCGGCGTCCAGGGCATGTTCGAGGATGCCGGCCAGCGTGTCTGTCTCGGCGGGCGTCGCATTGGCGTAGACCGGAATGCAGCACATCCTCCGGGCGAGATCTTCGGCGACGGGACAAGGGCCGAGCCGATCGATCTCGACGAGCGTCGAGAGGGCCGGGGTGTAGTAGCGGCGGCTTTCCATGCCCGCGTCAGCGGCGGCGGCGATGAAGCGGTCGGCGGCTGCCGGGGTGGGCAGGAGAAGTGGAAAGAACTGCCAGGCCCCGGCGGCCGGATCGGTGCAGGCCGCGATGTCTGTCCGCCCCGCCAGCAGGGAGATGTAGCGGGCGACCAGGGCCCGGCGGCGGCTGAGCCGCTCCGGAAAGACTGCGGCCACGGCGAGCCCGACGGCGGCGTGGAGTTCGGAGAGCTTCCCGTTAATGCCCCAGCCCGTCAGATCGGCCGAGCCGGCGGTCAGGCCGAAGTTGAGGGCCCGCCGCAGGTCTTCTTCCCGCGAACGGTGTCCGAAGACGACGCCACCTTCACCGATTCCGAAGGGCTTGGTGACATGAAGCGAGCAGCATTCAAAGCGGGTGGGGCCTGCGGCAAACGGCCGCTGACCAACCCCGAGGCCGGCGGCGTTGTCGATGACCAGCATCGCCCCGCGGTCAGCCGTGATGTCGGCGTGGGGCCGAAAGTCGCTGGCCAGTCCGAAGGGACACAGCAGGATGGCAGCCGTCGCGGCCGTCGCCTCGAAGGCCTGCTCGAGCCGGGCCGGCGAGACCCGCCAGTCGTGCGGTTCGACATCGACCAGAAACGGTTCAGCCCCGGCCATCCGGATCGCCGACAGCGTGGCAGGGAACGTGAAGGCGGGCAGGATCACCGGGCCGGAGATGCCGCCGGCGATCAGGGCCGCCGCCAGAGCGGCTGTGCCGCTGGAGGTGACCACGCAGACCGTCTCTGGATCACCCCAGGCATCGGCCAGCCGCTGCTCCAGCCGCAGCGAGAGCGGCCCGAAGTTGGAAAACCGGCGTGCTTCGTACGCCTCCTCCACGGAGGGCGTCCAGTCGCCGATCGGCGGCATGTCCGGGCGGATGAGCGGAAACTGGTGCACGGCAGCGGGCCCGGCGGCAGAGGGGACGGGTGCCCGCCACGTCGGCAAACCCCGCTGGCGACGCGGCGGACCCGCGGAGTATATCCCCGACTGGCGGACGGAGACTGCCTGGGCCACAAGGAGGCGGAACCGTGATCTGGCGGAAGTTGGAGCAACGCATCGCCGTGGCGAAGGATCGACCGGCGGTGATCCACGGTGGCGGCGAACTGACGTTCGCCGAGCTGAGCGACCGAGTAGCGGCGGCCGCGGCCGCCCTCCCGGAGCCGACCGGGCCGCGACCCTGGCGAGCGGTCATCCGCCAGCGGAATCCCCTCGATCTCCTCCTCCAGGTCCTGGCATGCTGGCGACAGGGGTTCTCGGCGGCCGTGCTGCGGGATTCGATGACCGACGCCCAGGTCGCCGACATCGCGGCCTGGCTGGAGCCGGCTGCGAGGCTGGAAGGGCCGCCACCGCCGTCGCTCGCCATCGCCGCTTCGCCGGCCCCGGGATCGCTCGGCCCGCGGGATGAGGCTTTGGTGATTTGTACCTCGGGCACAACGGGCACGCCGAAGCTCGTCGCGCTGCCGGCGGAGTCGGTCTGCCTCAACGCCGCAACGATCGCTGGAGCCCTGGGGATCACCGCCGCCGACCGGATCGCGGTCAACACGCCCCTCGGCTACATGTACGGACTGATGGGCGGCTGCATGGCCTCGCTCTGGTCAGGAGCCAGCTGCCGGTTGTTCGCCCCCGGCGCACCGCTTCCGGAACTTCAGGCAGCCATCAGACGGGAAGGGGTGACGGTGGTTCAGGGGCCTCCGTCGCTGTTTCGCATCTTTCTCGGGTATTGGAACGGCGAGCCCTTTCCCGGGGTGCGGACGGTGACCACAGGCGGGGAGCCGCTCGGTTCGGATCTGGCGGCCGGCCTCGCGCGGGCGTTTCCCAACGCTCGGCGGCTGTTTCTCTACGGCATGACCGAGGCGGGCCCGCGAATCTCGCATCTTTCCTTCGACGCGGGTGGCGGGGAGGATGCCTGCGTCGGCGTGCCCTACGAGCACTTCGAGTGGCGGCTCGATCCGATTTCAGGTCAGGAGGCCGGCAGGCTGGTGCTGCGGGGGCCGTCGATGTTTCTGGGATACATCCGGCATGGCGGAGGCTACGAGGGCCTCGATGCCGAGGGCTTCTTCCACAGCAACGACCTGATGAGCCTCGATCCCGACGGCCGGCTTCACTTCCGCGGCCGGATCGATCGGATCTTCCGCAGCGGCGGCCGGCTCGTGAATCCTGAGGCCGTCGAGCGGGTTCTCGTGTCACAGCCCGGCGTGGAAGATGCCGTCTGTCGGGCTGAGCCCCATCCTCTGCTTGGGCTGGTTCCCGTTGCCGAGGTGGTGATGCAGCCGCAGGCGACGTTCGATGGTGCCGCGTTGCGGGAGGGCTGTCGCTCCCGCATCGAGTCCCACGCCCTGCCACGCAGAATCGTGGAAGCCGAGCCCTGGTCGCTGGCGGAATCGGGCAAGCGACGCCGGCCCGCAGGCCCAGCGGGCTAGCCTGCGGAAACGCGGGTCTAGCAGGCCCCAAAAACCCGATTTCCAGGCCGGTCCCCACCGCTGTGAGGACCTCACCAGGCCGGTGAAATTGGCCTGAAACCCGTGCGAAACACGGTTTTTTGCCGTGCGGAGGGCCGATCTGGCCCTGGCTGGCCACGCAGAACAGTGAGCCGTCTCTGCGGGCTGTGAGGGCGTTTTTTCAGCGCCAGATTTTTTTTGGCCCTTGTTTTCAGGGGGCGATCCGCGCGCTGCGAACCGTCCACGAGTTTTGGCACGCCAGATGCATTTCTCCCTTCTGTCGCGAGCGGTCGCGGCGGTCGACGAACGGCGTCGACAGCACGAGGCCGCTCGCGGGTCCTGAGTCAAAGGGCGGCGGGTCACCCGTCGCGGAAAGGAGGAGACCGATGATGGTCGTGGCTGTGGGAATCACGTCTGAAGAGGTGCGGTCGCTCGCCGGGAAGGCGCCGGCAGCTCGCACTGGGCGTGTCCCTGGTTTGCTCAAGTGCCTGGTCGTGTCGGGTGACGAAGGTCTTCGTCAGCGGCTCGACACGATGGCCGAACTGGCTGGCTGGTCGGCGTGTGAGACGCCGGCCGACGGAGCCGAGCTTCGGTCGCTCGTCGAAGGTGACTACCACCTCGTGATCACCGACATCGCCAGCCCTCTGGGCGAGCGTGTCACCGACACGGTGGAGATCGCCGAAGAGTTCGCCAGCCGTCCCAACACGCTCGTCGTGGTGTGCGGCTCCGGTGAGAGCGTCGACGAGGAGTTGTGGGCTCGTCAGCTCGGGGCCTGGGTGTATCTGCCCGGCATTTCGAGTGGCGACGCGTTGATGTCCCTGTTTGCCGAGGCCCAGCGGGTCGTCGAGCGGCGGGGGGCCTGGCAGTTCGTCTAGGAGCGGACGCGGCCCCGGGCCGCGTGCCGTTCCGACCGGTTGATTGCAAGCGAGACCCCGCGTTTCGGTCATGCGACCGACGGGGCTCGCCGGAAACGAGTGATTCGAAGTTTTTCATCCGCCCCTTTTTCTGGGGCTCATTTGCAAAGGAGCAGTGTCATGAGCGCAGCCGTGGAAACCTACCGTGATGATGTTGAAGCGACCTACGCGGTCGATTTCTCCCGTGACCGAGAGCCGATGAAGGCCCGGAAGCGGTTCCCCGAATACCGCCGCAAGGGCGGGGCCCCCACGCGGGTCAGCGGGATGCACTGTCGCCGCAGCAAGCGGTGGACCTGGGGCAGCGGGCGAGGTGCCCGTGTCCTCAACATGCGGGCCTTCGCAGGTGCCGTGGCCTTCGCCGTGGCGAGCATCGCCTCTTCGGTGATGGGTGCTACGCTCGACATGAAGACGATCGGCGATCCAAACAACCTGGGCGCCGCCGCATCTGCCGGTGCTCCCGGTGGTCCCTACGGCTCGGTCGGTTATGTCTACGAACTGGCGACGTTCGAGACGACCAACGCCCAGTACGTCGACTTCCTCAACGCCGTCGGGGCGAGCAATCCCAACGGCATCTACGATCCTCGGATGGCTAGTCACTCGACCGGAGGGATCATCCAGAGCGGCTCGCCGGGCTCCTACACCTACTCGCTCAAGCCCGCCAACGGGGTTGGCAGCGGGAATGGCAACACCCCCGTGAACTTCGTCAGCTGGTTCTCGGCGGCTCGGTTTGCCAACTGGCTCCACAACGGCCAGTCGGGCGATCCGAACTTGATCGAGGTCGGCTCGTACTCCCTCAACGGGCAGACAAGCGGTTCCCTTCCCTCCCGGTCCCCGCTGGCCACCTATGTCCTGCCGACGCTCAACGAGTGGATGAAGGGCGGGTTCCACACCGGTGGCTTGGCTGCGACCGACTACACGACCTGGGCAACCAACAGCAACACCAAGCCCACGTCGGATATCAACAACGTGACCCTCGCCAACGTTGCCAACTACGGCGGAGCGGCTCTCGGGACGACTGGCCCGCTCGAAGTCGGCTCCTACACCAACTCGCTCTCCCACTACGGGCTTTACGAGATGATGGGCAACGTCGCTGAGATGACCGAGGCTTCCAGCACTGGTGCGAGCACTTGGACGGCCATGTCCGGCAGCTTTGGGACGGCCTCCAACAGCCTCTCGAGCTTCAACCTGACGCTCGGCTTCGCCCCGGTGACGGTGAACGGAACAGCCGCGACCCCGCAGATCGGCTTCCGCCTCGCCAAGGTTCAGCCGGTGCCTGAGCCGGGCACGATCGCCCTGGCCGGTGTCGGGATCGCCGGACTGGCCGGCCTGGAGTGGAAGCGTCGCCGGAAGGTGAAGGCCGCCCGCCTGGCTGCCTGATCTGACGCGACCCACGAACTGACTCGATGCCCCGCCCCTCGCAACTGCGAGGGGCGGGGTTTTTTTGTGCCTGCCGGGAACTCCGTCTGCCCGTTGGACCGATTGGCCGCACGTTGACCGTGGTGGAAACCGGGTGGTACCGTCCAGTGAATGGACGATTTCCAGGAATCAGCTGCGGCGGGCGTCGGGCCGGGCAGCCGTGCCGGACCGCCGGCCGACGAGGCGACCGTGATCTCGCGGCCGGAGGGCTCTTCTGCCGCCGGACCGCCGCCAAGCCAGAGTCGGCGGTCGCCCAGCACCGAAATCGGCCTCCTCCTCGAGGGCTCGATGCTCGGGCCCTACCGGCTCGACGCCTTCATCGGCGGCGGGGGGATGGGGGCGGTCTTCCGGGCCCTCGACACGACACTCGACCGGACGGTCGCCGTCAAGGTCTTGGCCCGCCAGGAGTCGGACGACGAGGAAACGCTGCGGCGATTTCGCAACGAGGCCCAGTCGGCTGCCAGGCTCGACCACGAAAACATCGGCCGCGTCCACGCCGTCGGCAGCGACGGCGACTGGCACTACATCGTCTTCGAGTTCATCGAGGGCGAAAACCTCCGGGATCTGATCCGCCGGGAGGGCCCCTTCAGCCCGCAGCAAACCGTCGAGGTTGCCATCCAGGTCGGCAACGCCCTCGAGCACGCCTCCCAGCGGGAGGTCGTTCACCGCGACATCAAGCCATCCAACATCGTGATCACGCCGGCGGGCCGGGCTCGGATCGTCGATATGGGCCTGGCCCGGTTTCATCAGGTGACCGGCGACGCCGACCTGACCGTCAGTGGGATGACCCTGGGCACCTTCGACTACATCTCACCGGAGCAGGCCCGCGACCCGCGGGCCGCCGACGTCCGCAGCGATCTCTACTCGCTCGGCTGCACGATGTTCTTCATGCTGGCCGGCCGGCCCCCCTTCGCCGAGGGCACGATGGTCCAGAAGCTCCTCCAGCACCAGCAGGCGGAGCCCCCGGCCATTACCGATCTGCGAAGCGACGTGCCTCGCCGGCTGGCAGCCATCATCGGCCGGCTGATGGAAAAGGATCCACTCGACCGTTACCAGCGACCGGCGGTGCTGGTTGCCGATCTGCTCGCCTGTGCCGAGGCCGAGGGCTACGCGATCACGATCGGCCCGGGGGGCATGGAAGCGGCAGTGCCGGTCGCTCGCCGGCCGGCCCGGCTTCCCTGGGTCGTGCCGCCGATCCTGTTGCTGCTGGTTGTCGCCGGTCTCTGGCTGCGCTCGACGGCGGCTCGCCGCCAGGGTGGACCGCTGCCGGAAGCGGGGGTGCCACCGGTCCCGGTTGCCGCTGCGACACCTCCGCGGCCCGCCCCGTGGAGGACGGTCGCCGGTTCCGCAGCCTTGTCGACAGCGCTGGCCGAGTTGCCCGGGGAAGGCGTCCTGGAGATCAACGCCGACGGCCCGCTGCAGGTTGCCGGCTTCGCAACCGCTGGCCGGGAGGTCACCCTGCGGGCCGCGGTCGGCCGGACGCCCATCCTGGAGGTCGCTGTTGGCGACGGGCCGGCCGCCATCATGATCAACGGCGGGGCCTTGACGCTCCAGGGGATCGCCGTGCGGATGGTTGCAACCGAAGACGCTGGCTCCGACAGGGCCGGGGGGCCGCTGTTTGAGCTGTCCGGCGGGAGCCTCCGCTGCGAGGAGGTGGTGCTGCGGATGCCCGGCCGGCCTGACGCGTCATCCCCTGCCGAGTCGGCGGCGGCATTTGTCACCATTTCGGATGCTGCCGACGTCACGGCTGACAACAAGCTCGTCTTCCAGGGCGTGCGGGCGGCCGGCGACGCGACCCTGGTGGCGGTCGATGCGCCGGCCGGCGGCCGGACATCGCTTCGCTGGGATGGCGGGGCGGTCGTGACGCCTCGTCGCCTGCTCACGGTGGCGGGAAGCCGCACGACCGGCGTGGCGGTCGATGTCACGCTGTCCGATGTCGTTGCCGTCTGCGGTGATGGGCTGGTGATGATGCGAGACTCGGCCGCCCGGCCGATCGTGCCCCGGCTGAAGATGTCGGCGACCGGCTGCCGATTTGTCGTCACGGACCCGAGCCGTGCTTTCGTGGACCAGGTTGGGATCGCGTTGCCGGCCGACTACCTGGCGGCCTTCCAGTGGGAGGACCGCCATGGCAGGTATGAGGGGGGCAGCCTTTTTCGGATGACTTCCGACGGGATAACGGAGGGCTTCGGCGACGGGGCCGCCCCGGTCGTCAATGGATCGGTTGCCGGGGGGCTGCCGCGGCCAGCAGACTGGTCGGGCTGGGGCAACTGAGCCGTTCCTGCCGGATTCTTGGAGTTCGCGGCGAGGATTTTTCCCCCACGTGCTTGACGATCAGCCGTGACGACGTTTTCATGAAGGCACATGGCACCTATTTTCGGCCCGGCATTCCGGGGCGTCGCCACCCCTTCTGGAGCGATTTGATGACTCACACCAGCCTCTCCTTCCGTCTCGCTGTCTTCGGCCTTGGTGCGGTCGTGGCCCTCTCGGCCGGCGAGGCCTTTGCGATCAAGCAGTTCTTTGACGAGTTCAAGGAGATGTACGTGAAGGAGGGGTCGCCTTTGGCAGCTGAGGTGGAGACGGCCAAGTGCAATGTCTGCCACAAGGGCAAGAGCAAGAAGGATCGCAATGCCTACGGTGAGGCCTTGGCCAAGTTGCTCGACAAGAAGGAAGACAAGAAGAACGTCAAGAAGATCCGCCAGGCGCTCGAGACCGTCGCCGCAGAGTCGAGCGATCCGGCCGACGCCGCGGCGCCCACCTTCGGCGACTTGATCGCGGCGGGCAAACTGCCGGGCGGCCCGGCCGAGTAAGCCGCCTCAGGCGGCTGACGCCGCCAGCAGGAGCTTGGGGAGGTCCGAACAGGCGGCGATTGCCTCGGCGTCGGCTGCGGCCGCGAACACGCGGACCCGCTTCACGAGGCTGTCGAACTGTTCGTGGGCGAGGCTGCGGACCACGGGCGACAGCTCGGCCAGCGTCCGCCAGCCGTCCCCGCCGGCCGACATCCGGACCTGCAGTCGAAACTCGACCTCCCGCTCGACGGGCGGCGCGTCGATGATCAGCGTCGCCGGGTCGACCGGACGACCCAGGCGGCTCGACAGGGCGTCGGCGAGGCGGGCAGAGATTGCGGCCATCTCCGGGTAGGGCCGACCGGCAAGCGCGGCATGCACCGCGGGGTGTTCGCTGGCGTCGAAACTGCCGGCGCGTTTCCAGAGCCGTCGAACCGGCCCGAACAACCCGGCGGCGAGAGGTTCCGCGGGAGTGCCGGCGGTGATCTCGAGGAGCCACGCGGCGAAGCTGTGGTCGTCGTGTCGCGTCAGCATGGCCGGCTCGATCGCCGGCTGCACCAGCCAGACCGCCCGCTGGAGCATGGCCGTGGCGGCCCGCACGGTGTGATGCCAGTAGACCTCGCTGAACATCACGTAGCGGGCGAAGACCATCAGTTCGGCCGCGGTCCGGCCCTTGGCGGTGATCGCCACCGCCTCCCCCGCCTCGTCAAGGCAGAGGCTTGCGAGCAGGCGATCCCGGTCAAAATGGCGGCCGTAGGGGACACCGGCATGGAGGCTGTCGCGGGCCAGATAGTCCATCTTGTCGACATCGATCGGCCCGGAGAGAAGCGACTGGAGAATCCGCCCGGCCCGATCGGTGGCAGTGCCCGCGACGAGGGTCGCAACCCGCTCGGGGGAAACCCGCCATTGCGCCCGGAGGACGTCGCCGATCGCACCCTCGGACAGGATGCCCTCCAGCAGCGATTCATGACGGGGCAGCTCTGGCAGTCCCATGTCTTCCAGCGGATGGCAATAGGCCCAATGCCCGACGTCGTGGAGGAGGGCGGCGGCCACGAAGGCCCCCGCGTCATCGGGCGAGACGGCTGCGGCGAATCGTTCGTCGCGCTGGAGCCGCCGCAGGAACTCGAGGGCCAGCCGGTAGACGCCCAGAGAATGCTCCAGTCGCGTGTGGACGGCACCGGGGTAGACCAACGCCACCAGGCCAAGCTGGGAAATCCTCGCCAGCCGCCTCAGCGGCGGGGTGTCGAGCAAGGCCCGGACCCGGGGCGTGAGGGGGGCGGTGTCTCCCGGCGGGAGCCGTGCGCCAGCCGTCCCGGCATCGAGAGCAGCCAACTCAGGGATCGTGCAGATGGTGGACACGCTCAACCGTTCTCCGACGGGGCGAGAACCTGCAGGCTCTCAGAGCGGACTGAGGCCCGCCAGGGAGCGGAGCAGGGCCGCAAACAGCACATAAAAGGAGAAGTGTACGGCCGCTGTCCCCCAGTCGAGATCGAGCGTGGCGAGAGCAGCCAGGGATCCCGCCGCCACGAACAACGGCCCCACGTAGAGCCAGGGGAAGATCTCGGACGTGCCGTCGGCTGGCAGGACGCCCTGGGAGACCAGGACCCAGCGGGCACCCCAGAGGCCCGCATAGACGACCGAGCAGATCACGGAACGGATCAGCAGCGGACGGCCACGAAAAGCCTCCAGTTCGCGGTTTCGGACGGCCGCATAGCCGAGGATCACGCTCGGAAGAGCAGCGGCGAAAGCCCCCAAGGCGAGGATCCAGATGGGAATGGTCGATTCAGCGGCCTCTCCCGAACCTGACTTTGGATAGATCCACCGCAGGGCGAACGCTGCGATCATGAAGGTCACTGCTCCGCCCCCGGTCGCGAGAAACGCCGATACCGGCACAGGCCGGTCCCGCTTCTTGAGCGGGGCCGTCGGTGCCCGGCCGGTGCCCGCCGACGTGGAAACTGGCGCTTCCGGCTCGTGGATCACGACCGAGGCCGCGGCCGGCTTGGGGATGGTGATCGGCTGCTTGCACTTGGGGCAGGCCCCGGTCCGACCGGCAAACTGGTCGCTGACGGAGAAGCGTGACTTGCAGCCGGGGCAGACGACAGGGATCGGCATGGCGGTGCGAGCGGGGCCGTCCGGCCCGGCGAGTAAGAGAGTTTTCCGAACGGCAGTGTCAGAGGCGGGGCCGCCGCCGTCAAGGGAACGAGGCTTTCCGGTAGGATGGTGCGTACGGGTTTGGTTGAGACTGACGAGTGAACGAGGAATCGATGGCGACCGACGAGGACGAAGAAAAGACGCGAGTGCTGGCACGGAAGCCGGCGGCGGCTGGCCCGAAGGCCCGACGCAACACCCCACCATCAGCAACAGGCAGGCAGATCGAGTTTCGTTGTCCGCAGGGCCACCCGATCAAGGTTGATGCCGCCCTGGCCGGCAAGCGAGGGAAATGCTCGAAGTGCCAGGCACCGGTCACCATTCCGGCCACCAGCCAGCCGCTTGAGGAGGAGGCCGCTTCCCCCGAGGCTGCCGTATCCGAGCCGACGATGAGTCCGCCGCCGTCTCCACCTCCGGCTCCACCGACGAAAACCGTTCCGGAATCGCCCGTTGATCTTGAGTCGGCCGGAGAACAGTCCGCAGACGAACCGGAAAACTGGGACTTCATCGCGTCCCATGGCGAGTCTCCACCCGTCGAGGCGTTTGCCACGGAAGGATTCGACGCCGGAGGCTGGTCTGCCCCCGCCAGCGACTTGGGCGGCGAGGAGCAGAATCCGACGGCGGTGCTGGTGGCCCGGCTCTGGGCCGAACGGGAGCATGGCGGCATCATTGAGCTCCATCTCGCGGGGGGCAGCGTGATCCTGCCGGAGTGGTACGATGCCACCTGGTCCCGCGGAACGCACGGGTTGTTTGCCAGCCAGGCAGCCGATGGCTCGGTGACGTTGACGGCGGTCGCCTGGGAGACCGTGCAGAAGGTGGTCGTTCGGCAACTCAGCGAGGTGCCCGACGACATGTTCACCTGACGCCTCGGGTTTGGCCCCGGAAAGCGAGTCATTCCTCGGCGTCGAGGTCGCCTTCGGTGATCATCGAGAAGCCCTTGCTGGCCAGCGTCTCGAGGCCCATCTCGGTGTTGTCGACCATCAAGGCTACTGCCGGTCGGCCCCGCGGCCTGACGAGGATGGGATAGGCCTGGATGATGTTCACCTCCGCCTGCAGCAGGGCCGTGCAGACCCTCAACAGCGGCTGATGGTCGTCGGGAAGTTCGACGCCCAGCAGGTCGCTCTCGATGATGGCCAGGCCGGCCCGCTCCAGGATTTCCCGGCCCTGCTCCGGATGGCTCAGCAGAAAGCGGGCGAAGGCACATTCGCCTGAGTCTGTGATCGAGAGGGCCACGATCCGCACTCGTGATCCCTCGAATCGGCGGACCACCTCGAGAAGTTGGCCGACTTTGTTTTCCAGAAAAACGGTGAACTGCCGGAGCGTGGGCCAACTCCGCCCTCGGGCCGTCGCGAATCCGACCCCCGTGCCTTCGCCCACGTCGCCCACGCTCACGGTGATGTCTCCAGGATTGGTGGGGAATCCGGGCAGCCAGCCGGCGGTGCCCGCCTTTGCTCACTGCCTGCGGGGCAGGATAGAGTCTGGCGGTCTGTCCGGTCAACGCGGCCGGTGTCCTTGGAGCCGATCATGTCCGACTGCCACGAGATGGAGATCCGGGTCCGCTACCAGGAGACCGATGGTCAACGGCGGGTGCACCATGCCAACTTTCTGACCTACTTCGAGATGGGCCGCACCGAGATGCTGCGGGGCCACGGCCATACCTACCGGGCCTTTGAAGACGCAGGTCTCTTCATGGTGGTCAGTGAGGCCCGCTGTAACTACCACGCGCCGGCTGAGTACGACGATCTCCTGCTGCTCCGGACCCGAGTCGAAAAGATGGGCGCCGCCCACATCAAACATGCCTACGAGATCATCAGGGGTACCCGCATCCTGGTGACCGGCTCGACAACGGTCGTCTGTGTCGACAGGGAGGGCCGGGTCCGGCGGCTGCCTGACTGGATGTTCGGCTGAGGCGTGAGGTTTCGGGGAGCGGCCGGCATCTGTCAGGCTCCACCCTCTTCGGTGCCGATATCCTCCGCCCAGAGATCCGGGCGGGCCGCCATGAAATCCCGCATCAGAGCGATGCACCGCTCGTCCTGGAGCACCTCGAGGGCCACGCCGTGGGATGCGAGCCAGGCCTCCTCCCCCAGGAAGGAGCGGTTCTCACCGATCACGACCCGGGGAATCTTGTAGAGCACGATCGCCCCGCTGCACATCGGGCAGGGCGAGAGCGTCGTGTAGAGCGTGCACTCCCGGTAGAAGGAGGCAGGCTTGCGGCCCGTCCGCTCCAGGGCGTCCATCTCCCCGTGCAGGATGGTGCTCCCCTGCTGGACGCGGCGGTTGTGGCCCCGGCCCACGATCTGCCCGTCGCGCACCACGACCGAACCGATCGGGATGCCTCCCTCGGCGAGGCCCGCCTCGGCCTCCTCGATCGCCGCCTGCATGAAAGAATCCATCGTGAACCTCACCTGGAATCTGGTCGTCAATGGGCGACGAGGGACTCGAACGAACCTCGAATTCCTCGGCCCAAACGCATCGTGATACCAAACCGTGTGCACATTTGTGTGCAACCGCGGAAATCCCCGGTTTTGTCGCGGAAAATGGACTCGCTGCGGCGTGGGAGCGAATATCACCTGAGTTTCAGCGGCGCCTCGCCTCCCTCCCCCCGGAGGTCCTCGCCGCCCTCCAAGCCCTGTTCAGCGGCGCACCCCGGCAGCCATGATCGGCGGCCATGCCCAAACCTCGCCGCCCCTCCTCCCGCTGGCTCGTCTACATCCTCCGCTGCTCAGACGGCTCGCTCTACACGGGCATCACCAACGACCTGCCCAAGCGGCTGAAGGCCCACGCTGCCGGCAAGGCGTCGAAATACACCCGCAGCCGGCTTCCCGTGAAACTGGCCTACAGCGAGCCCCAGAAGTCCAAATCGGCGTCCCTGAAACGCGAGGCGGCGATCAAGCGGCTGCGCCGGGCCGAGAAGGACAAGTTGGTGGCGAACCGCGGACGCGTTGGGCGGATTTCCCTCTAAATCCGTGCTCCCGGTACCTAGCCCTCCACCGCCCGCAAAAGGGCCTCCAGCGGCTCGGGGTCAGCCAGCCGGTGGTCCTGCCCGACTTCGATCAGGGCGGATTCGGGCAGGCCGGATTTAGATATCAAGTCCAGCGAGTCCTCGAAGGGCACCACATCGTCAGCCCGGGAGTGAAGAATCTGGGTGCCGGGCTTCACCGTCTGGGCCTGCCCCCATTGCTTCCACGCCGGGCAGATCAGGACAAGGCGGGCCCAACCTGAATTGATATTTACTGCCACGGCTCCACCCCGGCTCGAACCCACCACGACTTCGGGCCGGCACTGGTCGAAGGCTGTTTGGGCCGTCCTGAGCGCCGCCTCGAAGTCGTCGTGGTCCAAGGCCGGCTCGTGAACATCGTGGCCGTGGCTCTTCAGGTAGGTCGGCTTCACGCCCCCGACTACCGAGTTCCAGCCGTGGAGGTAGAGGATTTTCATCGCGTTTGTCCGACGGGGCAGCCCACCAGTCCGGTAGGCAGGGTTTTATGGCACACACCCCACCCGACCGAACCTGATTTTAGATGCTATTTTTACACAGGCGGATCGACATTGAAGGGCAACGCAATGAATCGACGCTCCGCCTGCATCTGTTTTCTCGCTTTCCTGAAGACGACTCTCGTCTCTTCAGTCGCTCTGGCCGCCAGCAGCGTGTCTCGAATCGCCGGGCCACGCTGGAACGTCAACGGCGACTGGAACCCGAGCCTTGACGAGATTCAAGGCCATCTCCGTGCCGCCCATGGCATCGACCCGGGGACTTTGGGCATCGAGGACCTGCTCACCCTGCACGACAACGACCACAACCGCAGGGGCTACCAGACCGGGCACGGCCACAAGAAGGCCAGCAAGGGCCAGTCAAAGGGGTACGCCAAGTTTTGACCCCGGCAGCACGCAGCCTCACAGACCGCCGCCGGCCGCCAGTAGCAACCCCAGCCCGCTGAGTCCGGCCGCGGTCGCCATAGCCAGCACGACCAAGCAGCCACGCGTCGTCCGGCTGTAGATACGGTTGCAGGCAGCCTTGCGGGGATTCGTGAGCCAGCCCCAGCCCCGCGGTGCCTTCAGTCCCAGTCTGTGCCGAACAGCCCGCCTGAGACTGGTCCGGGCCGACAGGCGTTTCCTGAGCGACGGGACTCTGAAGCCGATTCTGACCATCGTTTCACTCCTACCCGCCGTGCCGCGGTCGATCACGCCGTCTGCTCAGCCCACTTCTGCTCGACATCGGCGGGGTGGCTGCCGATTACCCCAAACGGCTCCATGGGCAGCCGCCGCTCACCGGAGACGAATACGACCCGGTAGATGCCTCGGTCAGTTGCGGCGGCTTCAGCAGCCCCAACGGAATCGTGCCGCCCGGGGATATCGCACCATGAAGACGTTGCAGTGCACCATCGTGATAGCAGGATGAACTGACCGGCACTCTTGGTTTCGCGTGCTACTGCCATGCCGTTTCTCCGGCTCGCGGTTGGTCATGCCCGAGAGCCGCCGCGAATAGACCCCCCTCGCCCGTGCCCGACAACCGGCTCAGGGACCAACGTTGTCCATGCCGGGCGGATTTTTCGAGGGCCGCTTTGCCGCTGGTTTTCAGGGCTTTTCGAGCAAAGGGACCAACGTTGTCCCTCGGGCAGGTTTCAATGCTGGGTTCGACCAGCAGCCCGTCGCGCATCTCCGGGAGCCTACCCATGCCCAAACGCCGCCCCACCAACCGCCTGAGCGAGTGCACGCCGCAGTGGCTCGCCCTGCTCATCGAGATGCGGCTCGTCACGCCGAAGCAGGCCCATGAGGCTCACCTGCGGGCGGTGAAGCAGGCCAGCGGCGAGCACGGCACCGCACCCGACCAGCCAAGGACCAGACGCCGGCGGGGGAAAAACAGTGATTGAGCAGGGGTTCCTCGCGGCCTGTAAACGCCCCGGCCGCCCAAAAAACGACCATCACTTCAATGGGGGGGCGAGAAGGGGCATGATAGGGCTGGTTGCCGCAGGAAAACGGGCCTCTGCGCCCCTCCCCCGGACGTCTCGAAAGACGGCACGTCACCAACCATGACCACCCACTCGAACTGGCACGCGTTCGCCGACTCGCCGTTCCCGTGGGAACGCGACGCGCTCGATTTCGTCCGGGATAGGCTCCCAAGCCACGAACCGTACCGGGCATGGTCGCTGTTCGAGTTCATCCCCCTCGACGGCACGGTCAACGAAGTGGACCTGCTCGTCTTCGCGCCCTACGGCTTGTTTCTGGTCGAGATCAAGAGCCGTCCCGGCCGGTGACCCCCTTCCCAAATCCTGACCCAGATCTTGTGAGAGAATCCTCGTGCCCCGGCTGGGGCTGGAAAGGGTTCTCGGATGAAGAAGCGACGCAGTGCAGAGCAGATCGTGGGCTTGCTTCGGCAGGCTGACGTGGACCTTGGGAAGGGCGCGAACGTGCCCGACGTTTGCCGAAGGCTGGGGATCAGCCAGCAGACGTACTATCGGTGGCGGACGAAGTATGGGGGCATGGATCCGAAGATGGCGAAGCAGCTTCAGGAGCTCCAGAAGGAGAACTCGAGGCTGAAGAAGCTGGTTGCGGACCAGGCGTTGGACATGCTGATCCTCAAGGAGGCGGCCCGCCCAAACTGACTTGCCCCGAGCGTCGCCGTCGGACGGTGGAATCCGTCCGGCGGTCCTTGGGGCATGGAAAGGTCTCGGAAAGAAGGGTCTGTCGAGTCCTCGGCCAGAACCGGGGTACGCAGCGTCACCGTCCCAGGAAGGTAGACGGCGACCGCGAACTCCTCGGGGTAATGCGGAAGATCGTGGAGACGTTCCCGAGGCATGGCAGTGAACGGACGCACCAGGTTCTCACGGGCCCAGATGCGTTCGGGGGCTGGAAGGTGAACTTCAAGCGGGTGCATCGGATCTGGAAGGAGGAGCACATGCAGGTGCCGCAAAAGCAGCGAAAACGCCGGAGATTGCCGGGGTCGAGCGTCAATGGGTGCATCCGTCACCGGGCGACGCATCGGAACCACGTGTGGAGCTACGACTTCCTGACGGAGCGGACGGAGGACGGCAGGCAGCTGCGGATCTTGGTGGTGATCGACGAGTTCACGAGGGAGTGCTTGGCGATCGAAGTGGCTCGGTCGTTTACCGCCCGCGATGTGATCATGACGCTGCAATACCTCTTTGCCGTGCGTGGAGCACCGGAGCATCTACGCAGTGACAACGGGCCTGAGTTCGTTGCCAAGGAGATCCAGGAGTGGCTCTCGAGGGCGTGTGTTCGCACGCTGTACATCCAAAAGGCGAGCCCGTGGGAGAACGGCTATGTGGAGAGCTTCAACGGTAGGCTTCGCGACGAGTTGCTCGACCGGGAGCTGTTCCTGAGCCTGCCGGAGGCCCGGGTCGTTCTCGACCAGTGGCGGATGGACTACAACCACAGGCGGCCGCACGGCGGCCTGAAGTGGATGACCCCGGCGGCCTTCGTTGCCGGGCTGGACGATACGGCCTCCGGGGCGGTCCCGGCGGCGTCGCGTGGTGTGTCTATGGTCGGGGCTGCGCCCCTCCCTCCGACACACCACGCGGACTGTTCACAAACTCTCTCATGAGCACTGGTACAAAAACCGGGAGGGGGTCAC
>JAQCJP010000318.1 GCA_027592945.1 Planctomycetota bacterium
CTCCGGTGCCGTGATGGCCTCGGCCTCATAGTCGACCGGAAGGAGCATCAGTTCCGCCCAGCCGGGGGCAGCATCACCGGCCGGGGCGGTGGCGGCCTTGAGCAGCGTGCGGGCCAGGATGTAGGGGAGCGAGTGGTCGGCCGATTGGCGGGTAGTCGGCCGCCGCTTGGCCGGGTCGGCGATGATCGAGCAGGCGGGCTCGTAGATCGTGACGACGATCCGTCGAATCCCTGCCAGGTCAGCTGCCAACGCCTGGTGGCTGGCGAACAAGTCGACCAGCGACTGAAGGGCCCCGGCCGACTGGTGCTCGTAGAGACCGAGCTTGAAGTGCATCGCGTTGATCGCGAAGGCATCGCCGCCGAGGCCGAGTTCGAGATCGAAGGGGCTCCGATCGTCAGGGCAAGGCTCGTTGAGCCGGTACACCGCCAGCGGGTTGCGGAAGACGTCGCGCGGCCCGACGAATCCCGCCAGGGCCCGCCGCCCGCAGAGCACCGCCGCTTCGGCCGCCAGGGCCGCCGACGCCCCCTTGCTGTCGGAAAGCTGGCGGCCCGCCCGGATCGCCCGGAAGGGAACGTAGTGAGCGACGGCCATCCCGATTGCCGACTCGATCTGGTCCTCATCTCCCCCCAAGGCCGCCGTGTAGGCAGCCGCCGAGGCGACGGTGCCGTGGTGGACGTGGTCGATGGCATACTTCCGAAGGGCGAAGACTTCGGCCAGCCGGCCGCGGATCTCGTCGATCAGGAGCATCACTCGGAGCGTGGCATCGCCGTCGAGGCCTGCAGCCGTCGCCGCCGCAACTGCGACGGGGTAGTAGTCGTTGTGACCAAACTCGCCGGCGGTGCGGCCCCGGGCGGCGTCATGGCCGAAGTTGGTGCCGTTGGAGTCCCATTCGCGAACTGCCGAGGCATTCGCTGCGACGGCCCGCTCGGCCAGGCAACGGCGGGACGATCCCAGGCAGACCACGCCCGGACTGCCGGCAGCCGGGACGGTTGCCAGAGCCTCGCGCCGCAGCACGGTCGGGGCATTGGCGGCCGCCGCCAGGGCCGAGACGCCGCAGCCGACGCTGTCGGTGTGGAACCGTTCCAGGAGCGCAAGGCTGGCCGGGCCGATCGGCTCGACCGCGTGAAACAAGAAATCCCGGGCGTAGCCCGCCAGACCGCGGGCCTGATTGGTATCGGCCGGAAGCAGGCGAGTGGGGCCGTCAGCGGCGGAAGGGGTTGAATCGCTCGACATGGGATCCTGGTGCGGGAAACGGTGATGCTGATCTCGCCCGTTGTTGTACCCGGCAGGGCTGCATTCCGGCAGGCCGCGGGCGGTACACTCTGGACATGGAACCGACACGACTCGGACCGTACACGATCCGCGGCCGGCTGGGCCGAGGCGGCATGGGCACGGTCTTCGAGGCCGTCGACGCAGACGGGCAGGCCGTCGCCGTCAAGACGCTGACGACGCATCTCAGCGACGATGAGGGCATGCGGCGGCGGTTCGAGGCGGAGATCGAGGCCCTCAAGGGCCTGCGGCACCCCGGCATCGTGCGGCTTCTGGCCTTCGGCCAAGACGAAGGCCGCCCCTTCTTCGCCATGGAACTGGTGCGTGGCCACAGCCTGGAAGAGATGCTCAAGGCAGGACGCCGATTCTCGTGGCAGGAGACGGTGGCGATCGCCGGCGAGATCACCCGGGCCCTCAAGGTGGCCCACGACCAGGGGATCGTCCACCGCGACCTCAAGCCCGCCAACCTGCTCTTTCCAGAACAAACAGGAGTCGAGGGAAGCGTAAGGCTGGCCGACTTCGGCATCGCTCGGCTGTTTGGTGACGCGGGCCACACCCTGGCTGGGACAGTCGTGGGAACCGCGGAATACATGGCCCCCGAACAGGCTGCCGGGAGCGTGGCCGATCATCGTGCCGACCTCTATTCGCTCGGCCTGGTCATGTTCGCGATGCTGACCGGCAGCCCTCCCTTCCGCGGCGGCAAGGTGTCTGAGGTGCTGCAGCGACAACGCCGCGAGACGCCCCCCCGCGTCTCCGTGATCCGGCCGGAGATTCCGGCATCGCTGGACGCCTTGATCGAGCGGCTGCTCGCCAAGAATGCGTCCGATCGGCCGGCCAGCGCGCTGGCCGTCGGCCGGGCCCTCGATGCGATCGGGGCCGATGAGAAGGGCACCCCGCCGGCTAGCCCGAGCGGCCCGACGGTGGCGATCCGCTCGAGCGATGCCACGCAGGCGGGACCCGTCCGGAGCGGCGGGGCTGACCCGCAGCCGGAAGCCATCGACCTGCTGGCGGCCACCCGCGTCACCAGCACCGGTGATCCGGCGGGCAAAACAACTCCGGGCAGCAGCCCCCGAGTCGACGGCAACGCCGCGACGCAGGCGTTCAAGCCGGGAACGGTGGCCGGCACCGGCGAATCGTCGCCGAGCAGGTCACTGGCTCACCGGGTGACCGAGCCTGACTCGGTCGGCCCGGGCGGGGTGCCGACCGGCGGCAGCCGGTTCACAACCGTGGAATCGCTGGAGCGAACCTTGCGGGAACAGGCCCGCCGGGCCGCCCGCCGCGACGGAATCATCCGGCTGATCGTGGCGTTGGGGCTCCTCGCCATGGTGGCCGCTGGCGGCTACCTGGCCCTCCAGCCGGTCACGGCCGACCAGCTCCATGCCCGCATCATGGCGACCGCCAGGAATCCGGCGGCCGATCTGCGGGATGCCCACCAGGCGATCGAGATGTTTTTGCGCCGGTTTCCCGAAGA
>JAQCJP010000063.1 GCA_027592945.1 Planctomycetota bacterium
CTCGCGCCGGGGGGCTTTTATCGGGAGGGGAGGTTGGTCAGGCCCGGGCCCACTTGGCGAGCTTGCGGTCGAGGGTTGATCGCTCGATACCGAGGATCGCGGCGGCTTTGGTCTTGTTGCCGCCGACCGCTTCGAGTGTCTCCATCACGTGCCGCCGCTCCATCTCCTCGATCGTCGTCGGCACGAAGGTACCCTGGCGAGCGGCCGGGGCCTTGCCCGTGTCGCCCGGCGTCGCCAGCTGCGAGAGCGCCATGTCGTGGGCCTCGATCCACTCCCCCTGGGCCAGCACGACGGCCCGCTCGATCACGTTTCGCAGCTCGCGGATGTTGCCCGGCCAGTGGTAGGCCCGCAGGGCCTCGAGCGCCTCGGGCGAGAAGCCCTTGATCGTCCGGCCCGTCTCGGCGGCGAAGCGGGTCAGGAAGTGGGTGGCGATCGCCTCGATGTCTTCCGGGCGGCGGCGGAGCGGAGGCACGATGATCTCGACCACCTTGAGCCGGAAGTAGAGGTCGCGACGGAAGTCGCCGCCGGCCACCGCCTCCTCGAGATTGCGGTTGGTCGCGGCCACCACCCGGACGTCGACGTTGACCCGGTTGGAGCCGCCGACCCGCTCGAAGGGATGTCCCTCGAGCACCCGCAGGAACTTCGCCTGGATCGCCGGGCTCATCTCGCCGATTTCGTCGAGCACGAGCGTGCCCTTGTGGGCCGCCTCGAACTTGCCGATCTTCTTTTCGGTCGCCCCGGTGAAGGCGCCCTTCTCGTGACCAAAGAGCTCGCTTTCCAGGAGCGTCTCGGAGAGGGCGGCGCAGTTGAGGCAGATGAAAGGGCCGCCGCGACGGTCGCTCGCCTCGTGGATCGCCCGGGCGACGAGCTCCTTGCCCGAGCCGCTCTCGCCCCGCACGAGCACTGTCGCCTTCGTCTTGGCGACCCGTTCGATCTGGCCGACGATCCCCTGGAGGGCGGCGCTCGAGCCGACCATCCGGGGTGTCTCTTCGCCGAGCCGCCGCCGGAGTCGCTGGTTTTCATCGGCCGCCGTCGCCAGCCGGCTGGAGAGGGCCTCGCGGGCCGAGAGGTTGTCGATCGCGACGCCCAGGGCATCACAGACGGCCATCACAAACTCGAGGTCGTCGGGCGTGGCCTCGCGGTCGCCCTGCTCGAGCTCGAGGTGCATCACGCCAACCGCCTTGCCCTTCGAGCGGATCGGGGCCGAGATCGAAGCGGCTGTGCCGCCACCGGTGCCGCCGGCTGGCGCTGCTGCAAGGAGAGCCTCGTCGGTGCCCAGGACCGTGGCCACGATGCCGGCGGGGTAGGGGAGCGGCCAAGGATCGGGCACGGCCGTGACGGGAGAGAGCGGATCGCCCGCCACGCCGGCGGATGGCTCGGCATCGAGCCGCTCGGGCAGCAGGACGACGCCGCGGGCGGCCGCCGTGTCAGCGAGGGCCGAGGCAAGCGCGAGGCCGGAGACCTCGGCAAGATCGGCCGCCCGGCCAAGGGCGAAGGCGAGCCGACAGAGCTCGGCGGCGGCCCGACCCACGCGGGGCGTCGAGCCGGCCTGGGCATTGATGTCATCGAGGAGATGGCTGCGGGCACGGCGGTGGGTGATCGAGGCATGCCAGGCCTCGAGGTCGGCGGGCATCACACCGGTGGCGGCGCCGCCACCGACGGTTGCCCCGGCCGCGGTCTCGGAGGTGGGGGGGCTCTCGCTGTAGACAACGTCGGCGAGACCGATGCGAATCAGATCACCCGGCATCAACTGGCTGTCGCCGACGAGTCGCTCGCCACGGAGGAGCGTGCCGTTGCGGCTGTCGAGATCCCGCACCATCCAGCCGTGGCTGCCTGGAAAGATTTCCGCATGGAAGCGGCTGGCCCGCTCGTCGTGCACGACGATTCGGTTGCTCGGAGCCCGGCCGAGCGTGATCCGCTGGCCCGCGGTCAGCGGGATGACCTGCACGCCCGTCACGGGATCCTGGACGCGGAGAAACTGAGTGTGGCCAGCGTGAGTCATAAATATGGCGACATTCCGGAGAGCAGTGCCCCAGGGGGGCACAACAGGCTGTTTTCCCGGCGGAATCGGGTTTGCCGCATCGGCAAGGCCCGACTAGCATCTCCGCTATTGTCCGCAGGCCTTTTCTGCATCGCAACGAGGGTTTTTCATGACTCGCTTTCGGACGGCGTTTCCCGCTCTGGTTCTCGCCTGCGGGCTCTTTTGGTTGGTTTGCGGGCGGGCCCACGCCCAGTTTGGCGGCGGCTTTGGCAATCAGGCCGTCGGCGGGATCGCCATTGATGCCGACGGCATCGTCAAAAACCTCGCTCCCGAGGCTATCGAAGCCCTCGCCGCTGAACGGCGAGCGGCCCTCGGCGATGGCGTTGGGGCTGAGGCCAGCGAGCTTCGCAAGGTCTCCTTGGCCGATGTCATCCAGGCGGTCGACGCGGCCCGGGCCGCCGGCACGCGGCTGCCGGCCGAGGTGCTCTTTCTCGGTGGCCTCGAGCGCATTACCCACGTGTTCGTCGATCCGGAAGGCAAGGACATCATCCTGGCGGGGCCGGCTGACGGAATGGCCGTCGATGCCGGCGGCACGGTCGTCGGGGCGAAGAGCCGCCGGCCGCTGCTCCAACTCGAAGACTTGATCGTGGCCCTGCGAGCGATCGACGCTGCCCGGCAGGGCGGCATCCTCTGTTCGATCGACCCGACGCCCGAAGGGATTCGCAGGCTGCAGGCCTTCCTCTCCCGGCAGCGCACCATCGGCAACCCGCAGCAGACCTTCCGCGGCATGGAAGAGGCCGTCGGGCCGCAGACGGTGTCGGTCGGCGGCGTGCCGGGCGACAGCCGGTTCGCCCGGGTGCTCGTGGCGGCTGACTACCGGATGAAGCGAATCGGGATGGGGCTCGAAGAGTCGGGCGTGGCCGGGCTGCCGAGCTATCTCTCGATGGTGCCGGCGGGCGGGCGGGCGGCGGCCTTGCCCCGCTTCTGGCTGGAGGCGGACTACGACCCGATCGCCCGCGATCCCGATGAACTTGCCTGGAAGCTCGGCGGCCGCCGGATGAAGTGCCTGACCGAAAGCGACGTGGCCGGCCGGGACGGCGTGCAGCGGGGGGCCGCCGGCAAGGACCAGATCGCCGCGAAGTGGTGCGAGGCGATGACCGAGCACTACGATGCCCTGGCGGCCAAGCAGCCGGTGTTTGCGGAACTCGTGAACTGTGTCGATCTGGCGGTCGTGGCCGCGTTGATTCGGGGCCGCCAGCTCGACAATCGGGCCGGACTCGACCTCCAGCCGCTGCTCGACGCCGAACAGCTGCCCCTGCCGACGTACGAGGTGCCCGCCAGCGTGCCGACGGTGGCGTCGGGGCTCAAGAAGGGCCGCACGTGGGTGCTCTCGGCCTCCGGCGGTGTGCAGTTTCAGCCCTGGCAGTTTGCGGCGACGACCCGGGAAGATGCCGATCTCGGCTCTGCTCGAGCGACCGCGCTGGCAGGCCGACCGGAAGCGGGCTGGTTTTGGGAGTAGGCCGCGGTCGGCCGCCGCGGGTCGACTCGCCGCGCCGATGACCGATCATCAGCGATGATGGCCCGCCCAGGCGGCCCAGGCGATCGGCTGGACGTCGGCGGCGGCAGTCGGGAAATGATCGTCGACCCAGCCCGCAGCCGCGAGTGAGGCGAGGTCGTCATCGCTCGACGGGGGCGGCACGCTCTTGACAAGCAGGAGACCGCGGCTGGCATGGTGGGCCGCCGTCGCAGCGATCGAGTCGCTCGTCACCCGCCAGCTGGCAGGGAGCTCATTGCCGGCACCGCTGGCCTCGAGCCAGGTGGCCGCGTCGAGGATGCCGCCGGCGGGTTCGAGGCTGGTCACGATCGGCAGGCCGCAGGCCTCGGCGACGAGCCTGGCGGCCAGCGACATCGCTTCGATCGCCAGGCGGTGCATCATTTCAGCTGGTTGCGGGCCGGCCGCATCGACCGCCCGCAGGGCGTCGACGAGCCCGCCACCACCGACGACAACCAGCGGCCGTTCGTAACCGGCCAGCAGCGCCGCGATCGCCGCGGGCCAGCCGGGGTGGGCCAAGAGGCTGCCGCCGAGCTTGACGACCAGCGGCACCGCCCCGTGCAAATCACGAGGGCCACGGACGACGCCCCGCTGCCAGTCGTGGCTCATGCAGTCGTGGCTCATCGAATCGTCTCCCGGACAAGGCGGGCCAGGGCGTGGGCAGGGGCAGCCCGGGCGACACCCGGCCCGAGCCAGGCAGTGAGGTCATGCCGCTCGAGATGCCAGCCGACCGTCCGAAGGGCCCGCTCGGCGAGCGGGCCGCCGTGACCAGAGATCACCGCCGCGTCGGGTCGATTGCCGATGGCCTGAAAGACCCGCCGCACGCCCCGGGCTACCTGGGCGGCCTGGCGATCGGCGATCCATGCGGCGGCGGTGATTGCATCGGCGGTGGTGAACTCGGCGGGATCGAGCAGCATTGTCCGGGCGATCCGCACGCGGGCTGCCGCTGAAGTGGCCGGGCCGCCGTCGGCGGTGTCGACCTCGCCGGCGTCTTCCTCGACCGCGCCGAGCAGCAGCCAGGCGTCGCGGGATTCGGCGAAGCGTTCGCTGGCGACCGGTCGCCACTGGCCGCGATGCGGCAGCCGCCGGACGATCGCTGCGATCGGCGTGCGTTCCAGCCCGGTGTAGACAAGCTCGCCGGTGAGCATCCGGCCGGCATCGTCATGGGCCAGCGGGCTGGCCGCACCAGCCGTCAGCGGCACGACGTCGGTCGTGGTCGAGCCGATGTCGAGGAGCATGCCCCGGCCGGTCGGCAGGAGCGAGGCGGCGAGGCGGGCGAGGACATGCCAGTTGGAGGCGGCCGCCAGACGCCAGTGGCCCGCCGCGTCGGAGGCGGGGATGAGTCGGCCGTCGACGAGGTAGACGCCGGGCGGCTCGAGGCAGCCGAGGGCGGTGGCGGCGGCGGTGAGCGACTCGGCAATGTGGCTGACGCCCTCTGCCCGGCTGGCGTAGCAGTCGCAGATCTCGCCGGTCATCGTGGCCACGATCCGGCGAGGCTGCCGGTCGGCCACGAGCGCGGTCACGGCTGCCGGAAGTTCCCGCCATCGCTGCCAGAGTGGAAACGACACGCTCGCGGACCAGCCAAGCCCGTCGGCCGCCTTGAGGTTGGCTCCGCCGATGTCGAGGGCGACGAGATCACTGACAGGCGGCATCAGAAAGCTCGCGGGCCGGGCTGACGGAGGGAATCTGGAAGCGGCTGCGACCGGGCGACTCCGCCGTGGCTGGAAGGGTCGGCCGGCCTCCCTCCGCCGCCTCGATCATCACCTTGACCAGGCTGCCGGCAAAGAGCCGGGTGAGACCGGCAAAGGAACTGGTCAGACGGGGATTGATTTCGAGGACGCGGTCATCGCGGCCGTCGGCCCGGCTGCCGAGGATCAGGTCGACGCCGAGCCAGCCGCCATCGGCGGCCACGGCCGCAGCCGCCCGCCGAGCGAGGCTGATCGCCCGGGCTGCAGCGGCTCGGTCAGTGAGCGGCTCGCCGCCGAGGTAGCGGGGGGCGTCGCCGGCGGTAAACCGCTGTCGCATCGGCGGGAGGACGAGGCTGAAATCTGGCCCGCAGATCAGCGAGACCCCAACCGGGGTTCCGACGATGAGCGGCTCGACGCGGGTCGGCACATCGGCAGCGGACGCGGCAGGCTCGCGGAGGATCGCCAACGACTCGCAGCCGCAGCCACTCCGGGCCTTGCGGATGGCGGGCAGGCGGAAACCATGCGGCACCGGCTCGCCCGGTTCGAGCGAGCGGCCGGGGGGCACCGGGATGCTCCGGCCCGCCAGCCGATCGATCGTCGCCTGCTTGTCGGCGGCGAGCCCGATCACGTGGTCCGCCGGGGCAAGCAGGCGGCCGCCCGCTTCTCGAACCGCCCGCACCCGATCGAGGAGGATGCCCTCGCTCTCCGGCGCGACGACGATCGTCCAGTCGGCCGCCCGGGCCGCGGCCTCGAGCGGTCCACGGTCGTGTCCCGGCTCAACCTCGATGCGGCGGGCCCGGGAGGGCAGGTTAAGCGAGACGCGAGCGGCCTGGAGGACCGCAATCTCGAGATCGGCCTCGGCCGCATCGGCCGCCAGGGCCTCGAGCATCAGCCGACCCTCGGTGGCCAGCGCGGCGTCGCCGTCGCGGAGCCCACCAGAGCAACACCATTCATAGAGCAGCAGCCGCATGGGCGGCAGCATACGGGATCGGCGGGGCTCACCGCCGGCGGCGGAGGGCCAGCCATCCGCCGGCCGCGGCGACCGCCAGGAGACCGGCGAGGCCCGGCTCCGGCACGGCCGTGATCGCGGCGGCGGTGGGGGCCGCCGGGAAGTACGGCCCGGTCCCGTAGGCGCCGCTGGAGTCGATGCCGATCAGGTCGAAGACGTTGGCGACGCCGTCGTAGTTGAAGTCGCCCTGGCTCCAGTTGGCCGCCTGGCCGTTGCCGAACTTGCCGGCGGAATCGATCCCGATCAGGTCGAAGACATTCACCTGGCCGCTCAAGTCGGTATCACCCGGAGCGGCAAATGAGACAGTCGCTGAGCCGTCGCCATTGACGACGTAGCCGACTGCTCGGGTGCCGCCGGAGGAGGCGGCGGTGCTCGAGGTGATCCCGGCAACGCCGTTCCAGGCCCCGCCATTCCGGCCGGCGATGATGTCGGCCCGCAGGTCGGACTCAGAGATGCCTCCGGTCGCCACCGATACTTGTCCGGCACCGACGTCGAGCCGGCCGCCACCGCTGCCCTCGTCGACCGCCAGCGAACCGACTGCCACCGAGACCCGGGCGTCCTGAACGAGGGCCATCTCGCCCCCGCTCCCGACCGTGACCGCCGGGGCTCCGGCGAGGCTGCCGGCGTTGATCGCCAGCGAGGTGATGCCGGTGGTACTGTTGACCGCCAGCGTGGCGGCCGAGAGCGTGCCGCCATCGACGATCACCGACGGCGCCCGCATCGTCGTCCCGGAGGCGACCGAGAGGGTCGCTCCCGTGTCGACCGTGATGTTGGTCGAGGCTAGCGCGTTGGCGTTTGTCACTTCCAGCGTGCCGGCCGAGATCGTCGTGGGGCCGGTATAGGAGTTGGCTGCGTCGAAGACGACCGTGCCGGCCCCGGTCTTGGTGACCGACGTGGCCGTCGTGATCTGGGGATAGCCGGCCTGGGCCTGGGTGATGCTGCCGGAGGGAACGTCGATCACGATTCCGCTCGGACCGCTGCCGGGCGTGAAGACAAGATTCAGGTCGGTGCCCGAGACCGCCAGGCTGAAGGTTCCGCCGCCCAGATCATTCGAGAAGCCGGCCGCCCCGTTGGCTGCCGCCGTGTTGATCGTGAAGGCGTCTTCGGCGAAGCCGGTGATCCCGCCGGTCGCCGAGGCAATCGTCCAGGTGTAGCCCTGGGTGGCGTCGAAGTTGAGGGCGTCGCCGTTGACGTCGGGATCGGCACCCGAGAGCGACCAGAGGTTGACCGCGAAGGGCTCAGCGGAGGTCGCCGTGATGTCGAGGATGCCCCCGACCGAGAGCAGATCCCAGCCCGGGGCGGTTCCGGCAGTACCTGCCGCATCGAGAATCTGCCAGTTGTAGTTGCCGCCGCTGGCCCAGGTGACACCCTGAGTGACCGAGAGCGTGCCGAGGTTCGAGCCCGGCGAAATGGTCGCCCCGGCATCGACGGTGAGGTCGCCGGCGACGGTGCCGGCCCCGCCGAGGGTCCGGCCGGTGCCGAGGACAAGGCCGCCGGTCTGCTGGGTGACGTCGAGCGTGCCTGTCTCGAGGATGACGATCCCCGGCGTGACGGCGAGCGAGGCGGTCGCCGCTGCCACGAGTGTGCCGTTGTTGA
The DNA here is from genome assembly GCA_027592945.1 of Planctomycetota bacterium. GTDB lineage: Bacteria > Planctomycetota > Planctomycetia > Pirellulales > UBA1268 > QWPN01. The sequence continues at coordinate 7,827 of JAQCJP010000063.1, forward strand.
CAAACAGCGGGCCGCCACTGACGGTGCCGCCCACCACGAGCGTGCCCCCGCCCGACTTGGCCAGGCCCGAGGTGGCCGTCAGGCCGGCATTGATGGTCGCGGTCAGCCCGTCGTTGACGAAGATGTTGTTGGTGAAGGCGGAGTCGGCGGTGAGCGTGATCGTGTCGCCGTCGATGGTATAGCCGTCGGTCACGAAGGAGAGCCCCCGGCCGACGTTCACACCGCCGAAGCCGACGGTGACGGTGCCGCTGAGATCTCCGCCGAAGAGCGCGTTGGCCTCGGGCACCCAGGCGGTCTGCCCGTAGGCGCCCAGCCAGGTGAAGCCGAAATCATCCCAGATGCCGCTTCCGCCGGGCAGAAAACCGTCGGCCGCCCACCGCAACTGCGTGTCGGGGTCCGGGGCACCGAAGCGGAAGATCGAGGCCCGGAAGTTCGACGTGTCGAGAATCGCCAGGGTCTGGCTGGTCGTGTCGAAGGCGTAGTCGTAAATGCCGCTGCCGGAGACCGGCTCCTCACCGCCGAGGAAGTTCCAGGTGGCGGTTTGGAAAAGGCCGTCGGTGTCGGTCAGCCGGACGTATTCAGTGAAGGGCAGGTTGGTGGCGCCGTCCCGCTGGCTCCAAATCAGCAGGTCGCCCGCTTCGGTGGTGTCGTCCATGAAGGCGATCGTCTGGTAGTTCACAAACGGCGTCTCGCCTAAGGGCTGATAGATCACGCTCTGCGAGGTCGTCTCGTTGACCCCGGACCGCACCGCCTTGGAGACGACGCCGCTGTAGCGGCCGTAGACGTCGCCCGTATCGGGGTCGAAGGCGATGTCGCGGCCGAAGACGGCGTCGGTCGTGGCGGGCCACTGCATCCCGGGAGGCACGTCTCCGGGATCGGAGAAGCCGTAGATGAAGTCACCAGTGGCCGGATCGTTGAGGCCGCGGCGATTGGCCGAGCCGGCCGGACCGCCAAAGGTCGCCCAGGCGACGCCCGCACCCCCCTGGCTCGTGCCGCCGACGACATAGCCCGGGTCGAGGGCCACGCCGCTGCCGCCGCGGCCGAAGGCCTGCCAGGCGGTCGTGGGAGCGGCCGGATCAGAGACATCGAAGGCCGTCAGGCCCTCGGCCACCTGGCTGCCGGGGTCGAATGCTGCGTAGACGTTCGTGCCGTCGAAGGTGATTCCGGAGTAGCCCCGCTGGTTGATCGTCGGGAGGAAGCCCATCCGCGGCCCGTAGTCGACGTTCGTCGAGATCACGATGCCGGACTGGTTGGTGTTGAGCAGCTCGATCACGCCGGTGTTCTGCGAATCGGCTCCCTGGGCGCCATTGTTGAAGCCGGCCAGAAACATCCGCGTGCCGTCCCAGGCGACCGAGACGATGTTGTTGCCGATGTAGTTGGGATTGAGGGGGCCACCCGGTTCCAGTTCGCTGGCGGTGATCCCGTTGAGGTTGAACCGCGTGACCTCCGTCAACTCGAGCGTCTGACCAGCAGCCGGCCAGATCGCTGCGAGCCCGGCGACAATCGCGACCACGCCACCGCACACTGCCGGCCACTGCCGGCCGCGGATTTGAGTCAACCGAGTCATGGGAACGCTCCTCACGAAGTATTCGCCGCCCAAGCCTGGCGACGATCAAAGTGCCTCACGGCGAAACAACCGAGAAAAACCGCCTCCACACCGACCCGGTATTTTTTATTCCAGGGCCGCACGAGCGTCAACTTTATTCCACGGCGCCGGTCAGTTGGGCCCCGTCCCCTCCGTTGGGTAAAGCAGGTGCTTTGACCGCCGAATCACGAAGGCTCGGAGGCCGTCCGCTGCCGTTTCGAGGATGGTGTCGGGATCGGCCCCGGAGAGCAGCAGGTCAAGGGTCTTCCGATTGAGGAGGAGTCGTTCACACGGTTTGGCGTCCCAGTCTTCCGGGTGGAGCCGTCGGAGCGCGACCGCGATCTCGAGGCCCGTTCGGACGGGATCGAACCGCTGGCGGTCGGTGATGACGATGTTCAGGCCGCCGCAGCGTTGATCAGCGTGCGTGCTCGACCGCGGCGTGAACCGGATCGGCACGAAGGCGACGCCCGGAATGCGGCGGGCCCGAAGGGCAGCGGCGAGGGCGGGGCCGTCGAGCCAGGGCGCCCCGATCACCTCGAACGGCGTGTCGGTGCCCCGGCCGACCGAGAGGTTGGTCATCTCCAGGAGCCCGATCCCGGGGTAGAGGAAGGCCTCGGACAGGCTCCGCATGTTGGGCGACGGGTTGACCCATTCGAGGCCCGTGGCGTCGAAGGCGTCTTCCCGTCGCCAGCCTTCGCAGGGGACCACGACCAGTTCGACATCGAGATCGAGCTCGGCCCGAAACATGCCCGCCAGTTCGCCAACGGTCATCCCGTGCCGCAGCGGAATCGGATGGCAGCCGACAAACGACTCGCTGCCGGCATCGACGAGCGGGCCGGCGACGTCGACCCCGTTGATCGGGTTGGGCCGGTCGAGTACGACGAACCGCATCTCCCGGCCGCCGGCAGCCCGCATCGCCTCGAGCAGCGTCGAGATGTAGGTGTAGAAGCGGGCGCCGATGTCCTGAATGTCGAAGACAAGGGTGTCGATGTCGGCCAGCATCTCGGGGGTCGGCCGGCGGGTTTTGCCATAGAGGCTGCGGACGGGAAGCCCCGTTTCAGGATCGGTTGCGTCTTCGATGCCCTCGCGGTCGAGCGTGCCGGCGGGACCGTGCTCGGGGCTGAAGAGGGCCACGAGACTGACATCTTCGGCTGCGGCAAGAAGGCTGGCCGTCGAGCGGCCGGATCGGTCGCGGCCGGTGTGGTTGGTGATCAGCCCGACCCTGCGGCCGGCGAGGGGTTCAAAGCCGTCGCGGGCAAGGACGTCGATTCCGGGGAGCACCATCCCATCGACTGAGTGGGCCGCCGGAACAGCCGGGGCAATGATCGCTCCGGCGGCCACCGCCGCGATCCGTCCCGCCAGCGGATTGACGATGCCCTTGCCGTCGGGATGAAGCCGGTTGCCGAGAAAGACGACGAACAGATCGAGGTCGGGATCGATCCAGAGGGACGTCCCGGTAAAGCCGCCGTGGCCGAAGGCCACGGACGAGAGGAGATCGCCCCGGTTGGAGGAGTAGCCGCTTCGCACGTCCCAGCCGAGGGCCCGCAGACCGCCAGCCGGCAGCGGCACCGGCCGGGTCATCACGGCGAGGGTGGCGGGAGCAAGCACCCGGCGACCCTCGAGGCTGCCGCCTCCCAGCAGGGCTCGGGCGTAGCGGGCCAAATCGGAGGCGGTGCCGAAGACGCCCGCGTGGCCCGCCACGCCGCCGAGCAGGGCGGCCCGCGGGTCGTGCACCTCCCCCTTGAGCCACCTGCCGTTCCGCTGCTCGGTGGTGGCGGATCGCGACCGGAGGTCTGCCGCAGGACCGTAGCCGGTGTCGGTCATGCCGAGGGCTGTGAAGATGCGGTCCTGGCAGACGGCATCGAGCGACCGGCCGGCGAGCTTTTCGACCAGGCGGCCGAGGACGATGAAGCCGACGTCTGAGTAGATGAAGCGTTTCCCAGGGGCGGCCACGGGCTTTAGGTCGCAGATTCGCCCCCAGGCTTCGGCCGGTCCCGCCTGATAGTCTGCCAGCGGATTGTCGGCGATCAGCCCGCCCAGGTGGGTGAGCAGGTGGTGGATCGTGATCGCGTCCTTGCCGTGCGGAGCGAACTCGGGAAGATGACGGGCGACCGGATCGGCCAGCCGCAGCCGGCCGTCTTCGACGAGTTGCATGACTGCGGTCGCGGTGGCGACCGGCTTGGTCAGCGAGGCGAGATCGAAGACGGTGTCGCTCGTCATCGGCTCGTGGGTCGGCTCCACCTGTCGGTCGCCGAAGGCCGCCAGCCAGGCCGTGCCCGCCCGGCGGCCGATCGCGACCACGCAGCCCGACATCTCTCCCGCGGCGATCGCCTCGGCAACGAGGCCGTTGATCCGAGCGAGCCTGTCTGGATCGAGACCGAGGGCCAGGGGGGCGGATTCCGTGGAAGCCGCGGATGGCGGGGATGGAGTGCCGGCTGTGGTGACTCCGGCTGCCGACAGAGCAACGAGAAGGGTTGCCAGGACGACGAGTCGCCCAGGTCGGCTGTTGCCCGTCGGATGGTTAGAGGACTCACGCATCGGCGATCTCCAGCGTCGAAACTTGGTCCGGCCGTCGCCACACCAGCGATGCGAGCAGACCTGCGAGAAAGGTTGTCGACGCTCCGATCATCGCATACCACGGAAAGGCGACGACGATACCGCGGACGGGAAGCAGAAACTGCACGGTCAGGAGCGTGAGCAGCCCGCAGCCACCGCCGACCAGCGCGGCGGTCGTCCCGACTCGCCTGGTCATGGTGCCCAGCGAGAAGACGCCCAGCAGCAACCCGGCCGCCACGCCGGCGATCGCCAGCGCCGCTCGAATCACGGTCTCGTCAAGCCGGGCTGCGGCCAGCCCGACTCCGATCTGGACCAGACCGAAGGCCACGGTCAGCCCGCGGGAGACGAGCAGCATCGATTCCGGTCGCTGCGGGCCTGATCGGGCGGCCTCCCTCCCGGCCGGTCGGACCAGGAAGTCGTGGACCAGGGCCGAGGCCGAGGCGTTGAGGGAACTGGAAAGGGTCGACATCGCCGCGGCCAGGATCGCCGCCAGGAGCAGCCCGACCAGGCCGACATTGCGAGGGAAGTGATTGACCACAAAAGAAGCGAAGACCGCATCGGCCCGCTCCGGGGCAGGCACACCCGCCAGGTCGTGGTAGGCCGCCAGCAGCACGCCGATTCCCAAAAACAGAGCGAACTGAAGCACGACCGCCAGGCCGCTGCCGGCCAAGGCCCGGCCCGCCTGCCGGAGGCCGCCGCTGGCGAGATACCGCTGCACCATCATGTGGTCGGTACCGTGGGTTCCGATGCAGAGGACCGCGCCGCCGACGAGGCCCGCCCAGAAGGTGAAGGGTTCGGCGAGGTCGAAGCGGAAGTCGAAGACCGTCAGCCGGCCGGTGTCCGCTGCGTGCTGCCAGGCTGCCTCCCAGCCCCCCGGGATCTGAGCGGCGATGATGAAGACCGCCGCGATGCCGCCCAGCAGGTAGATCACCAGTTGCAGGCAGTCGTTCCAGGCGACCGAGCGGATGCCGCCGAGGACGGTGTAGAGAATCGTGACGCACCCCATCGTAATCACGGAGGCGGTGAACGGGAGGCCGGTCAGCCGGGCGATCACGATCCCCGCCAGAAATAGCCGCAGGCCGTCGCCGAGGTTGCGGGTCACCAGGAAGAGCAGGGAGGCGGCCCGCTGCACGAGCGGCCCGAACCGCCGGCCGAGCACCTCGTGCGCGGTGTTGAGCCTGCCTTCGAAGTAAAGCGGCAGCAACCAGCGGACAATCAGCAGCCGGCCGGCCATGAATCCCAGCGGCAGCTGCAGAAACCGCATTCCGACCTGCCCGAAGCCCTCGCCCGGCACGCTCAGCACGGTGGCCGTGCTTGTTTCGGTGGCGACGATCGAGCCCATCACGACCCACCAGGGCAGGCTGCGATCACCCAACAGGTAGGCATCGAGGGATTTGGCCCGTCCGCCGGCCAAGATGCCGACGGCGAGGGCCGTGGCCAGGGAAGCCAGGAGCACGACGGCATCGATCGGGCCGATCGCGAGCGTCATGGGTGAGAGGCCTTCGGGCCCCGGTCCTCGGGTTTGCGAACGTCTGGGAGTCTACCGCTGGAAACCGTTTGGCTGGTGGCCGAGCAGGGTGGTGGTATCGTGTCGGCATGAAGACGCTGCCCACGACGCTCGCGACCGAGGCGGTCAATCCCGCCTCGGCCCGGATCGATGAATGTGATCCGCTGGGGCTTGTGCGGCTGATCAATGCCGAAGATGCGGGGGTTGCCGCAGCCGTGGCTGCGGCCGAGCGGCCGATCGCCCACGGAATCGAAATCGTCGCTACCCGGCTGGCCGCCGGCGGGCGGCTGATCTATCTGGGCGCGGGCACTTCGGGCCGGCTCGGGGTGCTCGATGCTGCGGAGTGCCCGCCGACCTTCGGCGTGCCGCCGGGGCTCGTGATCGGGCTGATCGCCGGCGGCCCGACCGCGCTGACGACGGCGGTCGAGGGGGCCGAAGACCGGCCCGAGCTTGCCGTCGCCGATCTGACCGCCGTTACGGTCGGGAGCGGCGACGTCGTGGTCGGGATCGCCACCAGCGGCCGGACGCCCTACGTGCTCGGCGGCCTGGCCCATGCCCGGGCGCTCGGCTGCCCGACGATCGGCCTGGCCTGCACGCCCGAGCCTGAGTTGGCGGCCGTCGCCGACGAGCTGATCGTCGTCGAAGTCGGCCCCGAGATCATCGCCGGATCGACGCGGCTCAAGGCGGGCACCGCCACCAAGATGGTGCTCAACATGCTCACCACCGGAGCGATGGTGCGGCTGGGCAAGACCTACGGCAATCTGATGGTCGACCTCAAGGCGACCAACTCCAAGCTGATGATCCGCAGCCGGCGGCTGGTGGCCCGGCTCACCGGCATCGACGAGACGCGGGCCGAGCAGCTCCTCGCCGAGGCCGATGGCGAGCTCAAGACGGCGGTCGTCAGCCATCTCAAGCAGGTGCCGCCGGCCGTCGCCCGCCAGTTGCTAGCCGAGGCGGGCGGCCACCTCCGCAAGGCCCTCGGCCCGGAGCATGGCGATGCCGCCCGAGGCTGAATCCGCCGGCAGCGACCGACTGGTCCTGGGCGTCGACGGGGGCGGCTCGCGGTGCACGGCGGTACTGGCGGCGGCCGACCCTGCAGGCTGCCATGAACTCGGTCGCGGCGAAGGCGGGCCGGCCAATGCGCACGCGGCTGGATTCGAGACGGCGGCCGCCAGCGTGGCGGCGGCCATCGAGGAGGCCTTTGCGGTGGCCGGGATTCCGTCGACGCCGCTGGCCGCGGCGTGCCTCGGCCTGGCGGGAGCGGGCAGCGAGACGGTGGCCAGCCGCTGGCTCACCTGGGCTCGCGACCGCGGCCTGGCCGCCAGCATCGAGGTCATGCCCGACGGCCTGCCCGCCTTCGGCGGTGACGGCGAGCCTCCCTGGGGCGTGCTGGTGATCGCTGGCACCGGCTCGGTCGTCTGGGGCCGCCGACCCGATGGCTCGCTCGAGCGGTGCGGCGGCCGCGGGCCGCTCGTTGGCGACGAGGGGAGCGGCTTCTGGCTAGCGACCCAAGGGCTGCGGGCCGTCATACGGATGGCCGACGGCTGGGGCGACGAGACCGCGCTGCTGGCCGACGCCTGCCGGAGGTTTGCCGTGGACGAGGTGAGCGCCCTTCCCGCCGCGCTGTCGGCACCGGCAACAACCCGGGCCGCGATCGCCGCCTTCGCAGCCGACGTGGTCGCGGCGGCATCGGCCGGCGACGCGGTTGCCGGCGGGATTCTCGACGAGGCGGCGACGCTGCTCTGCCAGCAGGCCGTCACGGTCGGCCGGCGGCTCGGCGTGACGGGCAGCGGCTATCCGCTGCGGCTGGCCGGCGGTCTTCTTTGCCATGCTCCGGCGGTGCGGGAGCGGTTGCGTGATCGGCTTGCCGCTGCCGGGCTTCCGCCGGCGACGGTGGCCTGCGTGCCCGACCTCGCAGCGGCCGCCGCCCGGATGGCGGCCGGTTGACCGCACGTCTTGGGGTGCCGGTCAGTTGCCGAGGTCAAGCTTCTTCCACGTCCTCGCGGCGACCTGTTCGCGAACGTCGGCTGGAATGTCACCGTTCTTGAAGATGAGCGATGCGAGCCGCTCGTTTGTCAGGAGCGTTTCGAGGGCCGCCGGGGTCATCGCCGTCTCGCGGATCGAGAGCTCCTCGAGGGCCGGCAGGGCGGCGATCACCTTCGCCGTGGCATCAGTCACGGTTGGCAGGGCCCAGATGTCGAGCGTGCGGAGATTCTCGGCTGCGGCCAACTGGGCGAGGCCGGCGTCACCGACCGAGGTCAGCTCGTGCAGGGAGAGCCGCTCGAGCCGCGGCAGCTCGGCGAGGACGGCCAGGGCGTTGTCGCCGACCTCGGGCAGGTCACGGAGGGTGAGCCGCTCGAGCGGCAGCCCGGCCAGGGCCAAGACACCGGCCGTGCCGAAGCCCTGGCAGCGGAAGATCTCGAGCGAGCGGAGCGAGTCGCAGCCGGCCAGGTGACCGCCGGCCGCATCGCTGACCGCGAAGTCTTGCATCAGGAGCGCGGCCAGCGTGGTGCTGCCGGCCAGACGCTCAACGCCGTCGTCGGTGACGATCGTGCTGCGGTGCTTGAAGGCCCGCAGCTTCGGCAGCCCGCCGACGGTCCCGAGGGTCATGTCGCCGGTCTGCATGTTGCCCCGCAGGTCGAGCACCTCCAGGGAATCCAGCCCCCTGAGCCGTCGCGTGTGGAGGTCGTTGAAGCGGTTCTGAATGAGCGTCAGGCGGCGGAGCTTCTCGAGAGAGGCGATCGATCGCATCGCGTTGCCCGTGAGGTTCGTGTTGCTCGAGAGGTCGAGTTCCTCGAGATCGGGGTAGGCCGCCGCGATCGCCGCCACGCCGGCGTCGGTGAGGGCCGAGTTGGTCACGCTGAGACTGCGAAGTGACGGAGCTGTGCCGAGGGCCTCGATGAACGAGTCGTCCAGCAAACGGCAGTTAAGCAACTGGAGGGCGGTCAGCCGGGGAAGCGAGCCGAACAGCCGCATGTCATCCGTGGCAAGGTCGCCGCCATCCGTGATCACGATGCTGGTCACCGTTCCGTCGTCGGAGCGGGCGGCTCTGCCGCCGAGTTCCGCAACGCGGGCCGCCGCCGCCGAGGCGTCGGCAGCGGCGGCCGTGCCATCGGCCCGGGCGGCCTCGGGGCACGGCAGCCAGGGGGT
>JAQCJP010000319.1 GCA_027592945.1 Planctomycetota bacterium
GGGCTCGCCCTGAAGCCCGCGCGAGGCGAACCCCACCCAACGGCCCGCCGTCCCGCCCGGCTCGCGCCGGGGGGCTTCTCTGGGGCGGCGGGGGCTCGATGCGAAAAAGAAGCTCCGTTGTTGCTGCTGTTGACGCCCGCCGGGCGGTGTGTGAGCCTTTTGAGCGTTGGAGGCTTCAGGGCATGAGAAATTTTGCTGCCGGCACCTTGATCACGCTGGGCTCGCTGCTCGCCGGTGCGACCGCCCTCGGTCAGGCCGCCGGGGAACCTGCCGCCGAGCCCTCGACGCCGTCGCTGACCGAGCCGGCGGCCCCCGAAGCAGCCCCTCAAGCGGTTCCCGACGAAAGTGAACCGCCGGCTCGCGTCCCCGTTCCAACGGAGCCCTCAAGCGAGCCGGAAACGCAGGCCGCCGACGTGCCGACCGACCCACCGCCGGCTGGCCCGCCGTCGAACGACCCCCCGCCCGCGACAGTCCCCGCCTCACCATCAGTCGACCCGCTGCCGCAGGAGCCGGCCGCGGACGGCACGACCTCGGTGGTCGTACCGCAGACGCCTGGCGCGGCGTCGCCGGCCCCTGCTGCTCCCTCATCGCTTCCGCCGCCGACGGCGACCGGCCTGACACCGGTCAACCAACTGCCCCCGACCCAGCAGGCCGGACCGCCGCCGCCAGCGGTGGGCCTCCCGCCGCCTGTTGCTCCGGTCTCGCCACCGCCATCGGAGCAGCCGCCACCGCAGAGCGATGCAGCAAACCTTCTGGCCCAACTCCTCGAACCGTTGGCCGCCGGACCCGGCCGGCCGCTGACGCCGGCCGACACCCTCCTTTACGCCCGGCCGCTTCCGCTCCTCGAACCGCTCGTCCGCAGCGGTGACCGAGCCCGTCGGCTCTGGATCGTCCAGGCCTACTGGAAGGTCGCGATTCGCTACGCGCACCTGCGGGCCGCAACCGCGGCCGTCGAGCGACTGGAACTGGTCGCACCAGGTTCTGATCCGCACGATCGCGTGACGCTCGACGTGGCCACGGCGGCAGCCCTGGCCGACCTGGCCGATGCCCGGGCGGCGTTGTCGGTGGCCCAGCAGGAACTGGTCGACCTGGCTCGGATGCCGATCACCGAGCCGCTTCCCTGGCCGGTCGACCGACCCCTTGCCGATCCCTATCAGACCCACTTTGAAGCGATCTTCGCCAACCGCGTGGCCACCGGCCGGGTGCGGGCGATCGTTCGCAGCCTGCCGGCCCGCCACGAAGCCCTCGCGGCCCGGGCGGCGGCGGTGCGGGCGGCCGAAAAGGCCGTAACGATGGCCGAGGCCGACCACGCCCGGGCGAATCGGCCAATCGAGGCGGTGATCACGGCCCACCAGGCCCTCGTCGGCCAGCAGCAGGCCTTTCTCGAGGCGATCGAGACCTACAATCTGGACATCGCGGAGTACGCGATGGCAGTGGCCACCCTCACCCTGCCTGAAGACCAGTTCGTCTCGATGCTGATCGGCACGCCGATTCAGTGGCGGCCCCCGACGCTCGAATGATCGCTCCTCTTCCCGCCACCGCAGCACCGGCCACGGCAGCACCCGATTCGACGGTCGCCCCGCTCTGCATCGGGCCGCTGGTCGTCGATCCGCCGGTGCTCCAGGCGCCGATGGCCGGCTACACGAACTACGCCTACCGGCAGGTCGTCCGGGAGTTTGGTGGAGCGGGCCTGTTGGCGACCGAGATGATCGCCGCCCGCAGCGCCCTCTGGCTCGAGACAGCCCGAGGCGAGCATCCCGACCGGCTCTGGGGCGTCCGCGAGGAGCCCCGGCCGCTGGCGGTGCAGATGTGGGACAACGACCCCGACAACCTCGCCGCCGTCGGCCGCCGGCTGGCCCGCGAGTTTCGCGTCAGCGTCGTCGACCTCAACTTCGGCTGCCCGGTCCGGCAGGTGACGGAGAAGGCCCACAGCGGCTCCTGGCTGCTCCGCGATCCCGATCGGGTCGGCCAGATCGTCAAGCGGGTGGTCGAGGCCTGCGACGGCGTGCCGGTCTCGGCCAAGATCCGGCTCGGCTGCAGCGACTCCTGCCGGACGGCGATCGAGGTCGCCCAGCGGGTCGAAGAGGCCGGGGCGGCCTGCCTGACGGTGCACGGCCGGGTGGCGGCACAGTTCTTCAAGGGACAGGCCGACTGGGAGGCGATCACCGCAGTGAAGCGGAGCGTCTCGCGGCTGCCGGTCGTCGGCAACGGTGACGTCGACTCCGCCGAAACGGCGGTCCGCCGGCTTCGCGAGAGCGGGGTCGACGGCGTGATGATTGCCCGCGAGGCGCTGGCCCGGCCCTGGATCTTCGCCCAGGTGGCGGCGGTACTGCGGGGCGAGAAGCCCCCGCCCGACCCGACCCTCGCCGAGCAGCGGGAGATCGTGCTCCATCATTACGACCTCGTCTGCCGCCGCTTCGGGGTCGAGCGGGGCACGCTCTTGATGCGGAAGTTTGCCTGTGCCTACGCCCAGGGCCTCCCCGGCGCCCGCGACTTCCGCGGCCGCGTCTCGCGGGTGGTGACCCGCGAGGAGTTTCTCGAAGTGGTGCGGCAGCACTTCCCGCGGGACGAGGGATAGGGTGCGAGCGTTTTGGGCGTGTTGGTTGTGAACGGTGGTTCGGGCTTCCGGGAGCCGGGAAAAGCCCAACGGCCCGCCGTCCCCCCGGCTCGCGCCGGGGGGCTTCGATTGCGTTAACGCGCACATC
>JAQCJP010000064.1 GCA_027592945.1 Planctomycetota bacterium
CCATCTCCCGCCACAGCGGTCCTCGCTTCGTCATTCTCGACCCCGCCGCCTCGAGCCTCACCCGCTCAGGTGGACCGACCTTCGGCCGCACCGGGCTGGATGCCGCCTCGATCCGACGGGCCGTGATCCGCGAGGTGCTGCAACGAGAAACGCTGGTGGCTGCAGACTGCCGGCTCGAGGTTCGGTTCGATCCGGTGGCCGTGGCCGGATATCGGCTGCTCGGCCATCGGCAGTCGGCCGTCGAATCCCTCTCAGCGGCCCCTCCGGAAGCGGTCGATCTCCACCTGGGCGAGACGGCCCGCGTCGTCTACGAGGTAATCCCCCGCCGCTCGCTCGACGACTCCCTGGCCTCGGCGGTCCTCCGCTGGCGACCTCCTGCCGGAGCCGACCGGACCGTGAAAATGCGTGATCCAGGCTCACAGTCCGATCGGGCGGCCGCGACTCCCTCTCCGCATGGCTGCGAACTGCTCCTGGCTTCGATCCTGGGCGAGGCCCTGGGAGCGTCGCCGCACGTAGCCCAGCGGGGGCCGCCGTTGGCGGCGGCTGTGGGCATCTCGACAGCCTGGAAGAAGCGGGGCGACGTGACGCCCTTCGGGGCTACGCTCATCCGCTGCTTGGAATCGCGGCGACCGTCGTCGCATCACCGCGACTGACGACAGCCATGCCGAGCGGTCGCTGGCAGCAGCCCGCCCGACCCGCTCGATTGTCACCATGGTTTGACGGCCTGGAACGGGCGTCTCACAATGCAGTCTTCAAAGCTTTCCGATCGTGCAGGCGACCATGACGATGACACGCTTGATCCGCAGCGGCTGTTTTCTGCTCGTTCTCCTGGCGACCTTGCGGGCTTCGGCCCAACCGGCCAAGCCCGCTGACGCCCCGGCAGAGACAGCCGCTGACCGATCGAGCCGGCTTCTGCTCGAGGCCCTCGAAGATCGGGAGATGCCCGATGTCTCTCTCGAGGTCATTGACCGCATCGAAGCCGATCCCCGAGCCTCCGCCGAACTGAAGCGGGAGGCGCTCTTCCGGCGGGCCGGTGCCCTGATCGGCGTCAGTCGCACCGAGGCCGACCGTGCCGAACGCAACGCAATGCTCGACGAGGCGCAGGTCGCCCTGGAAAAGTTTCTCAGCGAAGGCAAGCCGAGCGGGCGGCAAGCGATCGCCGCCTATACGCAAAAGGGCAATCTGCTTGTTGAACGGGGGCGAGCCAAGGCCGAACAGGCAAGCCGGCCCGGTGCCGATGCCGCGAAGCTGCGGGCCGAGGCGGCCCGCTATTTCGATGAGGCGGTCAAGGCACTGGACGGCAACGTCAAGCCCGGTGCGGAAATCACGGAGGTCACCAATGCCGAAGACGCGGTGCTCGTCGTGCTCCGGCAGGTCGATGCGGAGATCGCCGCGCTGAAGAGTCCCGCGCCGGAGGCCGGCAAGCCTGGCAAGCGACCGGGCAGAAAAGACCGCGAAAAAAAAGACGAGGAGAAGCAAGACGAGGACAAGAAAGACGAAAAGCCGAAGCCCCCGGCAGAGCCTCGCAAGCTCACCTTTCAGGAGCGACGCCGGCTGGAGGCGCTGGAAGCAGAGCAAGAAGCTCTCCGCGCAAAACTGATCCAAACGCGGCTCACGGCTGCCGCGGCAGTGTTTGAAAAGGCCAAGGCCTATCCCGAGAAGTCGAAAGAGTGGACGGAGGCTCTCGAGGCCTCGACGAAGCGATTCAAGGAGATCGCCGAGAAGTATCCAACGAAGGGCGGCGGCCTCTTTGCCCTGTATTACGAAGGGCGAAACTACGCCCTGCAGGGCAAGTGGGAAGTGGCTTTGAACACCCTCGGGCCTCTGACAGTGATTGATCAGCGCATCCCCCTGGCGATCCTGCTCCGGTCCCGGGCCCTCAACACGTCGCTGGAGTGCATGCTCGCCCTCGAGAAATACGAGCAGTTCGACGCCTCCGCCAGGCGATTTGCCCTCGAGGATGTCAGCCGGCTGCCGGGCGCGAAGCTCGATGCCGACTGGCTCGGGCTCAAGTATCGGGCTGCCTCGCTGATGAAGACGCAGGCCGACGCGATGGACCCCCAAGATGCCAAGACCAAGGCCGAGAAGACGCGGCTGCTGGTCGATGCGAGGCGACTGGCGATCGAGGTCGCCAAGGCCAACGCCGAGTTTGCGGCCGAGGCTCGGGAGATCGCCGCAGCCCTTGGCAAGGAGGTGAAGGAGGGCGAACAGACCTTTGCGATGGCCATGGACGAGGCCTCGGTCAGTCTGGATCTGATGCAGACGGAGGCGTCCAAGGCCAAGGCGGCCACAGACCCTGCCGCCAAGGCGGCGGCCCAGAAAGCCGCCGCGACCCACCGGAACGCGACGGTGGCCAGCCTCGAGGCGGCCCTTCGGCTGGCCGGGATCGAAGACCCCCTCGCTGCAGATCCCTCGGGTGATGGCAGCCTCGAGGACGGCTCGATTGACCAGGTGAATCGCGCTCGCTACCTGCTCACCTATCTCCTCTACGACGCCCAGCGATATCCTGCCTCGGGCACCCTCGGTCGAATGCTGGCCGAACGATATCCGAACGCCACCGGCAGCCGGCAGGCCGCGAAAATCGCGATGGCGGCCTGGCAGCAGGCCGCCCGCCAGGGGACGGCCGAAGATCAGGCCACCGCCCGCGACAAGGCGACGGAACTGGCCGGAATCGTCCTCAAGACCTGGCCCGACTCGGCCGAAGCTGCTGATGCGGCGGTGATCGCCATGGGAGCAGCCACGACTGCCGGCGATCCGGATGGCATCGTCGCGATCATCGAACAAGTCCCGGCCAGTTCGCCGCGACAGCCGGAAATCCTCCTCCGCGGCGGGATCGCCCTCTGGCAAGAAATCCAGAAGGCGAGGCGAGCCGAGGAAGCTGCGGCCGAGGCAGAACAACTCGATGCCTGGAAAGCAAACGCCCGCTCGACGCTCGACGCCGGGCTTGCGGCGGTGTCGGCAGCCGGGACACGGCCCTCCGGCACGCTCGGCTCGCTCGCGGTTGCCGGGGCTCTCTCGCGGATTCAGATCGCCATGGAAGACGGTGACGACAAGCGAGCCAACGAGGTTCTCACCGATCCCAGTTATGGCCCCTGGACCCTCTTCCGCAACAACACCCCGGCCCTTCAGAAGGGCTCGCTTGCAGAGGCGACCCTCACGCTGGCGCTGCGGCTCTTTATTCAACAACAAGACTTCAAGAGCGCCGAGCAGGCGATGGACGGCCTGGAGACGGCCGCCGGTGAGGGGGCGGAAGCTTCTGCCAAGTTGTCGGCGATGTACGTCTCGATGGGCCGCGATCTCCAAACCCAACTGGAATCGCTCGGGAGCGGTGGAACCTCGGGCGGGGATGTCACCAAGCGGGCCCAGAAAATCCTCGCCGGCTTCGAGACGTTCCTCGACCGGATCGCGGCTCGCGACCAGAAAATTTCGTCGCAGATGTGGGTTGCCACCACCTACCTCTCACTTGGATCGGGTCAGAAGGCAGGCGGCGCGGTCACGCCGGCCAAAAAGTCGGAATACCTGACCAAGGCGGCCAAGGCCTATCAGACGATGTTGGCCCGGACGGACGATCAGGAAGTCGCTCGCTTCGAACCCTCGATCCGCCTGCAAATGGCGAAGATCTACCAGGAACTCGGCAACTGGGCTCAGGCCCAGGAGCAGATCGATTGGATTCTGGGCGATTCCAAGCGACAGAACTCGCTCGAGACCCAAATTGCGGCAGCCGAGATCCTTCAGGCGGCCGGCGAGGCTGCGGCCCGGGAGGGCGATGCGGACCAGGCCAACAGCCTCCTCCGCGAAGCCGTGTCAGGCCGGAAGGGAGCGGTTTCCATCTGGGGCTGGGGTAATCTCGCCAACAAGATCGCACGCCAGGGGCTCTCCGGCAGTAGTGAGAAAGAGATCCGGGCGCGGGAGATTTTTTTCAATGCCCGCCTGCAGGTCGCAGAATGCCTGCTCGCCCGCGCGCAGTTGCCGGGTACGGCAAAGGATCGTGGCAAGCGGCTGGAAACGGCCAAGACCGCCATCCTGATGACCCGCAAACTCTATCCCGACCTGGGCGGGGAAGGACTCACCAAACGGTTTGAGAAGGTGCTCAAGGAAGTCCAGAAGGAACTGGGGGAGCAGCCCAGTGGATTTCCTGAGCCCGAGCCTGCAGACAAGCAGGCAGCCCTGACCGGTTCCGGCACGACAGGAGGCAGGCGATGAGTGTTGGCATGACTCCCAGGACGCGCATCCTGCGTGATTCGATGACGCACCCACGGCCGGCTGTACACCTGCTGGCCTGCCTCATCCTCGCCGCGACAGCTCCTGTTTGGGCCGCCGATACCGTCACCCTGACCGATGGCTCCGAGGTCGACGGCCCGATCACGAGCCTGGCCCCCGGCGATATTGAAGTCGAACAGGAACCTGGCGACCGCCTCGAGAAGATATCAATCGTGGCCGTCCGTGACGTACGGTTTGGGGACGAGCCGGAAAGCCTCTCCAGCGGCCGGGCCTTGCTCGAGCGGGGGGACGGGCCAGGAGCAGTCGCCGAGTTGGCGAAGATCGCCGAGATCGAGCTTCAGGAGGGTGTGGCCGGTCCTCGGGTTCGCCAGGAGCATGCGTTCGTCAAGGTCGCTGCCGAGGCCTTGGCGGCTGGCCCGGAACAACGCCCGGCAGCCATCAAGGCTCTGGCCGAGTTTCTCGACAGCAACGCTCGCAGCCACCACTCCTATGCTGGCCAGGAACTGCTCGGTGATCTGCTCGCCGAGTCAGGTGACTTTTCCGCGGCCGCGGCCGCCTACGAGCAGCTTGACCGCGGCCCGCCGGCGTTGCGGATCCGGTCAGCCAACCTCCGGGCTGGGCTGCTGATCCGACAGGAGCGGTACGCCGAGGCGGCCCGTGAGTTCGAAGCCGCTGAGCGGATCCCATTGCCAGACTCGCAGGGGAAAAGCGAGAGCAAACTGGAGCAGACGTCGAAGGCGCTCGCCCTGGCAGCAGCGCTGTCGGAACGCCAGTCGGCGGTGCTCGGTCGGGCCCGCTGCCTGGCGAAAACCGGCAAGGCGGCCGAGGCCGTGGCCGCCGCCCGAGCGGTGATTGCCGAGGCCGATCCGGAGAACCGGGATCTGTTGGCAGCCGCCTACGGGACCCTCGGGGAGTGCCAACGGGCGGCCGGAAATCAGGACACCGACGCCCTGATTTCGTTCCTGACCGTTGATCTGGTCTACAACGCCATCCCCGAATGGCACGCCCGAGCACTCTTCAACTTGGTGCAGCTCTGGGGGGCGTCCAATCAGCCTGAGCGGGCCCGTCAGGCGGCCCAACTGCTGACGACGACCTACCCGGAAAGTCCCTGGGCGCAGCAACTCGCCCCCAATAACGATGCCTCGTGAGTCAGGAGGCTTCGGGCAGGGGGCTTTCTCCTCCGGCCTTGCCCAGAGTAGGCTTTGGCCTTGCGCCGGGCCCCACCCCGATCACGACGCATTACCTTCCCAGGAGAGACGAGATGGATGCAGTGGCAGCAGTTGAGGGAGAGCGTACCTTTCACGGCTGGCGGATACGCCCCGTCCTCCTGACGGCGGTGCGACTGATGCTGGTTGCTTTGCTGCTGGCCGCCTCGACCGCCTCCCTGACGTTGCTGACACCCGACGTAGCGGTCGCCCAGGGAGAGGATGAACTGGGAATGGGTGGTGATGAGGAGGCGACGAGCGGCGGAGGCAGCAATCTCCTTGTCTACATCGCCAAAGCCTGCGGCTTCGTCTTTGGACCCGTCTTCCTCCTCCTCTCCTTCATCCTCGTCGCCCTGCTCGTCATGTGCTTCCTCCAGATCCGCAAGAGCGTGCTCCTGCCTGCCGAGTTGTCGGAGCAGTTCGAGCAGCATCTCGAGGCCAAGGAGTATCAGCCGGCCTTTGAGTTGGCCAAGAACGACGAGTCCTATCTTGGGCATGTTCTCTCCGCCGGGATGGGCAAACTCCAGCAGGGCTACCCGGCGGCTCTCGAGGCAATGGAAGAGGCCCAGGGAGAGGAACAGATGAAGCTCGAGCACAAGATCAGCTATGTCTCGCTGATCGGCGCCCTGGCCCCGATGCTCGGTCTGCTCGGGACGGTCACCGGCATGGTGAGCAGCTTCAAGAAGATCGCTGACAATCCGGGCGTTGCTCCCAAGCCCGACCAACTCGCCGGCGGCATCTCCACCGCGCTGGTGACGACGCTGATCGGCCTCTGGATCGCCATTCCGGCGGTGCTCTTCTTCCAGATGTTTCGCAACTGGCTTGAAGAAATCAATGCTGATGCCTCCGACGAAACCAGCCGGCTGATGAGCCGCTTCCAGGGCATGGGCAAGAAGTAGCAGCACCTTCGGAAGGCGGCAGCGGACATGGCCAAAAAGCGAAAAAGTGCGGCGGCGACCGACATCGACATGACGCCGATGATCGACGTCACCTTCCAGCTGATCACCTTCTTCATGTTCACCCTCAACTTCACCGAGGCCGAGCAGGATCAGCGAGTGCAACTGCCCACCAGCCAGGTCGCCAAGCCGGTCGAAAACTCCGACCTCGAGCCCCTCACGCTCCAGCTGATGAACAACGGCCGGGTGATCTACAACGGCGAACTGGTCGACCTGACGGCTCTGGGCGACTACCTGGAAAACGAAAAGGCCGTCATGCTGGCCGCCAACAAGGAGCCGGCTGAGGCGACCGTGGTCGTTCGGGCCGATGGCCGCTCCCGAACTGGTGACGTCCAGCAGATTATCCGCAGCTGCCAGGAAAAGGGCTTCGACAAGTTCGTCCTGCGGGCCGAGTACAAGGGCCCTTGACGGAGAAGCACGATGGCCAAGCGCGAGAGCAAGCTCGTCAGCAAAATCGACATCAACATGACGCCGATGATCGACGTCGTGTTCCAGCTGCTGACCTTCTTCATGCTGACGCTCAAGACGGTGGTCGTCGAGGGGGATTTCAACATTCGGATGCCGCTCGGCGCCAGCGCCGGGGCAGCCGAAGACAACCCGATCCCGCCCTTGATCGTGAAGATGACCGCCAACAACGAGGGATATCTCACGGGTGTTCAACTCGGGGGCAAGTCGATCGTCGGCCAGGAACTGCTCGACCAGCTCGCCACCGCCGATGCCACCTTTGACGCCGCCCTCGCCCAAAAGGATCGCAGCCAGCTGGGGCGGGCCCGCCAGGCCAAGCAGCAGGTCGCCGAACAACTCACGCAGACCCTCCAGGCCCAGATCGTCGACGCCTTTGGCAACGATCTCTCCCAAGCCGAGTTGACGGAAATGGAACTCGACTGTGATCCGGGCCTCAAGTACGACCACGTCGTCAGCGCGATCACGGCCGCCTCGGGCATCGTCCAGGGCGACGAGGTGATCCCGCTGATCCAGAAGATCAAGTTCGCCCCGCCAAAGAAGCAGAAGTAGCCTGCCTCACCCGTGGCTCGGGGTGGCCCGTATTCCGCGCGCGGTGACGCATAGAAGCGCCCGGGAGCTCACCGCCGGGGGTGGAACTGCCCGTGGACGGCCTTGAGCCGCTCGGCGTCGACGTGGGTGTAGCGTTGAGTGGTGGCGATGCTCGCATGACCGAGCATTTCCTGAACGTGCCGCAGATCGACGCCGCCCGAGACGAGGTGGGTGGCGAAGGAGTGCCGGAGCGTGTGGGGACCGATCCCCGGGGGGATGCCGGCGGCGGCGGCATGCTCCTGCACGATGTCCCAGATTCGCATCCGCGAGAGCCGGTTGCCCCGCGCCGAGAGGACCGCCCACGGGGCCGACCCGCCGCTGCGAGCGGCAAACTGCGACCGCGACCGCTCGAGCCAGGTCTCGATCGCCGCCACCGCCCGTCGGCCGAGCGGCACGACCCGCTCCTTGTCGCCCTTGCCCCGGCAGGTGGCAAAGGCCTCGGCGAGGTGAACGTCGGCCAGCCGCATCGTCGAAACTTCAGAAGCCCGGCAGCCGGTCGCGTAGAGCAGCTCGAGCACGGCCCGGTCCCGGCGGCCGCGGCCGGTCCCAGGATCGGGCGCGGCCAGCAGGCGGTCGACCTGCCCCGGGCCGAGCGTGGCCGGCATCGTCTCGTCCGGCCGGCCCGGAGCCAGCAGTTCCGCCGGGCTCTCGCTGACGACGCCCTCGAGTTGCAGGAACGCATAGAAGGTGCGGAGCGTGGCCGCCTGCCGGGAAATGCTGGCCCGGGCCAGACCCCGCTTGGCGAGAAACGCCAGGTAGTCGCCCAGTTCTCGCACACTCAGCGAGCCTGCCGCTCGGCCGCCGAGCCAGGCCGAGAAATCCCGCAGGTCGCGGGCGTAGGCGGCCTGCGTGTTGGCTGCCAAGCCCCGTTCGTGCCGGATGTGCTCGTGAAACCGCTCCACGAGGAGGCTCGTGGCGGTCGGCACCGCCTCCAGCGGACCCGCATCGTGAATGATCCGGCGGACTCTTGGCATGCGGTATCCTGGCGAGCGGGTGGAAATCAATGAGACCGGCTGACCGCTTCGCGGCGGTCCCGCCCCGCGGACACTCGATCACCGCCGCTGCCTCATCCCCTGCCCCGCCGCTCAGGCGTCATACCCGAGGTTTGGCGCGAGCCACCGCTCGATTTCAGGGACGGCCATTCCCTTGCGGGCCGCATACGACTCGACCTGGTCCCGGGTGATCCGGTCCACTGCGAAGTATCGGCTCTCCGGATGGGCGAAATAGAGCCCGCTGACGCTTGCCGCCGGCATCATCGCGCAACTCTCCGTAAGCGTCATCCCCGCCACCCGCTCGGCATCGAGGAGGGTGAAGAGCGCCCGCTTCTCGGTGTGGTCGGGGCAGGCCGGATAGCCGGGAGCAGGCCGGATGCCCTGGTACTTCTCGGCGATCAGCTCGTCGTGTGAAAGCTCCTCCTCCTGCCCGTAGCCCCACTCCCGCCGGACCTTGGCGTGAAGCCATTCGGCAAAGGCTTCGGCCAGCCGGTCGGCCACCGCCTTGGCCAGGATCGAGGAGTAGTCGTCGTGCTCGGCGTCGTAGCGGCGGCAGAGCTCGTCGCAGCCGTGTCCGGCGGTGCAGGCAAATCCCCCCACGTAATCGGCCCGGCCGCTCTCCCGCGGCGCCACGAAGTCTGCCAGGGCGTGGAACACATCCTGCCCCTTCCGCTCCCACTGCTGCCTGAGGGTGTGGACCCGGCCGAGTTCCGCGGTCCGGTCGTCGTCGGTGTAGAGGATGATGTCGTCGCCCTCGGAGTTCGCCGGGAAGAAGCCATAGACGCCACGGGCGGTCAGCGTCCCCTCGCGGGTGACTTCGTCGAGCATCGCCAGGGCGTCTCGGTGAAGCTTGCGGGCCTCCTCGCCGACGGTCGGATCGTCGAAGATCACCGGATATTTGCCCTTCAGCTCCCATGACATGAAGAAGGGCGACCAGTCGATGAAGGGAATCAGTTCCTCCAGCGGCACCTTCTCCAGGACCCGCGTCCCGAGAAACTCGGGCACCGCGATCGGGGCGGTGGCCCAGTCGGTGGTCCACCGCTTCTCGCAGGCGAGCGAATACGGAATGAGCTTCGTTGTCTGGCGGGCCTTGAAGTTCTCAACGTCGCGAGCCTGGGCCGCCCGGTTGGCCTTGGAAAACTCATCCCGCAGCCCCGGGCTGAGCAGTTTCTCGACGACGCCGGCGGCACGCGAGGCGTCGGTCACGTGGATGACGTCCCGGGAATACTTGGGGGCGATCTTGACGGCGGTGTGCCGGGCCGAAGTGGTCGCCCCGCCGATCAAGAGCGGCATCTTCAGCTTCTCGTGCTCGAACTCCTGGGCCACCTGGACCATCTCCTCGAGGCTGGGGGTGATCAGGCCCGAGAGCCCCACCACGTCGGCCTCGTGACGAATCGCCTCCTCGATGATCTTGTTGCAGGGCACCATCACGCCAAGGTCGATCACCTCGTAGCCGTTGCAGCCAAGCACCACGCCGACAATGTTCTTGCCGATGTCGTGGACGTCCCCCTTGACCGTCGCCAGGAGCACCTTGCCCCGCGACTGCTGCTCGTTGCCCGAGGCGGCCCGCTCGGCCTCCATGTAGGGAAGCAGGTGGGCGACAGCCCGCTTCATCACCCGAGCGCTCTTGACCACCTGCGGCAGGAACATCTTCCCCTCGCCAAAGAGATCGCCGACGGTCTGCATGCCCCGCATCAGCGGCCCCTCGATGATCTCGAGGCTCGTGTCGTATTCCTGACGGGCCTCCTCGACATCCTCCTCGACATGGTCGGCGATTCCCTTGATCAACGCGTGAGAGAGCCGCTCCTCGACGCCCAGGCTCCGCCAGGTGTCGGCGGCAGCCACCTCGGCCGGGTCGCGGCCCTTGACCGTCTCGGCAAACTCGACCAGCCGCTCCGTCGCGTCGGGCCGCCGATCGAAGAGAACGTCTTCGATGCGGGTCTTGAGCTCCGGCTCGATCTCCTCGTAGACCGCCAGCTGGCCGGCGTTGACGATCCCCATCTCCATCCCGGCCCGGATCGCGTGGTAGAGGAAGCAGGCGTGCATCGCCTCGCGAACCGCGTCGTTGCCGCGGAAGGAGAAGGAGATGTTGCTCACCCCGCCGGAAACCTTGACCGCCGGCATCGCCTCCTTGATCAGGCGGGTCGCCTCGATGAAGTTCTTGGCGTAGGCGTTGTGCTCCTCGATCCCGGTGGCGACCGTGAGGATGTTGGGGTCGAAGATGATGTCCTCGGGCGGGAAACCGGCCTCCTCCGTCAGCAGCCGGTAGGCCCGCTTGCAGATCGCCACCCGCCGCTCGATGTCGGTCGCCTGCCCCTCCTCGTCGAAGGCCATCACGACCACCGCCGCCCCGTAGCGACGGATCGTCCGGGCCTGCCGGAGGAAGGTCTCCTCACCCTCCTTGAGGCTGATCGAGTTGACGATCCCCTTGCCCTGGATGCACTTCAACCCCGCCTCGAGCACCTCGAACCGCGAGGAGTCGATCATGATCGGGACCTTGGCGACCTCCGGCTCGCTGGAGAGAAGCGTCAGAAACTTCGTCATCACCTGCACACCGTCGAGCATCCCCTCGTCGACGTTGATGTCGATGATGTTGGCTCCGTTCTCCACCTGCTGGCGGGCGACGCCGAGGGCCTCCTCGTAGGCCTCCTCCTTGATCAGCCGGGAGAAGGCCCGCGAGCCGGTGACGTTCGTCCGCTCACCGATGATCGTGAAGCTGCTCTCGGGCCGGATCTCTTCCATCTCGAGGCCGGAATAGCGGCTCCGCCGGGGTGGCGGGGCCGGCTTCCGGGGCGGATACTTCGCCATCACCTCGGCGATCGCCCGAATGTGGTCGGGGGTGGTGCCGCAGCAGCCGCCGACGATGTTGAGCCAGCCGGCCTGGGCGAACTCCTCGAGGACGCTGGCCATCATCTCGGGCGTCTCATCGAAGCCGCCGAGGGCGTTGGGCAGACCGGCGTTGGGGTAGACGCTCACCGGAATCGGAGCGATCGCTGCCAGGTCGGCGACGTGGGTGCGGAGCTTCTCCGGGCCGAGGGCGCAGTTGATGCCGACGCTCACCAGATCGAAGTGCTCGAGACTCGTCCAGCAGGCCTCGACCGTCTGGGCGGAGAGGGTGCGGCCCCCCTCGAAGATCGTGAACGAGGCCATCACCGGCACCCGCACGCCCGTCGCGGCGAAGACCTGCTCGATCGCGTAGAGGCAGCTCTTGAGAACGAGCGTGTCGAAGGCCGTTTCAGCCAGCAGCACGTCGACGCCCCCCTCGATCAGCGGCTCGATCTGCTCCCGGTAGGCAGCCACCATCTCGTCGAAGGTGACGTCGCGATGCCCGGGATCGGCGACGTTGCCGGCGATCGAGAGCTGCTTATTGGTCGGGCCGATCGACCCGGCCACGAACCGTGGGCGGGAAGGATCCTTGGCCTCGGCCGCATCAGCCGCCTCGCGAACGAGCCGGGCCGCGGCGAGGTTCATCTCCCGCGTGTATTTCTGCAGCCCGAAGTCGGCCAGGGCCATGCTCGTGGCCCCGAAGGTGCAGGTCTCGACGATGTCGCTGCCAGCCTCGTAATAGGCGGCGTGGATATCGCGGATCGCATCGGGCTGGGTCAGCACCAGGGCGTCGATGCAGTTCTTGAGATCGCGGTGGTGATCGGCAAATCGCTGCCCACGGAAACCCTGCTCATCAAGCCCGAGGGCGTGCACCATCGTGCCCATCGCCCCGTCGAGCATGAGGATCCGTTCTTTGAGGAGTGAGCGGAGCAGTTCGTGGCGGGCGGCAGGCGTTGTGGGAATCAAGGGTGGCAAACCGCAAAACGGGGTGAAATGGGCTATTTTTTCGGCCAGAATCGGCCACGGCTCATGTTTCAGCATCATAGGCCAACCATCGGCGGCGGCATACCGCCCCCTTCGTGGAGCAGGATTTTCCATCGCCGGGCCCATCTCTGGCAGACTCCCCGGCCGCTCCCCTGCCGCATTCAAGCCAGCCGCCCGCAGGCGACGATGGCTTTCGTGGGAGCGGGGTTTCATGGCGATACGCGTGCTGGCGAGGATTCCGGAAATCGCCGTGGAACGGCCCGCGGTCGTGTGTCTGCCGACTCCACCGGAGGTGGCGTCCAACGCCCCAGGCCTTGCGGCAGCCCCTGGGCCGGCGGCATCACAGCCCGCGCGTCCTCTCCTCCCGACGGCGGCAGTCCGGCGACCACGGGCAGCTCGCCCCGCTCGCAGCCATGGCCGGGCCCGCATGCCGCTGGCATCGATCCTCGCCCTCGCGCTCGTCACCCTCGGCATCTGGTCGCTGGTGGCCTACCGCGAGGCCGACCGCCGCGAGGCAGATCGCCCACCACTCCGACTCGCTGCCGCACCCGAAGAGTCGCCCGTCATCGCCCCGGAGACAACCCTCCGATGACGCTCGACTCCCTGGATCAGGCGTTTGTCGACGCCTGGCTGAGCCGCACTGCCACCCCCCCAGATTCCACCGAGATCACGGCTCCGGTCGACCCGGCACCAACGGCTCCTGCACCGCCTGCACCAAATGCACGAACGGTCCCGGTGGCACCAGCCGCCTCGCTCGGTGATATCGAGGGCGGAGGCCTGATCGACCAGCTGTTGCAGAGCGGGCACGACCAATGGGCCGGCCTCGCCGACGAGGTCGAAGCGGCCAGGCTCGCCGGCCACCGGGTCATCGCCATCACCGGTGGTGAACGCGGGGAAGGCCGCTCGACGCTTGCCGTCTGCCTGGCCCGCACGCTCCAGGCCCGCGGTCGCGAGGTCGCGCTCCTCGCTGAGGGTGATGCTGTCGCAGGAGCGTCCGGCCAGCCAGCCGGCGGAGGCCAGTTGCACGACAAACGGATCGTGCTCGTCGACGCCGGCCTCTGGTTTCGGCCGGGGCCGATTCGTCGGCAGCGGCTGGCCGTCGCCAGCCTCGGCTGCGATGCGGTCATCCTCGTCCGCCGCGCGGACCGGCCTCCGGTGCCAGCCTGGGCCGCCGCCCTGGCAGCCGTTGGTGTGGCGGTCTTGGGCGAAGTCCTGACCTTCGCCCCGACGACCGGTTCGCCGCAGAAGACTCACGATTCAGACGCTGCGCAGGAAACAGCCCCATGACCGACCCTTCGCTCACGCTCACCGATCCTCAACGGGCGGCCTTCGCCAAGGTCGCCTGCGGCGCTGACCTGGCCGGCAGCATGGCCGTGCTCTGCGGACCGCCGGGGGTCGGCAAGACACTCGTCCTCCATCAACTTGCCGCCGACGACAGGCTTGCTGCCTTGACAGCCCCCGGCGGTGCCGTTGCCGACGTGGCGGCCTGGCTTGCCTGCCCGGATGACCTGCCCCCGCTCGTGCTCGCGGATGACGCGCATCGGGCCAGCGACGCAGACCTTACCCGGCTGCTTTCCCGCTGCCGAGCGCAGCAGCCCGCGTCGGCCTTGGTGCTGGCCGGACAGGGCCGGCTGCTGACGCTCATCGCCCGCGATCGACGACTGACCGAAGCGACCGCGATCCGCGTCTCGCTCCTGCCGGGCACCCGCACTGACACGGCAAGCCTGCTGGGCTCCCCCGGGATCGTGGCCGAGGGATTAGCCTGGGAGGAGTCCGCGATCGATGCGGTGCACGAGATTGCCGCCGGCATCCCGGCGGCCATCAAGCGACTGGCCGATCTGGCCCGCGTCGTCGCAGCCGCCCGTCCCGATGGGGGCCTCCGGCCCGGTGACATCGAGGCGATCCATCGCCGCCTCTCACCCCACGCCGCCTGATGGGGCCGCGGCGTGATCAGCCGGCATCCCCGCCGGCACCGACGACCGCCGGCTAGCCCGCCGCCGCGGCTCGGGCGAGCATCGTTGGCACCGAATCGGGTCCCGGCGGGCCTGGCGGCCGATCGGGGGCGAAGGGAGCGATGTTGAGCGGTGGCGGCCGGCCCTCGACCAGGTCAGCGACAATCACGGCGGTGCCGGTCGATTGGTGGAGGCCGGCTCGAAAATGCCCCGCCGCCAGAAATGCATTGCCGGCCGCGGGCGTCGGCCCAATCGAGGGCAGCCCGTCGCTCGAACCCGGCCGCAGCCCCGCCCAGGTTTTCTCTACCGTGGCAGCCGACAGGTCACCGAGCAGATCGGCGGCCACACCCAGCAGCCGGTCGATCTCCGTCGGCACGGGCTCCGGATCAAAGCCGACATCTTCAAGCGTCGAGCCGGCCAGGATTCGGCCGTCTTCCCTCGGCACGAGGTAGTCGAGCCCCAGATTGATGATTCGGGAGAGGATCTGCCGCGGCAGCCGCAAGAGCGCGATCTGACCGCGAATCGGCCGCGTGTCGATCGAGACGCCGAGCGACTCGGCCAAGCCGCCCGACCAGGCCCCCGCGGCCAGGATGTAGCGATCGGCGACGACCTCCTCATCGCCATCCAAGCCGCGGACTGCCAGTCCTGCAACCTGCCCGCCGGCGATCTCGATGCCGGTGACCTCGCAGCCATGGGAGAGCCGCACTCCTCGGGCCTCGCACGACCGCTCGAGGGCCTCGAGGTGTCGCGGCGGCCGGAAGCGGGCCTCCTCAGGAAGCAGGAATCCGCCGACGACCCGACCAGCAGCGATCGCTTCGGCGAGGACCGGCTCACGTCGAGCCAACTCGCCGGCTTCGAGCCAGCGACATTCCGAACCCCGCCCTCGCCAGGCCTCGGCCGCTTCCCGGAGCCGCTCCAGCCCGGCTGCGTCGCCGGCCAGGTGCAGGCCACCGCAGGCCTCCAGACCGTTGTCGATGCCGGTCTCGCTGCGGAGTTCGGCGGCCCACTGCCGATGGAGCCGATCGCTGTAGGCCGTCAGACCGGCGTTGGCATTCGCGGCATCCGGCCCCGGCTCAGGGGCGGGCGGGAAGATCCCGGCAGCGGCCCAGGAGGCTGTGTCTCGCCTCCGCTCACGAGCCAGGAGCCGCACCCGATGCCCGCGGCCCGCAAGTTCCCGGGCAATCGACAAGCCGACGATTCCGCCCCCGATGATGCAGCACTCGCGACTCACGATGGGCGACAGCCTCTCTGACTCAGGCGTTGGTGGCAACGGCTGGCGAATCGGCGACATTCACCCAGACGTGAACATGCGGCGCGCCTCGGAAGTGCCAGACGAAGGCCGGACCCTCGAGCCGCCAGTTGTCCCAGACACGATCGTTGCCGATGTCTCCCTTCGTGTAAAACGCCAGCCGGCAGTCATCGAGCCCGCCCTGTCGCTCCAGGCAGCCCCGCACCTCGTCGCGGTCGACCGTGCGGTAGGGCTCGAGGAGAACCGTCAGCACCTTCTCGAGTTCCTCTCGCTGGTCGGGGGAGAGGTCGCTGACCGGAATGCCGGAGATCGGGCCCCGGCGGCCGCGAAAGGCGACCGCGTTCTCGCGGGGCAGTCGGGCGACGAGTGCCTCTCGCCGCTGACGGCCGTCGAGCATCTCAAAGATCCGGTTGGCCGCCAGGGCCTGCGGCCAGAAGACGTTGCCCGGATGATCTTTCTCCTCGTTGAATCCCCCGGCGTCGTGGCCGTAGAAGATCGGCCCGCCGAAGGCGACATGCTCCGCCGCATCCCCGTCGCACCGCAGCGTCATGTGACGGCCGGTGAGCAAGAACTGAAACGTGCCGCTGCCCGGCTCACCAATCAGCGCGATCGAATGGCCGTGACCGAATCCCCCGCAATCGTCCTCCATCTGCTGGTCGAAGCGGGCATGCCACTCCGGCTCGATGAGCCGCTCGAAGATATCCCGGACCAGTCGCTGCTGATCCTTGGTGAAAAAGTCGCTGGCAACCTCGGGTTCGGTGGCGTTCCAGTTGTTGCCGACCCGGGTTCGCAGGAGGCCGAACTTGGGGTGCGTGTAGTTCCAGGGAAAACAGACCTTCGCCCGCTGCTCGGGGCTGAGCGATTCATGCAGCACTCCGGCAAGCGACTCGGCGGTGGGTGCTGGCGCAGCCGTCGCTGCCTCGGCGGCGATCGCTATCGGCCCGCCAACAGCCGCGATCCCGGCAGCTCCGGCAACGCCGGAGAGAAGCCGGCGGCGGGAAAGAACGCTCTGGGGCGTTGCCATTGTGTTGTCTCCAAGGGGGGAACCGGCCGCGGCCATAAACAACTCCGCTGATTCTACTGCAGACCGATCCCCTGCCGCATAGAAGCCCCCG
>JAQCJP010000320.1 GCA_027592945.1 Planctomycetota bacterium
GGCAGACGGTCCGAGCCGCGCCGCCGCTGGTGCCGATCGCAGCGGTCGTGACGGCCGTGCAGCCCGGTCGCTGACCGCCCCGTGGCACGCGCCGCCGCGGTGAACTAGGGTTCGGTGATTCCCTGTTGGTTTCGCCGGAGCCGCCGCATGTCGCTGCGCACCACGCTCGTCCTGTTCACTGTCCTTGTCGTCGCCGTCTCCGCCCTGGCCACTGTCACGGTGGTGACGGTGCTGCCGGGCTGGCTTGGTAGCGAGGCAGCCGCGGCCGTCATCGACACCACGGGCCGCGAGGCCGTCGAGCCGCAGCCCGGCAGCAGCCTGCCCAGGCTGGGGCTGGCGGCCCTGCTGGCCGCCCTTCTCGTCGGGCTTCCGGCAGCGGTGCTTGCCGGCCGCATCGGCGAGAGCATCGACACCCCGCTGGCGGAGGCGGTGGCTGCCGCCGAGGCGATCACTGCCGGCGACCTCGGACGGGAGGTGATCCTGGGTGGCCGCAACGGCCCAAGCCAGCTGCTTGCGGCGTTTGTAGCGATGCAGCACACCTTTCGTGAGCTCGTGGCGACGATGTCGAACTCTGCCCGGCGGCTGACCACCATCGAACACGACACGGCAGCGGCCCTGGCCCGTCAGGAGCGGGCGGTGGCTGGCTTCAGCGGGGCGACCAACGAGATTTCCACGGCGGCCTCTGAGATCTCGGCCACCAGCGAGCAGCTGCTCGAGGCGACCGGAAGCGTGACCAAGATCGCCCGCGACGCGGCCGGCGTGGCCGACGATGGCCGCGGCGGGCTCGCGAGCATGACCGCCTCGATGCAGCAGCTCGACGAGGCGATGAACACCTTCACCCGCAAGCTGGCGACGATCAGCCAACGGGCCAGCGGGATCACGTCGGTCGTCACAGCGATCGCCAAGGTGGCCGAACAGACCAATCTGCTGTCGGTCAATGCGACGATCGAGGCGGAAAAGGCCGGAGAATCTGGTCGTGGCTTCCGGATCGTCGCCCAGGAGATCCGCCGGCTGGCCGATCAGACGGCGCTGGCGACCAAGGACATCGAGCGAATGGTCCGCGACATGCAGGCGGCCGTCGCCGGGGGCACCATGGAAATGGATCGGTTTCGCAACGAAGTCAGCAGCCGGATCGGCGAAGTTGCCGACGTCAGCGAGAAACTCGGCCGCATCATCGAGCCGGTCCAGTCGGTCACCGAGGCTTTGGAGCAGGTCCACGAGGGCATGGAGGCCCAGTCGGAAGGGGCCCGCCAGATCCGCGACGCCATGGACTCGCTGCGGGGAGACGCGACCGAGACGGCCTCGTCCCTCGAGGTCTTCGCCAGTTCCCTCAGCGAGCTTCGCTCGGCTGCGGCCGACCTGAGCACCGAAGCAGGGCGATTCCAGGGCTGACGGCCGCTACCGGCGGGCGTTGCGAGCGGCCTGCCGGGACGCCAGGAAGCGGCGCAAGCCGTTGACGACACGGCGAGGCTCCTGGTCACCAGACTCGCTGAACAGCGGCGTGTGCCCGTCATCGGTGACCACGATCCCGACTGCCTCCGGGGCCAGTTCCTCGCCCCCCAAGAGTTCATCGACCGCCTCGTCGTCCGGCGAGCCGGCCAGCGTCCCGGCCGGCGGCAGCTGTGCGACGACGAAGTTCTCGCGGGCCAGGGACTCGAACTCCGGGTCTCCCATCAGTGATGCCAGCCGGGTGGTCGCGCCACTATCTCCGGGCCGCGAGACCATCACAAGAATCGGCCTCTTCGTTCCCTGGGCGGTCGCCACGGCCTCGTCGAGCCGGGAGTGGACGCGGCCACCGTCCGCCAGGGAGCGGGCAGGCAACTCGCCCTCGAGCGATGCCACCCAGGTCGCCGCCGACTGGCCGCGATAGCCCGCGCGGGTCGTGATCGCCTGGCCGTCGCTTCCCACGAGCACGACGCTCGGAAAGGAGCGGACGCCGTAGCGGATACAGACCCGGGAGCGAGCCTTTCGCTCCGCCAGCGAAATCCCCTCCTGGGGCAGATCGATCATCAGGAGAATCACCCGGTCGGCCGCCCACGTCCGGAAGGTTTCCGTCTCGAGGACGTTTTGCTCGAGCGTCCGGCAGTGCTGGCACCAGTCGCTACCGGTGAAGACCGTCAGGACGGGCAGGCCGGTGTCGGTCGCGGCGGCCAGGGCCTCCTCGTGGCTGGTCAGCCAGCGAGGCTCGTCGGCGGCAACGGTGACCGTCGCCAGGAAAAGGCAGAGGGCCAGTTGGCCCGCCGAAACCATGATGCGGCGGGCTGACTCCAGCCGCACCGTTCCGGATGTCATTCTCATCGCCGTTTGCCTCCAGGTCGCCCAGACCCCCATTTCATCGGGCGGAGACGATCCGCCCCGCGAGGGTTCGTGGGCCAAAACTCGGGCAAGAGGCTAGCGGTCGGGGCCCAACCTGTAAAACTGCGCCACTTTCGCGGGTTACGCAGCCACCCCAGATTCACCCGGCGCGACACGCCGATTGGACTTACGTCACGGGGTTCATCCGTTTTCGGAGGTGCCGGGGCTCCCGAAAGCCGTCAGACCGGCCTCTGGCCGGGGGACACTTCAGGGATCCGGCCACCCCCAACCCCGACCAATCCCATCGATGCCCCGGGGCCGGCGGTGACATGCTCGAATCCGGGGGATTTTGCTACAGGGTGCTCACTTGGCCGATAGTGACTCGCTCGTGAGTCG
>JAQCJP010000065.1 GCA_027592945.1 Planctomycetota bacterium
CCATAGCGAGCGTCCGGCGAGATGGCACGGGCCCACCCCGAAGCCCGAGTAACCGTGGCGGTTTAGAAACGGGGCCGTTACTCGCGGGACCACTGGGGGCGGGCGTGGGCGGTGATCTCGCCGTCGAGCTCGGTCATCCGGTCGCGAAGGCGGGTCACGACATCGGGATGCTCGGCGGCGAGGTTGGTCCGCTCGCCGAGGTCGGTCGCCAGGTCGAAGAGGAGCACCTGCGGGGCGGGGGGATCCGCGTCAGCCGCCGTCTTTCGGGCCCGCCGCGGCCGCTTGACGAGGAGCTTCCACGAGCCCTGGCGGATTCCCTCGATCTCGCCGTGAGCGGTGTAATAAAGAAACTCATCCCGGGGAGAGGCCTCGACCTCGCCTCGCCAGAGATCCGACACGTCGAGCCCGTCGATCTGCCGATCGGGCGGCAGCGTGCCGCCGGTCAGGGCGGCGAGGGTGGGCAGGACGTCGATCGTGCCGGTCAGGGCATCGCAGGTCGTGCCGGCGGGAATCCCGGGGCCGCGGATCAGGCAGGGCACCCGCTGGCCGCCCTCGAAGGTGGTGCCTTTGCCGTCGCGGAGCGGACCGGCCGAGCCGCCATGATGTTTGAAGGGTAGCCAGGGGCCGTTGTCGCTGGTGTAGATCACGTAGGTGGTGTCGGCGAGGCCGAGGTCGTCGAGGGTGTCGAGGATGCGGCCGACCTCGGCGTCGATGTGCTCGATCGTGGTGATGTAGGCCCGGAGCGGATCTGGATCACGGACATCGTCGGGCACATACAAGGGAATGTGCGGCATCGAGTGGGGCAGGTAGACGAAGAATGGCCCGTCGCGATGCTCGCGGATGAAATCGATCGCCCGCTGGGTGTAGCGACGGGTGACGGTCCGCTGGTCGACCGGCAGCTCGACGATCTTCTCGTTCTCATAGAGCGGCGTGTTCCATTTGGTGAGCGCCGACTCGGGGTCGGCCCAGAGGGCGTCCATCCCGGCGGTGCCGCCGGGCGGCCGGCCTTTGTTGTCGGGATGGTTCATGTCGTTGGAGTAGGGAATCCCCAGGTAGACGTCGAAGCCCTGGGCCCGCGGCAGCACTTCCGGCAGGTGGCCGAGGTGCCACTTGCCGAAGCAGGCGGTCGCGTAGCCCTGTCCCTTGAGCTGGTCGGCGATCGTCTGCTCCGCGGGATCGAGCCCGGTGGTGGAGGTCGGGAAAAGCACGTGGCGATGCATGCCGACCCGCTTGGGATAGCAGCCGGTCAGGAGGGCCGCCCGGGAGGGGGAGCAGACCGGCGAGGCCACCATGAAGCTCGTGAACTTTCGGCCCTCGCGGGCCAGCCGGTCGATATTCGGCGTGCGGATCGTCTTCGAGCCGAAGCAGGAGAGGTCGCCGTAGCCTTGGTCGTCGGTGAAGATCAGCACGACGTTGGGTGGCGGAGCGACGTCGGCGGCAGCCGCAGCCGCAGCCAACGCTCCGGAGAGCAGGATCACCGACACGACCAGGAGGAGAGCTGCGGAACCTTGGCGGTGCATTGGGATTTCTCCAGGGACGGAAGTTGGTCAGGATAGCGGGTCGCAGGGGCAGCCCGCGAGGAGCGGGCGATCGCTGCGAGAATCGCGGCGGCCGGTCGCCGACGGCTTGTGCTGGGAGATCAGCGGATGCGCAAGGGACTCCATGAGGATCTGGCGGCGGTCGTGATCGGTCTGGCCGCGGTGCTCCTGGCACTGGCGGTCACCTGGCAGGCGCGGCCGGCGGAGGAGCCCGGCAGCCGCGCGCTGCATCCCAAGGGCTGGGCCACGCCGCTGGCGAAGACCGTTGGCAAGCCGGGCACCTGGAGCGATCAGCCGCTGGCGGCCTTCCAGGATGGAAGCGGCGAGTGGAAGCTCCAGCCGATCCTCCTGGGGATGGGCTGGGTCGGACTCGTGGGCGGCCTGGGCGTCGTGCTGGGTGGCCGCGGCCTGGGAGCGTACCTGCCCGGGGCGGCGGTGCTGGTGATGCTCGCCTGCCTGGCCTACCTGCTGGCCGGCCAGAAGACCGTCAAGTACTACAACCTCTCCTATCCGCTCTGGGCCCTGATGGTCGGCCTGCTCGTGTCGAATGCCGCCGGGGTGCCCCGCTGGCTGGCACCGGCGGTGCTGGGGGAGTTCTTCATCAAGACGGGCCTCGTGGTCTTCGGGGCCGAGGTGCTCGTCGGCCGGCTCCTGGCCCTCGGCCTGCCGGGCCTGATGACCTCCTGGATCGTGACGCCAATCGTCTTGGTGACGACCTACCTGCTCGGTGTCCGCCTCCTGCGGATCCCGTCAAAGTCCCTCTGCATGACGCTCGCGGCCGACATGTCGGTCTGCGGGGTGTCCGCCGCGATCGCCACGGCGGGAGCCTGCCGGGCCAAGAAGGAGGAACTCTCGCTGGCGATCGGCCTCTCGCTGTTCTTCACCGTCATCATGATGGTCGCGATGCCGCCGGTGATCTCGGCCCTGGGGCTCGATCCGCTCGTCGGGGGCGCCTGGCTGGGGGGCACGATCGATGCGACCGGGGCGGTGGTGGCCGCCGGTGAGACGCTCGGCAAGGAGGCGGGCGAGGTGGCGGCGACGGTCAAGATGATCCAGAACTCGATGATCGGCCTGATCGCCTTTGCCGTGGCTGCCTACTGGGCCGGCTGGGTCGACCGTGAGGCGGCTGGTCCCCGCGGGTCGCTCCTCGGCGAGATCTGGCAGCGGTTTCCCCGCTTCATCCTCGGCTTCCTGGCCGCCTCGCTCGTCTGCTCCTGGCTGCACACGCGGGGACCCGAGCAGGCCCTCTGGGTCGAGGGGGCGACCGGCGGCTTCACCAAGCCGCTGCGGGGCTGGCTGTTCTGCACAGGCTTTGTCTGCATGGGGCTGCAGACCAACTTCCGGCAGCTCGCGCCGGTGCTCGCCAGCGGCCGGCCGGTCGTGCTTTACGTGCTTGGCCAGTCGCTCAACCTCGCCCTCACGCTCGCGATGGCGAGCCTCACCTTCGGCTGGCTGTTCCGAAAGGCGGTTGAGTGATGAGGCAGTCAGGCTCCCCGGCCCGCGATGTCCTCCGGCTCGCGGCGGGCCTCGCGATCGTGGCGATTGTCTGGGGCGGCCTGCTCCCCCGGCTGCTCGACTGGGGGCCGGTCGCCCGCCACATCGAGTTGATGGAAGCCCGCGGCGTCGATCCGTCGGCGATTTACTACACCGAGCTCGAGCGGCTTCCGCTGCGGCCGGCCTGGGTGGAGGACCGGCTGGTGCTCTGGCCGTGAGGCTTCTATGGAAAAGGGGACTGGCTCCGAGCGAAGCGAGGTGCCTGTACCCTTTTCCACCCCGAGCCCGCGAAAGGTCGGCCCTGCTGACCGATACCGGTCACGGAGTGACGGGGCTCCAGGTGCGGTTGAAACCTTGGTAGGCTTGCGGGCTTTGGTCCGGAACTCGCCCTCATGCCGCTCCAGCTCGCCTTCAGTTCCAATGCCTACCTCGACGTGCCGGTCGAGGAGGCGGCGGCCCGGATCGCCGGAGCGGGCTACCGGGGCATCGAGTTGCTCGCCGACGTGCCCCACGCCTGGCCGGCGGGCTTGCTCGAGGTCCAGAAGGAGGCGATCCGCCGGGCCGTGCGGGAGCACGGCCTGACGATCTCCAACATCAACGCCTTCATGATGAACGCCGTGGCCGACCCGCGGCAGCCCTACTGGCATCCCGGCTGGACCGATCCCGATCCTCACTACCGGGCGATCCGCCGGGAGCACACCAAGCGGGCCCTCAGGCTGGCCGCCGAACTGGCGGCTCCGGCGATCTCGACGGAGCCGGGCGGGGAGCTCGCCCCGGGCCAGACCCGCGAGGAGGCGACGGCGATCTTTTACGAGGAAATCATGCCGGTCCTCGACGTGGCTGCCGCCTCCGGCGTCATGCTCCTGATCGAGCCTGAGCCAGGGCTGTTGATCGAGCGGTTCGAGCAGTACCTGGAGTTCGCCGAACGGGTAAACCACCCGTCGCTCGGCCTGAACTTCGATGTCGGCCACGCCTATTGCGTCGCTGACGATCCAGCCGCCTGGATTCCCCGGCTGGTCGATCACACGCGGCACTACCACCTCGAAGACATCGCCGCCACGCGGGTGCACGAGCATCTCGTGCCGGGCGAGGGGGCGATCGACTTTCCAGCTCTGCTCGGGGCGATCGCTACCCACACGCCCGACATCTGGCTGACCGTCGAACTCTACCCCTACCGCGAACGTCCCGACGAGGCGGCCCGCGCTGCGCGGGCCCACCTGACCGCCGTTGCAGCGGGGGTGGGCCTGGAGCTTTCCTGATACCTCACGGATCTTCACGATGCTTCCCTGGCTCCGGCTCGTGCGACTGCCCAACCTGGCCACGGCCGTGGCCGACCCGCTGGCAGGGTTCCTCATCGTTTCGCAGGCCCGCCAGCTCGACTGGCCCCCGCCGGCCGGCTGGCTGGCAGTTGGGGCCGTGGTCCTCCTTTACGCAGCCGGGATGGTCCTCAACGATGTCTGCGACGTCGAACTCGACCGTCGTGAACGGCCCGAGCGGCCGCTGCCCCGCGGGGATGTTTCACTCGGGGCGGCGGTCACCGTCGGCGGGCTGCTGCTGGCTGGTGGCGTGGCCCTGGCCGCGGGCCTGGCCTGGTTGGTCTCCTCTCCCTGGCCGGCGGTCTTCGGCATCGCGCTCGCAGTGGCGGTCTGGCTCTACGATCGCCACGCCAAGGCGACGCCGCTGGGGCCGGTGGTGATGGGGGGCTGCCGGTCGGCCGCCTGGCTGCTCGGGATGATGGCCGCCGGTGGACCAGCGACGAGCGAGCAGTGGCTGATCCCTTCGGGCATGGGACTCTACGTCATGGGAATCACGCTCTACGCGCGTGACGAGGCGGGCCGCAGCCGGCGGCCGCTGCTGGTGGCGGGCACGCTGATCATGCTCCTCGGCCTGGTGATCGCGGCGGGCTTCGTCTGGCTGCCCGACCGGGGGCCGATCGAACTGGTCGGCGGGCCGCTGATGCCCGTCTCCAACTGGCTCTTGCTCTGGGCGTTGATTGTCACTTCGATCCTCTATCGGGCCGCGATGGGAGTGGCCGATCCGACGCCTGGCCGCGTCCGGTTCGCGGTCGGCAACGCGATCATGTCGATCATCACGCTTGACGCGATCCTCGTCTTGGCCGCCTGCGGCGAGCGGTGGGCGATCGTGGTGCTTTGCCTGCTGGCCTGGTTCCTGTTCTTCAAGCGGCTCGTGCCTCCCACCTGATCCCTCCCGGCCATGCGACTCGGCTTCAGCACCAACAGCATTGGCGACACCGATCCGCTCGAGGCGGTGGGAATCCTCGCCGACCTCGGCTACACGTCGCTCGCGATCACGCCAGACCACCATCGGCTCGATCCCTTCGCGGCTGGCCTCGCCGCCGAACTCGGCCGCTGGCGGGCCGCCCTCGATCGCCACGCGATGGCCCGCGTGGTCGAGACCGGAGCCCGCCACCTGCTCGATCCCCTCCGCAAGCACGAGCCGACCCTGATCTCGCCGGAGCAGGCCGGCCGCGAGCGGCGCATCGAGTTCACCCGGCGGGCGATCGACATCGCCGCCGAACTCGGGGCGGGCTGCCTCTCGCTCTGGAGCGGCGCCGCCAGCGATGCCGCCGACGCCGACACCCTCTGGGCCAGACTGATCGATTCGCTCCGGCCGATCCTCGAGCACGCCGCCCGCCGCGGGCTGCCGCTCGGCTTCGAGCCCGAGCCCGGCATGTTCATCGACACGGTCGCCCGCTTCGGCCAGTTGGTGGCGCGGCTCGGCGAGCCGGCCGGCTTCCGCCTCACGATCGACACCGGTCACCTCGAATGCCTCGGTGAGCGGCCGGCAGCCGACGTGATCCGACCCTGGATCGACCGGATCGTCAACGTCCACGTCGACGACATGCTCTCCTGCCGCCACGAGCACCTGCCGCTAGGCACCGGCGACGTCGACTTCGCACCGCTGCTGGCGACGCTGCGGGAGGGAGGCTACGCCGGCGGACTCCACGTCGAACTGCCCCGCCAGTCGCACCGCTGGATCGACACGGCCCGCGAGTCGGCCCGGTTCCTCGAGGCCCTCCTCGCCGATCGGCCCCGGCCAACCCCCGCCCCATAGAAGCCCCCGGCGGGAGCCGCCAGCCTTTTCTCGGCCCCCCTCACACCCATTCGGGTGGCGGCTCGATCGCGTCGCCCGGGCGGCTTCCGGCGTCGGCCCGGCCGGAGCCGGCCAGCCGGCTGACCGCCTTGACGGTCATGTCGGCATCGCAGGCGATCTGGCAGGAGAGCCGTAGGCCCGGCGTGCCGGAGAGCCCCTTGGCATCCAGCACTTCCTTCTCGGCCTTGGTCATCTTCGCCGGCTCACCCTCCACAAACTCCACGCGACAGGTGGTGCAGCGGCCGAAGCCGCCGCAGGCATGCAGTTGATCCACGCCGCACTCGTCCACCAGGGCGTTGACCAGCCGCTTGCCGGCTGGCACTTCGAACGTTCCCACGTCTTCAACAGTCAACTTTGGCATCGAGTTCTCCTTTGCCGGGTCATGCGTCGCCGCGGCATACCCTACACGGGAATCCCTGCTGGGTGGAGTCCGTGGCGGTGGCTACCGCTCAGGGATCGAGGTTCGCCTCGAGATCGGCGTCGCTCACCGCCGAAGTGAGGCCGCTGGCCGGCACCTCGAGTCCGGCCGTCCAGGCGAGGGCGTTGAGCATCAGTTTTCGGAAATCGGCGTTTCCCCAGTTGCTGTGGAAGTGGGCTCCCGTGCAGCCGAAGCCGCGGCCGCCGTCAGCCCGCTCGTAGGCCCAGGCCACCGTCTCGCGGCTGCCCTTGTTGGCCCGCACCGTCGGGTTGTTGCTGTGCGGTCCGTCGGGCCGCTCGCGGGTGGAGTCTGGTGGCACGGCGGTCAGGATCATCGTCAGCCCATCGGCAGGCTCACGAAACCGCATGTGGTAGTACCACTCGTCGTTGATCTCGAAGGGCTCGACGCCCCGGGTGATCGGATGTTCCTTGGCGAGTTGCGTTTCGGCGAGCGTCCAGTGGGGATTGACCGACCAGTTGGGCTCGAAGTAGCCCCCTAGCCAGTCAAGAAACTGGGGGCCGCCCTTCTCCTTGGGCACTTCGACCGCGTAGTGGAGACAGGCGATCCCCACGCCTCGCTTGGCCAGGGCGTCGATCTGGGCCAGCCGATTGCGTTGGATGACCGGATGGCCGCGGCCACCGTCCGCGAAGAAAAAGACGGCGTCGGCGTTGTCGAAGGCCGTGGGATCCTCTGGCCAGCCACCCTCGTAGACGGCCGTGACAAGATCGGGGCACGACTCGGCGAGGAGTTGTCGAAGCAGCAGGCAGCCGGCCCGGAACTCATGCTGTCCCCGGCCGTGGCTCGCCTTCCCGGCGACCATCACAAGTTTCTTGAGGCCGTCGGTGAGTCGGGTTCGCTTCAGGCGGATGTCTTTGAATGCCACCTTCATCGGTGGGCCGGCGTGGAGTTGCAACGCCAGCACGCCCTGCTGGGCCCGCGGGCCGTTCTGCTCGTCGATCGTTTCAGACATCAACTGCCCGTTGATGAAGTGCTGGAGCTTCGGCCCCCGGGCCACGATCCGGTAGGTGTTCCACTCGCCCGGCTTGATCGCCTGTTGGAGCGATGCCGAATCCCCGATCACTTCGCCGGGAGTCTTCTTCCCGTCAGGGCCGATCCTGACCCGTTTGCCCCGCTGGCAGAGGATGCCGCGGCCTCGCTCCTCGTACGTGATTCCCGAGAAGCGGGGCCCTCCCTCGAGATCTGCCTGGTAGCCGGCGACCACGAAGTCCCCCATGTCCTTGCTGCGATACTGGATGCCGCTGTTGCCCGCTTCGCTGACCAGATAGTCGAGTTCGAGTTCGAAGTCGTCGACCTCGCCGGCCCGCCAGATCAGAAACGTGTTGCCCTTGGTCGGGTTGGCGGCGGTGGTCTCGCCGACGATTGCCCCGTCTTCGACCCGCCAGAACTCCGGCTTTCCTTCCCAGCCTGTCAGGGTCTTGCCGTCGAAGATCGGGACGAACTCGCCGGCAACTACCGGCAGGGTGGCGACCAGGAGGACCGCCCCGGCAAGGGTGGACAGAAATCGATGAGCCACAAGTCGAATCTCGTCCGCTGCCGAACGGCGGGCGCGTGGGATGCGGTTGGGCACGGTGCAACTCTCCGAGGCGGGGTGGGCGTTGAAGGGACTGCCGAAAGCCCCAGCAGTATGCCACGGCCCCACGGACCGGACCCACTCATCGCAGAGACGCAAAAAACCCCGCCCGGCAGGCTGCCGGTCATCGCACCGGAGGCACCCGGGTGGTCTGCCGTGACCGGGGGAGCCTGTTGGGCTGGAACGCACTCCTGTCGACCCCCAGGGCGTCAAGGAGGCTCCCGATCCCCACGATCTTCACTCCCATGATCCTGGCCGTCTTGACTGCCAGTTCCTGCCGTTTGGCTTCGGCTACCCAGTCCGGCGGCTGGGCGTCACCCTGGGAGGGCGGTGGTCCGAGGTCGACGACGAAGGCGGTGTCAGGGGACACGGTGTCGACAACTTCACCACCGGCATTCTTGACCATCGCCACGAGCCGATCCCGGTCGGACTGGCCATCGCGGTCCAAATCGCTGAAGCCGACGATCGCAATCGTGGGGGCGACACCGGCCGACCAGAGGCTGGTGGCCACCGCATCGCCGGAGAGGATCGGATCCTGGGCAGTCTCCTGACTGATCGTCGCACGGAGAAGAGACGGGCCTTCAACCTGAGATACCTTGACCGTCCCCTTGCGGTCACCGAAAGCCGGGCGTTCTTCCCCGGGCGGAAAGACGTAGAGGATCAAGCCCGGCCGGACTCCTTCGGTGGTGGCGGAGGAGATCAGCACACTCCCCGTGCGGGCATCGACGTCGATGATCTGCCCATCGATCGCTTGGATCCGGTCATCATCGGAACGATATTCGGCGATGGTTTTCTGGAGATCGGGGTCGGCCACCCGAAGCCGGGCCAGAACCTTGTTCAGATTGATGATCGCTTCGGCCTGGAGTCGCAACTCCGTACGGACGACCTCCAGCTGTTCGACCGGGCCCTTCTCATCGAAGCCCGTCCGGCGACTGGGCGCGATGTATTCGAGGCTCCGCTCGATCTCCTGTTTCACGTTGCGAAGCGTGCGGGCCTCTTCTTCGGCTTCCCGCTGTTTGTCGAGGAGGGCGGCCTGATTCTTCTCGTGCTCCGTCCACTGGGCATCGAACTTCTGCTTTTCCGTCGCGAGCGTCTCCACCGCCTCCTGTCTGGCGGCTTCCGCCGTTTCCTTGGCCGCCACGGCCGCCACCTTGTCCTGCCGCTCCGTGGCAATCGCCGCGTCTTTTTCCCGCTCGTCCGCCAGTTTCTCCTCGGCGGTCTTACGGTTGGCATCCTGCAGAAGCTCGACGAGCTTCGCGTACGACTTCTCCTTCTGAGGAAAACTGGAGAACTGCTCGGTCAGTCGGGTATCGATGTCGGCCACCGGTGTCTCCGCGTCCACACCGATAATTTTCCGCAGTTCTTCCTGCTCCGTCTTGGCGGTGGTCAGTTGCATCTGGGCATCGGCAGCCTGCTGCCGGGCTTCATCCCGCTCGGCTTCGGCGTCGAACTGCCGTGATGCGAAGATGTACGACATGATGCCGAGCGCGAAACTGAGGATCACGAAGATCCCCAGTGCGGTGGTCATCGCCAGTTGCGTGGTGCGGTTGACGGCCATCAGGGGGCGACCTTTTCAGCGGTACGGAACCTGTCGGGCACAGGCAAGGGAGCGCACTGCGATCGCGGGCGGCAGTGCACAATCCCCGCCGGGGTTCCATCGTCATCCCGCGGGAGACGCGATCAGAGCCCGGCAAATTGTACCGGTTCTCCCGGTCAGGGCGGGCCGTTGGGCCTGCCGGCTCACCGGGCCCGCGGGCGGGCGGCCAGGCGGGCCGCCGCCCGGAGAGCGTCCTGCTCGATCTCGGCCGGTTCGCCGAATGCCTCGCGAAACTCGCGGAGACGCTGCTCGGGAGAGTCTGTCTCGAGGGGCTGCTTGCCGGCCAGCAGGTCGAGATAGGCGACAAAATCTCGCTTCCGCGTTCGGACCAGGTGATGCGTGACCGCCCAGGCGGCCGCGTAGCAGTCGAGAGCCTCGTCGGGATCTCGAAACCCCTCGTCGCTGCGGATGATCTTCTCGATCAGACCCGGATAATGCCCGGCGAGGAACCGTTCGAGTCGTGGCGGATTGACCTCCCCGACACCCCGCCAGCCCCGGGGGCTCGTCACGTCGGGGGTCTCGAAAAAGGTCGCGATTCCCTCACTCACCCAGACCGGCACCGGCGCCAGCCGGCGATGAAGGCCGCCGTTGAAGGCCAACTGATGCGTGGCTTCGTGCACGAGCGTCGAGACGAGGCCGGCAGCGGCGGGGCTCGCCAGGATCGCCGCCGCGGTCGCACCCGGCCGCCGCCCGCGATCCGGCCCCAGGGCATCGCTGCCGGTCAGGTCATAGGTCGTCACCCGGTTGCTCAGCAGGTTGTAGTAGCC
Source organism: Planctomycetota bacterium (assembly GCA_027592945.1). Classification (GTDB taxonomy): domain Bacteria; phylum Planctomycetota; class Planctomycetia; order Pirellulales; family UBA1268; genus QWPN01. The sequence goes on from JAQCJP010000065.1 coordinate 10,520, forward strand.
AGCCACCCGATCGGCGGCGGCCCCCAGGTCACGGGCGGCATGGGCCTCGTAGGCCTGGCGATCGGCGAAGATGATGACCACCAGAGGTCGATGCGGGTCGACCACCTCCAGGCCGGCCCTCCGCCAGTAGTTTCCAAAGGCGTCATGGAGCCGCTCGAAGACCGCGGCGCACCAGCGGGCGTAGTCCCGGGACGTGTCGAAACAGACGACATAATGCTTGGTGACGAGCAGGTCGAAGCCGGCCGGCAGGTCAGCCAGAATTCTCTGGCCAAAGGCTCTGGCTCCAGCCGGCTCCGCTGCGGTTGCCGAGGTGCGATCTTCAATCTGGTCGAGCTGGAGGAGTTCGTAGCGGCCGTCTTCATGCTCGAGGAGGATGCCGCCGTCCTGAGCCTCGACCACGATTCGGCCGGCCAGGGCCCGCCCATCGACCGTGCTGATCTCGACGCTGTCGGCCGGCGGCGGAGTCCGGTCGCTGTCTTCACCTCGGCCGCAGGCCCAGGGCAGCCAGCAGGCCACCGTCAGGAAGGCGACCCGGCGGGCTGCCGGGCAACTGGGGAGTCTGGGCAAGCGGATGATCGAGAGCCGATCCCGGGGCCACGACTGGCATCGCCCCGCGGGCCCGAGGCCGCTACCGTTTCCCGCCTGTTGATCTGACGGCCAGCCCATCGACATAGCAACGCCTCCAGGAGCATCGTCCCGGATGATCGGTCCTGCCGCAACGCGAACTTCCTGCCTGCTGCTGCTCACGGTCTGTGGCGCAGGCTGTGCCAGTTGGACCGCCCAGTTCGATTCGGAGAAGGTCGCGGCCGAGCGGGCGCGATACGGAGCGACGGCCGATCAGCGGATCACGGATCTCACCGCCGAGGCCGGCAAGGCCAAGAAAGCCAGCGGCAGCGAGCAGATCGCGTTTTCACGCAAACTCACGGCATCGCTGCTCGAGGAACACGATCCGAGGGTTCGGGCGGTGATCGTCGAGCTGGCGGCAGGTTTCGACACGCCGGCCGCCGTGGCAATCTGCCGAGGTGGCCTGGACGATCCCGACCCGGCGGTGCGGATGGCAGCCTGCGAGGCCTGGCGGAAGCGCGGCGGTCCGGAGGCGGCAGACCTTCTCGGGGCCCGGGTCAACGCCGATGAAGACATTGACGTCAGGCTCAGGGCACTCCGGGAGTTGGGTGACCTCGGTGACGAGACCGCCGTGCCCACGCTTGCCCGCGCCCTGGAAGATCCCGATCCTGCCATCCAATATCGGGCCGTCGCCGCGCTCCGGGAAATCAGCGGCCGCGACCTTGGCAACGACGTGAATGCCTGGCGAGCCTGGGCTGCCGACCCGGACGCCGAGGGCAACGAGTGGACGATCGCCGAAGGGTTTCGGCAACTCTTCTGAACGCGACGCCATCCCCGGACGCGGACGGCGGGGCGTGGGGCTTTGCCCGGTCTGTCAAAAAACACCGCCTGTGCGGCGGGGGCAACCTGACGCAATCAGGTGGGCCGCCATTGCTCGAACGGTTTCTGACCTTCGGCGGTGCCGATACCCCGGGAAGTCGTCTGTGTCCGATTGTTTCCCCGTCACGGAAATCGATGTCTGCCCCCGACCCCCAATCTGCCCAGGCCGCAACGTCACGCATGCCGGTCTGGCCGGGAGGTCGGACCACCGCCGTCATTGTGGCCGCCTGCCTGGCCGCCGGCCTGCTGGCGGGATTCCCGTCGGTAGCGGCACCACCGCCAAAGCGAGGCCGATTCTTCGGGAACTTGTTTCGGTCACAGCCGGAGCCCACCCCCGCTTTCATCGCAATTCCGCAGCCGCCCGGCGAGGATGAGGTCGAGTCGCTGGCCAAGCAGGCTGCCCGCGACCGCTCCTCGACCACGAGCCCCGGAACACGGGGCCGCCCGCAACTCCCCGCCTGGGATTCGGTCAGCGAGTTCCTGGAGGCGGCCGGCGAGTCGGCGACGACGATCGTCAGCGATGCGGCAGACATCAGTTACCGGCCCACGGTCAAACCGAACCGGACCGTCACCGTGCCGCCCCGACCCTCGGCAGCCGGCCGAACGGTTCCGCTGGTCGTCACCAGACTCGAGCCCTCCGGAATGCCGCCGCCACAGACCCGCCGCTTCGAACGGCTCCGGCGGTGGATCGCGCACACGCTCGAGACGTATCAGCGGCGTCCGCTCAACACGGCCCAGCACACGCCCTGGGAGGTGATGCACGGCTTTGTCGCCTTCGGCATCCCGACGCAGGTTCGCGTGGGAGGGCCTGCGGGGGATCCGGTCAGTGCCATCGGCTGGTCCAACATGGGCGGCCGCTGCCGCGGCCAGACGATGCTGACGACCTCGGGTGACCGGCTGGTGGCGCTCAAGGGATACTTCGGTGTCCAGGGGCACTCGGCTCAGTATCTGGCGATTCTGGCCCAATGCCGGGTGGCGGCGAGTTCGCCGATCAAGGTCAATGGCAAACAGTTCACCGTCGCCGACCTGATCGAGGAAGAAAAGCTCGCCTGCCGGCCGGGTACGGAGCTGACCTTCGCCCTGATCGCTCTGGCCCACTATCTGCCCACCGACGCGACCTGGACCAGCAGTGACGGCGAGGAGTGGTCGCTGCCCAGGCTGGTGGAGGAGGAGATCGTGCAGACGATCCGCGGCGCCCCCTGCGGCGGCACCCACCGCCTTTTCGGGCTCGCCTACGGCTGCCAGCGGCGGCTGCGGGCCACTGGCGAACTCGACGGCGTCTACCTGCGGGCCGATCGCTACGTCCGCGACTTCCAGAACTTCACGCTCACCCGGCTCCAGAACCGCGACGGCTCATTCAGCACCGAGTGGTTCAAGTATCCGGCCGACCGCGATGACGATGTCGATCGCAAGATCCAGACCACCGGCCACATTCTCGAATGGCTGGTCGCCTCGCTCGATCAGGAGAAGCTCTACGACCGGCGGATCGTGGCGGCAGCCGAGTTTCTCTGTCAGGCCCTCTCGCGGGAGCCATCCCGGGAATGGAAGCTGGGGCCGCTCGGACATGCCCTCCACGCCCTCAATATCTATCAGGAGCGTGCCTGGGGTACCGTTCTGCCGGGAGGGATCGCGGCCTTCCATGGCCCGATGAAGGCGGCCGAGCCGCCGGCCGTGATTGCCGACAAGCCGGCCGGCGACGAATCCACCCGCCGGTAAGTAGCCACTCCTTGAACGCCCGGCAGGGCCGTCGTACGCTTCCTCCGCAGGCGTGGCGAGTGATCCCCGCGGTGAGTGCAGGACGGCCTGGCCAGCGTCCCTCCCGCGGAACCCGCCCTGCGTGAGGAGCGAACCATGTCACCGAGCGATGCGAATCCGCAGCTCGAGCGACTGCTGGACATGGCCGTCCGCCTCTACGAGTCGACCGCCGCCGAAGCGATTCTCGTCCTGGTAGACGAGCGGCTCGACTGGGCCCGTTTGCGGGAGTGCACCGGCACCGTTCCGCTGCTGGTGGCCGCTGATGACGAGGCCGAGCTCGCCGGTGCCGAGACGCACGGGATCCGGCAGGTGATCCTCGACGTGGCAGGCCTGCCGGTGCACGAGCGGCTCACCCAGGCCTTGCTCGAGTGTGTCGCCTCAGAACTGGTGGTGCCGGAGGCCCAGGTGGTGGCGGTCTACAGCGGCTTCGAGGCGGGCACGATCGACTCCGTGAGCCTGCTGCGACTGGCCGAGCATCTCGGCCAGCTGACCGTTCGCGATCTGCGAAACCTCGAGACGAAGGTGCCGCTGGAGACGCTCAAGCTCGTGGTCGATTTGGCCCTTGAGATCGGTCGCGAGGGCCGCGAAGGGAAGCCGGTCGGCACGCTCTTCGTCGTCGGCGACACCCGGAAGGTCGTGCAGGCGAGCCACTCGGCCGGCTTCGATCCGGTCAGGGGCTACGGCCGCACCGAGCGGCGGCTCACGGACGCCCGGGTTCGGGAGGGCATCAAGGAAATCGCCCAGCTCGACGGCGCCTTCCTGGTGGCTGCCGACGGGACGGTGGAGGCGGCGGCTCGCTACATCGACGCCTCTGCCGAAAACGTCTCGCTGGCCAAGGGCCTCGGCGCCCGCCACTGGGCCGCCGCGGCCGTGACCCGCCGCACCAAGAGCGTGGCTGTGGCCGTCAGCGAGACCAGCGGCACCGTCCGGATCTTCCACGATGGCGAGGTCGTGCTCCGGATCGAGCCCTTCCGCCGGGCGATGAAGTGGAAGGACTTCGAATACGAGCCCCCCGGCGGCGACTGACCGCCACGGCGTCCGTCGCCTGCCTCCCTGCCGCGGATTGGTAGGCTGACGTCGTCTCAGGAGCAGCCCGCGTGCCGGCCACCACCACGTCGCAGACACCCGACCTCACCGACAAGACCGTGTTTGCGGTCGATCTGCTGTCGCGGGCCTACCAGCTCTTCCACGCCCTGCCGGAGATGACCGCCCCCGACGGGCGGCCGGTGTCAGTCGTCTTCGGGCTGACCCGCGACCTTCTCGACATCGTCGAGAAGCGAAAGCCCGACTTTCTCTTCTGCGGCATGGATGCGGCGGGCCCGACGTTTCGCCACGAGCGGTACGAGGCCTACAAGGCCAATCGGCCCGAGATGCCCGCCGATCTGGTGCCCCAGATTCCGCTCGTCCGCCGGCTGCTCGAGATCATGGGCATTCCCTGCCTGGAACTCACCGGCTTCGAGGCCGACGACATCCTCGCCACGCTTGCCGCCCGCACGGCCGCCGCCGGGGGCGACTGCACGATCGCCACCAGCGACAAGGATGCCCGCCAGCTGCTCGGCGAACGGGTCCACCTGCTGAACCTTCGCACCAACGCCAGCCTCGGCCCCGCGGAACTCGAGGCGGAGTGGGGTGTCCGACCCGACCAGGTCGTCGATTTTCTGGCGCTGGTCGGCGACAGCGTCGACAACGTGCCGGGCGTGCCGGGCATCGGCCCCAAGATTGCCGGCGACCTGCTCCGCAGCTTCGACACGCTCGATGGCGTGCTCGCCAACGTCGACAAGGTCTCGGGCACCAAGCGGCGGGAAAACCTGACCGCCCACGCCGACACCGCCCGCGAGGGGCGGGAACTGATCCGCCTGGACGCCGACGTGCCGCTGGAGGTCGATTGGGAGGCGGGCCGGCTTCGGCAGCCCGACGCCGAAGCGCTTGGCGGGTTCCTGCGGGAGATGGGATTCCGCAGCCTGCTCGGGCGGGTGCGGTCGGTCAAAACGCCTGCCAAGGCCCGGCCGATGGCCGGCGGCACCCTCTTCGACCTCGACGCTCCGCCCGACACCGCCGAGCCCGCGGCGACGCCCCGGGCAGCGGAACTCGTCGAGCCGGCTGACGATGCCGCGGCGGCGGCGGTGGTCGAGCGACTCAGGGCCTTGTCGCCACTCGCGCTGGTCGTCGCGCTGCCGAAGGCCGCCACGCTCATGACACCCCCGCTGGGTCTCGCCCTGGCCGGTGACGGGCTGGTGAGCTGGTTTGGCAACGAGCAGGTGGTCGGCTGCGGGCCGCTGCGATCCCTCTTGGGCGACGCTGCCGTTGCCAAGCAGGGGCACGACCTCAAGCGGCATGATGTCGCCCTGCGGACGGTCGGGATCACCCTGGCCGGTCAGGCGTTCGATACGCTTCTGGCCTCGTATCTCCTCGAGGCGGGTCAGCGGAACCTCGGCCTCGCGGAGACCTGCCGCCGGCAGGGGCTGGGAAGCCTCGTTCCGGATGAGACCGCCGCGGCCGGCCTGATGGAGCGGCCCCAGGATTCGGCCTCCGCCGCGGCCCATGCCGCCGCGGTCCGAGCGCTGGCCGGCGTGCTGCCCCCGCAACTCGAGGCCGAGGGACTGGCCGACCTCTTTCACGATCTCGAAATGCCGCTGGCCGACATTCTGGCGGCCATGGAGTTCCGGGGCGTGCGGGTCGACACGGCCGTCCTGGCAACGCTCTCGGAAGACTATGCCGGACGGCTGGTCACGCTCGAGGCCGAGGCCCACGCCCTGGCCGGCCACGACTTCTCGCTCGCCTCG
>JAQCJP010000321.1 GCA_027592945.1 Planctomycetota bacterium
TCGCGGGAATGTCGTGGGTGGTGGGGCGATTGGGTTGGCTTCGCTGGGGCATCGTGGGGTGCGATTCCCGCAAAGCTCCTCGAGCAGCCGCCGATCCCGGGCTCGTCAGTGGGGTGGCTTACCGGGGGTGGCTTACCGGGGCTTGTGCATTTGTCGATAGATGGCTTCGAGGGCGTCTTGGACGTCCTTGGGCTTCTTCTTTTCTTGCCGGAGGGCGTCGACGAGCCGGCGGGCGTCGCTGTCGGAATGGCCGAGCGACCGGAGCACCTCGAAGGTCTCGCTGAAGACGTCGCCGGCCTTGCCCGCCTCGCCGGGCGACTCGCGGGCCACGAGCAGGGCAAACTTCGGCATTCGGCGACGGAGCTTGGCGATCATCCGCTCGGCGGTCGCCGCCCCGATCCCCGGCAACGTCGAGAGGGCCTTGGCATCCTGCTCCTCGATCGTCGAGGCGATCTCACCGACCGGCCGGATGATCGCCCGCAAGGCCTTGCGAACGCCGACCCCGTCGACCTCGCAGATCAGCTCGAAAAACTCCCGCTCGACCTCCGAAAGGAAGCCGATCAGCCGGGGCACGAGATTGCCCCGAGTTGGATTGCCCTCGAGATATTCGAGGGTATGAAGCACGACCGGCTGGCCGAGCTTGGTCTGGAGGCTCCGCCGGACGAGCTCCGTGATCAGGACCTCGTGGACGACCGGCCCCACCGCCACCTCGACGAAGGTCGGCTCGACCCGCTCGAGCGTTCCCGACAGCCTCGTGATCATGCTCGTCCACTCCGGATTCGCACCGCCCCAGTGCCGAAAAAGAGCGGCCGCAGCCGGAGGTGCCAGTCGGCAAGGGCCACCGCCAGGGCGTCAGCGGCGTCGGCCGGTTCGGGCCGAGCGGCCAGGGCCAGTTCTCGCTGCACGGCCGCCTGGATCTGCTCCTTGCCCGCATGGCCGCTGCCGGTCAGCGTGCCCTTGACCCGATTGGGGAGATAGTGGTGGACGGCCAGGCCCGCCTGGGCCCCGGCCAGGCAGATCACGCCCCGGGCATGGCTTAGCAGAATCGCCGCCTTGGGGAACCGCGCGTGAGCGAAGATCTGCTCGATCGCCATCGCCGAGGGCGTGAAGGCTTCGAGCACCTCCCGAACCCCGGCATGTATCGAAGCCAGCCGCGCCTCGAGCCCCTCGCCCCGCGACCGAACCGTTCCCGCTTCGACGAGCTTCACGCTCCCGCCGTGGCAGTCGACGATCCCGTAGCCGGTCACGTTCAACCCCGGATCGAAGCCGGCGACCCGGTGCATGGTGGACGTTCGTTCCATGCCGGGAGCGTAGCGAGCCGCCGCCGAAATCCCCAAGCCCAGTCACCGCGGCCTGGCCCGCGTACCGACGCTCCCCGGCACCGCGGCCTCCAAATACACCCCACAGGATTCGAACCTGTAACCTTCGGTTCCGTAGACCGATGCTCTATCCAGTTGAGCTAGGGGTGCCCACCAAACAAGGATACCGCTTCAACGCGGCGGCACCAAGGCGGCGGCGAAACGGCCAGGAATGCCCGTGCAGACAAGGCCTTCCACGGACCTTGGCCTTCGCTGCCGTCGTGACCTCAGCCGGTGAGTTCGCCGCGGCGGTCGGCCTGGCCGGGCGGCACGAGGAAGCCGTCCTTGTCGACGGTGAGGGCGTCGGAAAGCAGGCGGGCGGTCGGGGCTTCCGGGCCGGCATGGGCAGGGCAGGGGACGAGGGCCGAGATCAAGAGCGTCGCGTCGCTCTCGTCGGGAACCCCGGTCGCCGCAAGGGAGGGGAGCCCCAGCGGCTGCCGCCAGGCCGCGTGGGGCCAGACGACGCCGCCATTGAGGACGCGGCCGAGCGTGTCGGGCTTGTGAGTGGCCTCGAAGTCGCCGGGGGAACGGGCCGGCGGGGTGTTCATCGCAACGAGGCAGCCCGCTTCACGTGGGCAGTAGGCGATGACCGGCTCAATGCCGTGGGCCTCCCAAAATCGCCCGGCCGCGTGGCGGGCCCAAGGGAGGTCGGCCGCCGAGCCAATCGGCATCACGACGGCCGCCAGATGGCTGGCGAGACCGGGCTCCGGGGGAGTTGCGGCAGCGACATGCTCGACCTGCTCGACCCGGGCGAGCCAAATCGTCGCCCGGCTCGCCGCAAGCGTCCGGAGAAACTCGGCGGCGGGGGCGGCGGCATCGATCGACGTCGCAGGAATCCCGAGCAACCGGCTGCCGTGGCTGCCGAGGGTCGCGTGCAGCGGGTCGCCCGGAGCGAGGGAGGCGGCGAGCCGGTCGGTCGGCTTCAGCAGACAGGCCCCGTCGAAGGCCTCGGCCTCGGCCGCTGCGGCCGCCCAGTCGCCCGGGAAGTCACGCGGGGGCCGCCGCGACCGCATCCGATGGGAGACGACCGAGGCGGTCAGTTCCTGAAGGGCCAGCCGGGCTTTGTCGGTCGGGGTGCCGACCGGCAGGGGCGAGCCGTAGGTGAGCGTCACCCGCCGCCGAAGCCCCCGCGGCCACTTCGTGAAGAAGCGGCCCTCGGAATACGAAAGCAGGCTGCCCCACATCCCGTCGATCGCGGCCGGCAGAATCGGTGACTCGACTCGCTCCAGAAGCCATTCGAGGCCCCGCTTGAAGCCCATGATCTGACCGGTTCGGGAGATGCCCCCCTCGCAGAAGATGCCGATGCAGTCGCCGTCGGCCAGGCC
>JAQCJP010000322.1 GCA_027592945.1 Planctomycetota bacterium
GGCGGCGGCCGGCGGTGGGCTCGGAGTCGATGGTCCGGCCGCTGGCCGGGGCAGGAAGCCGAGTTCGCTCCAGATCCGATACTCGGCGCGGAAGGCCTGGAGGTTCTCCCAGACCTCGGCAAAGAACGGATCGCGGGCCGCCTCCCGGGCGGCGACGGCTGCCCAGGTTTGCCGGTAGAGTTCGAGCATCTCGGGCGACCAGACGCGGTTCTCGACGCCCCGCTCCTCTTCGTTGCGGCGAATGGCCGCCGCCTGGAGGCCTTCGGTGCGGGCGAAGCTCTCGAGCATCGCCGCCTGGCAGGCGGTCTCGATGATCGCCCGATCGGCCTCCGAGAGGGAATCCCAGACGGTCTTGTTGACGAGGAGTTCGAGGATCGTCGCCTGCTGATGCCAGCCGGGGAAGTAGTTGTAGGTGGCGACGCGAGAGAACCCGAGTTTCTCGTCGATGGCGGGCATCGAATACTCGGTGCCGTCGATCACGTTTCGCTCGAGGGCCTGGAAGATCTCGCCGCCGGGCATCACCGTCACCGCCACGCCCAGTTCCTGCATCACCTGCCCGCCGAGGCCGTAGAACCGCATCTTCAGGCCTTGGAGATCCTCGGGCGACTCGACCGGCCGGCGAAACCAGCCGCTCGTCTCGGCTGCCAGCAGCGCGCAGGGCAACGGCACCACGTCGTAGCCCGCCTCGGCATACATCCGCTGCTCGAGGTCCAGCCCGCCGCCGTGGAACATCCAGGCGAGATACTCGCCCGCCTCCGGGCCGAAGGGCACGGAGCTAAAGAGCGGCGCCGACGGCATCTTGCCCGCCCAGAAGCCGGCCGGCCCAAAGCCGCTTTCGACGGTACCGGTCGAGACGGCGTCGAGCATCTCCAGGGGAGGCACGAGCGCTCCCGGCTCATGGACGACCATCTCGATCCGGCCGTCGGTCATCGCCGCGACGCGGGACGCGACGTAAAGAATCGCATCACCGAGGCCGGGCAAACTGGTCGGCTGGCAGGCGGTCACCTCGAGCCGCACCTTGACCCCGCCACCCGTTCCCTGGGGCTGCCGCCCTGAGCCGACCGGCTCGCAGCCGGTCGGCGTCGCCAAGAGCCCGATCACAAGCGATAAGACCGCGACGAGCCGGATCGAACCGATCAGGCCGCCGCGAGCGGAAGTGTCCATGGGCAGGGCAGGGGGCGTCGGCCGCGGGATTCCCGGCCGGAGTTTACCGCTCGGGCCGGGGGATCGCATTACCGCCGAACGGTTTTCGGAGCGTCCGGGAGAGTTTGTTGACCGTGATGCCCTGTTATGACAAAATATTGGCTGGCGGGCGGTCCCTGTTCCTGGCTCCACGATACGCGGAGGCATGCTGTCTCATGAGAACACTCCTCATCGTCTCTCTGGTTGCCGCAACCGGGAGTGCGCACGCGGCGATCATCGGTGTGCGGGAATACACCGACACTGGGACGTCCGGTACGCCGTTCACGGACGCCTATCTCTGGTCGATGGAAACGAATCCATCGGGCTTGGATCTCGATTCAAACAGCACCGGTGACTACTTCGCGGGCGTTGCGGGCGGAGCCATCATCCCGCAGACCTACACCGACCCCGGCAATACGGGCACCGGCGTGGCTGCGTCCAATCAATCGGCCGGAACGCCAGAAATCCTCTTTCGGACCGATTTCGGGGGCAGCATCACGCGAGCCCAACTTGCCGATGCCAATAGCCCTTTCACGTTGGAATGGCGAGTTCGCAAAACCGGGGGCACGCAGGGGGCAGACGGCTGGTTCGGTGTCGGGATTCAAAACCCTGGCGCGAACTACTCAGCCCGCGTGAACTTTGAAGACGACCGGGTGAGCTACCGGGCTTCCGGAGCGAACGTCGACTACCTCGTTGGCACCAACTTCGCTGACGGCAACTTCCACACGATGCGACTCGCCAAGGATACCGGCGACGCCTACTACGTCTGGGTCAACGACATTCTTTTGAATAACGACTTGAGCACGCCCTTTGCCGGCGGGAACGGCTCGTTCAACACTGGCGGAGCGGCCTTCATGGGTGACTTCTCGGGCGGAATCGGCGGAGACTGGGAGGTCGATTACATCGCCTTCGATACCTCCGGGGCCTATGCCGTTCCCGAGCCGTCATCCCTGGCCCTGCTGGCAATCGCCCTCGGTGGCTGGGGTGTGGTGCGGGGCCGTCGCGGTTGCAACTCGCTGGCGGCCTGACTTCCTCCTCCAGGCCGGCTCGGTGAACCTTCGTTCGTCGGCGAAGATCCGCCAGGGCTCATGCTCCCGCTGCCAGCGGCTGATGCCGCGGAGCACGCCCCGCCCGAACGCCTTCGACGTCTCGATGATCAAGGCGACCCGCTTGGGGGCCGTGGCGGCGGCGGTGACGATGCTCGAAGCCATGGCCTGATCGCGATCCGCAGCAGGTCAGTTGATTCGATCTGGTTCGTTGTACCATCCGCACCGCAGGGCGTTTTTCGACGCAGCCCCGGGTGAGATCGCAGTTTTCGGCAATCAAAGCGGGGGCAGCGGTAACGACCGGAGGCCAGCCCCAGAGCCCGAGCGGGCTAGGATAAACTTGGATTTCCGCGAAAAACGGTGTGTCTGTCCATGACGAACCAGCCATTTCCACGCACGACGAAAGCGTGCCGCCGCGGCCTGATCGGG
>JAQCJP010000323.1 GCA_027592945.1 Planctomycetota bacterium
CACCGCCGCGGTCAGCCGCTCGAGAAGTTCGGCGGTCGTGAACACGTCTTCGTCCGCCGGCACCTTCAGTTCGCTGTCGCGAATTCGCTCGAGCACCCGGGCGTCGAGAAGCCGGCCGAGGACGCGATCCTGCCAGAGCAGAATGACGTCGTGGACGGGATAGTCTTCACGGTCGACGCCGTCGGCACCCCAGTGCAGCCAGAGGGTCGAGGCGAGCTGGTTGTAGAGTTCGGGCGGAAACGAGAACGGCTTGGAACTAAACATCTCGTCCGCCAGGAGGTCGAGGGCCTCCCGCTGCCTGGCCGCCTCGACGACGCGAAATGGCGGCTGGGCGTTGGCGTCGCCCCGATGGCTTCGCGACGAGTAGAGGCCGCCCACCAGACGGGCCGCGTTGTACATCGCCTGGCCGTGCGACGAGAGCAGAATCCCGAAGGCCTGCCGCACCCGGCCGTAGCCGCCCCCGGTGCCGTCTTCCTCGCGCGCGGTCATTCGCTCGACGATTCCCGGCATCACCTGCCGGACCAGTTCCGCCCGCACCCGGGCAAACTCGATCGGATCCTTGCCAAGGTCGAAGCGGTTGGTCAGCGGATCGGGATCACCCCACTCCGTCTCCTCGTCGGTGGCGTAGGCCAGTTCCGGCTCACCGCTGCGGCCGGCGATCTTTTCGAGTTCGGGTAGTTCGGCCTCCGGCTTGCCTCCCGGGAGCGGCTTGTAGCCATACTCGATCGCCCAGTAGTCGTAGGGGCCGAGCCGGGCCGTGAAGTAGTCACCCTGGGTCTTGCCCTTGGGCATGATGTTGGCGGGGATGTAGTCCATCACACTGGTGCTACCGCCTTCTCGGGTAGTCAACTCGACGTCGTTGAGGTCGGCGAGCGACCGGAAGGCGCTGCCCTTGAAGTTGTGCCGGAGGCCGAGAGTGTGGCCCACTTCGTGCATCGCCACGAGCGTCAGCCCCTGGATGACGAGTTTCTCCTTCTCTGCCTCGGATAGGCCGGCGGGGGCATTGACCGCCAGGGCCGTCGCCGCCAGGGCCGTCTCCCTGGCATGGCCGTCAAAGAGGCGGCAGGCCGGGCAGCAGGCCGACCCGCCATGCCCGGCGAGGGCCGCTCCGGGGCCGCCGCCGGTCAGCCGGGCGACGCCCTCGGGCGTGAAGGTCTCGTACTGCTCCCGCCAGAACTGGAGGAAGTCGGCATCGAAGATGATGTCGGCGTCGAGGATCTGGCCGGTCCGCGGATTGACCCGCGACGGCCCCATCGCGAAGCTCTGGCCGGCGGTGATCCAGCGGAAGGTGTTGTAGTTGACGTCCTCGGGATCCCAGTCGGTCTTCTCCGGCTGCTGCCGGACCTCGATCGCTCCCGAGAACCCTGCCGTTTCGAAGGCGTCGTTCCAGGCCTCGATGCCCTTTCGGATCGCCGGCCGGTACCGGAAGGGAACGGTGTTCTCGATCCAGAACACGATCGGTTTCTTCGGCGCGGAGATCTTCGCCTTGGGATCGGCCTTCTCGAGCCGCCAGCGGTTGATGTACCGCACGAAGCGGTCCTCGTCGACCTGCTGGGAGAAATCCTTGAGGGCCGTCACGAAGTAGCCGACCCGATCATCGGCCAGCCGGGGCGTGTACGAGTTCTGCGGCAGCAGGCTCAGCGAGTAGCGAATGTTGAGGGTCACGCCCCGCGAATCGGGAACGGTGTCGATCGTCCTCGCGCCGCTGGAGCCGTAGGTGGCGGCCACCTCGAGCTCGACGTTGTCCGGAAAGTTCTTGATCCTGCCCCAGGTCGAGCGATCGCGGGCGAAGGAGAAGCCGGGCAACTCCGCGGCGATCCGCGGCAGGTCGGTCAGGAAGATCGGCGCCAAATCGATCAGATGGCCGCCGCCGGGCCCCCTGCCCTTGATCGGCACGCTGAACAGCACGCTGTCGGTGTAGGCGAGGTCGACCGCCTTGGCCTCGGGGCTGCCCTTGGCCGCGAAGAAACGGACATTCTTCCGCACGACCTGGATCGCGTCGTTGACCTTGCGAAACTCCCAGATCCAGTCGTCACCCGAGCCGTAGCTCATCCCGCCGAGCAGCGACCGCTCTCCGATGCCCCGGGCGATGCTCGTCAGCACGAAGAACTCCTTGCCGAGCATGCCGTCGGAGAGTTCCGCGTAGAGCTTGTCGTCTTTCATGTAGAGGGGCACGAGCCCCGGCACCTTGCTGGCGTCCTTGAGCAGGGCTGCCGTCGAACTGGACGAACTCTTCTGCGCGTCGCTCCCTCCGGACGATGCCGTCTTCGTCGCCTCAGTCGGCTTCGATTCGGCCTTGGCTGGGGCGGCATCATCAGCGAGAGCGGCCGCCCCGAGGGAAGCCGCGACGACGGCGACCAGGAAAGCTCTGCCAAAGACGAAACCTGAGTGCGACGCGGGGCGGCTAGCCATGGGATTCTCCGAAGAAGCCGGCCGCTCGCCACCTGGGAATACGGCAGCGGACAAGCCTCTGACGTCGGCGGCGTACCTGCGGCCCGCAAGTGCTCCTTGCAGCGTAGCATCGCCCTCCCAGGCGGGCCAGTTTTTCGACCGGCCATGCCAAAGATGCCGGTTGCACCGCCCGGCAGGCTCGGGGCGGGTTCACCTCACCCGCGGCTCGGGGTGGGCCCGTGCCATTCGGCGGGCTCACCTC
>JAQCJP010000066.1 GCA_027592945.1 Planctomycetota bacterium
GGCAGGGTCACCCACACTGCCCCCCCCCGTTTCGACAAGCCCTTCGAACCCGCCGATCTCCTCTCACCGCTGGCGGCGGTTCTCTGCGTGGCCGGCATCGCCGGGATGGCCGCCTGGCCGCGGGGCGGCGAGGAGGCGGCTGCCTGGCGGGCCGCCGGCAGCCTGCCCGTGATGCACGAGGGTCGAATCAAGCCACTCGACACGGTGGCCCGCAACACCGTCCAACTGCTCAGCAATCGGACCAGCGTCAGGATGCCTGCCGAGGAGGAGGCGACAGCCGGCGATCCGGGAGGCAGCGTCACGGCAACCCAGTGGCTGCTGGCCCTGATGGCCGGCAGCGAATGGCCGGCCCGGGCACCGGTCTTTCGAATCGATGCCAAGGAGGTTGTCGATCTCTTTGACCTGCCCCGGCGGCCCGGCCACCGCTACGCCTACGCCGAGCTCGAGCCCACGCGGGCCGACGTCCGCCGGCAGATCGAAACGCTCCGTGACATGCCCCGCGAGGAGCGTTCCTTCGGCCAGCAGAAGCTGCTGGAACTGGAGCAGAAGCTCTCGGCCTACGAACTGATCCGTGTCGCCTACCAGGCGCCGCCGATGCCGACGCTGACAGGCGACGACGAGGTCGCCCGGCGAGCGTTTCTCGGCGAGGTGATGAGGATGATGCAGGGGGCTCGCCTGATCGAGAGCAATCATCCACCGGCCCTGATTCCTCCTCTTGGCCGGGCCGCCGGCGATCCCGCCGAGGCCGACCGATCCGCCCGCTGGCAGGCGCTCGAGCCGGCGCTCGTCGACGCGATCGTCGCCAAGATCCTCGCCGGCAGGCCCGGGCAGCCACCCCCCACGCCGAACCCGGCCATCTTCCCGTTGACGGAGCTGCTCGAGGCGGTCGAGCAAGACGCCACCACGCTCGGGACGGCGGTGGCCGCCTATCGGGCTGCCGCCGGCAACCTGCCCGAGTTTGCGGCGGCCGAGTCAACCGCCGCGTCGGAAGCCTGGTTCAACGCCTTCAATCCCACCTTTCTGGCCCGCTGGCTCTACGTCGTGGCGGTGCTTCTCTGCTTCTCGAGCTTCCTTGTCTGGAAGGAGGCCTGGCGGGAGGCGTCGGGCAGCTTCGCCTGGTGGCTTCTGGCCGGAATCTTTCTGCTCCACACCTTCGCTTTGGGCATGCGAATCTGGCTCACTGGCCGTCCCCCGGTCGTCAATCTCTACTCGTCGGCGGTCTTCATCGGCTGGGCCTGCGTCTTGGCTGGGCTGGTCTTGGAGCGGCTCCATCGGATCGGGGTCGGCAACCTCATCGCGGCGATCGCCGGTGGCCTGACCTTGGGCGTGGCCTACGGCCTGGAGTCGGGTGACACGATGCACGTCCTCCAGGCCGTCCTCGACACGCAGTTCTGGCTGTCAACCCATGTGATCACGGTCACGCTCGGCTATGGGGCGACCTTCCTCGCCGGCCTCTTAGGCACGATGGCCATCGTGCACCGCGGCTGGGCGGAACTCGCCGGCCAGGCAGACACTCCGGCGTCGCGAGATCTCCAGGATCGCCTCTACCGCATGAACTACGGCGTGGTCTGCTTCGCGCTCTTTTTCAGCTTCATCGGCACGGTCCTGGGCGGTCTCTGGGCCGACGACAGCTGGGGCCGCTTCTGGGGTTGGGACCCCAAGGAAAACGGCGCCCTGATGATCGTGCTCTGGAATGCCGCCGTGCTCCACGCCCGCTGGGACCGCTGGATCGGCCCCCGCGGCTTCGCCCTGTTCACGATCGGCGGCAATATCGTGACGGCCTGGAGCTGGTTTGGCACGAACCAGCTTGGCATCGGCCTCCACAGTTACGGCTTCACCAGCGGCGTGCTCCTGCTGCTTGGCGGATACGTGGCCAGCCAGTTGCTGCTGCTGGCCGCCGGCTGGGCCCTGACGAGCCGCTCGCAGCCCGCCGGCGGCTGAGCTGGGGAGCGGCCATCGCCTGTCAGCGGCCGCCAGCGGCCGGCCGTGAACCGCTCCGCCTGGACGCCTGCGGCGGTCAGCGTGACCGCGACCGCCCCCTCGCCGCCAGTCTTGACCACCTTGCTGCCAGCCCCGCCGCCCACTGTGCTGCTGGCCTCGGCATAGGCATCACGTACGTGCGGCCAGCATCGGCCTCCGCGGCCGCTGACCAAGACCAGCCGTGGCCTGGTCGCCCGGGCGATGTCGGCCGGCAGGCTCGTCCGGCTGCCGTGGTGTGGCGCCAGGAGCACGTCGCATTCTCCCGGTCTCGATTCGGCGAAGGCGGCCAGGGGCTTCCCCTCGAGGTCTCCCGTGAGCAGAAGGCGTCGGCCAGCAGTCTCGACGGCCAGCACGATGCTCGACTCGTTGTCGTTGCGGGGAGGATTGCCTCGAGCGTTGCCGGCCTGTCCGGCATAGAGAACTCGGGCCCGGCAGAGAGAATCGATCGCGAAGGAGTCTGCCTCGCCAACCGGCCGCACCGGCACGCCGCGAGACTCCGCCTCCACGAGCAGATCGGCGACAGCCGAGGACTCGCTGGCCAGAAAGGCTTCCGAAACCACGATCTGTCCGACGTCAAACCTGGCAAGCAACTCCGGCACCGCGTTGAAATGATCGGCATCGGCGTGGGAAATGACGAGCGTATCGATCCGCGTGTGTCCCTCGCTCCAGAGCACGGCCGACAAGGCCCGCTCCGCCGCCGCGGCCGCCCCCAGCCGGCCGGCGTCATAGACCAGGCAGCGGCCCGTCGGCGTCGTCACCACGATTCCGCAGCCGTGCCCCATCGCGGCAGCCACGACCCGCAGTCCGACCGGCCCGGGGCCACCCAGGCCGGCGATGCCCGCCGCCACCAGACCGACTGCAGCCCACCCAGCCGCCAGGCCGGCCCAGGTGGCAGGCTTTGGAAGCAGATCCCGTCGCAGCCAGACGACCGCCGCGACGAGGGCCGCGTACCATCCCACCACCCACCATTCCGGCGGCCCGGCGACCCAGCAGTGCCCCGCCGGCACTGCGGCGGCGACGGCGACAACTCCTTCGATCCCCGCCAGGGCGGCGTCACAGCAGGCGGCCAAGGCCGCCGCGACGGCGGGCCACCAGGGGGCCGTCAGCAGACAGACGATCCCGCTGCCCATCGCCAGCGGCACGAGGGCCGCCACCGGCAGGTTGGCCACCAACGCCACCGGGCTGACGAGATGAAACCGAGCGGCCACCAGCGGCGCCGCCACCAGCCAGACGGCCGCCCCGGCCACCGCCAAGCCTCCCGCCCGCCCGACCAGGCTCCGAAGGTGTCGTAGCCAGGCCGGACGGCTGCGATCAATCAGCCGCTCGATCGGGTCGGCCTTCCGGGGTCGACAGGTGACCGAGGCAATCCCGACCAGGATCGCGGCCGAGAGAAATGAGAGTTGGGAACCCGGCGTGCAGACCTCGGCCGGCCGCCAGACGACGAGCACCAACGCCGCTGCCGCCAGGGAGTTGATCGTTGCCGGCCGCCTGGCGAGAACCGTCGCCAGGCAGGCGATCCAAACCAGAAGCGTGGCCCGTACGACCGGTATCTCGCCGCCCACCAGGGTGGCATAGAACCCCGCCGCCACCGCCGCTCCCACCGCCGCCCAACGCCGCGGCACCAACACCCAGCGGAGCGCACTGAAGATGCCCCCAGCCAGCAGGCCCACGTGCAGTCCCGAAATGGCCAGCACGTGGATCAGCCCCGTGGCGGCGAACGCCTCGGCCTGCGTCCGCGGCAGGCTCTCGCGACAGCCCAGCAGCAAGGCGGCGGCGAGGCCCTGACGCTCGGGGGCGATCGCACGTTCCAAAACGCCCACCGCCCGCTGTCGGAGCTGGTCGATCGCGGCGGCGGGCGACCACCACGGAGGTCGGCCAAGGATCGTGACACACTCCCAGTCGTCGACCCGCAGGATCGAGAGACAACGGTCGGCCCTCCCGCGGGCGGCGACGTCGAACTCGCCGGGATTGAGCGGCGGGGATGGCCGCAGGCCTCGGCCCAGAATCTCCACTCGGCTGCCAACGAGCAGGGGAGCCGGCTCGGCTCGCACGATGACGGTCGCCCGCCCGGTCGCTGGTCGCCACGCTTCGGCCGCCCGGATCGCCTCGACGGCGATCACACAGCGGCTAGCCGGACCGATCGCCGCAGCCCGGCGGGAGTCACCATCCGCGGGCGGCAGGGGCCTCGGGGATTCCCGGAGCGTCCCCCGCACCGCCAACGGCACCGGGGTGTCGCTGAGTTGCCAGGCGATGTCGCGGCGGTCGAAGAGGTCGAACCTGGCGGCCGACCAGGCGGCGGCTGCCAGGGCTGCCGCGGCGATCATCGCGGCCGCGGCCAGCCGCCATCGCCGACGCCAGGCCAGCCACCACCAGCAGATCAGGGACCCAACCGCCAAGACCCAGCAGGGCTCGGCCAGCGTCACCGAGCCGACCCGTGCCGCAGCCAGTTGGGCGGCCGCCGCCCCGGCTCCGGCCGCCGCCGCGATCACCACGAGCGGCCGCGCGGGGAGCGGCTCCTGCCGCCGTGTCAGATCGAGCTGGCGAGCCAATGCCCGGACCCGACGAACCGGCGAACTCTCCCACAGACTGCGGAGTGAGTCGGACAGAAGCAGCGTCGAGATCACAGGCAATCCATCAATCGCGGCGGCGAGCCCGGGGAGGCCAGAGAGTCAGCGGCCGGCGGGCCACGAACGACGACCGCCGGGCCCTATCCTGTAAACGAGCGCGGCCGGCTGGATGGGCAAAAAATCGTCAGGCCGCTGGCCGCCTGTCAGTCACCGCAAAGCCGGGCCGGCTGGAATGCCGGGCTGGGCCGGGGCACCGGCCTCCGGTGGCCGGCACGCCTGAAAGACACGCGGCAGGCCCGCCAGATCGGCAAGCGTGGGCCTGAGTTCAAGGCCGGCAGTCGCCGCCAGCACCGCCTCGACGTCAGCCGCCACCGCAGGGCCTGCCTCCAGAATCAGCCAGCCTCCCGGCGCGAGCCGCGTGCTCGCCTGGGCCGCCAGCCGCTCGATGAGTTCGACGCCCCGCCGCCCACCGACCAGGGCCAGCCGCGGCTCGTGTTCCCGAACGTCCCTCGGGAGTTCGGCGAACTCGTCCTCGCGGACGTAGGGCAGGTTGGCGATGATCACGTCCCAGGGCCCAGAGACCGCGGGATCAGCGAGGAGATCTCCCTGCGAGAAGGCGATTCGCTCGGTCAGCCCATGACGGGCCGCGTTCCCTCGGGCCACCGCCAATGCCTCGGCAGAGATATCCGTTGCCGCGACCTTCGCCTCCGGCAGATGCTTGGCGACCGCCACCGCGATCGCCCCGCTGCCGGTGCCAACATCGATGATCCGGGCCTCGCCAGCCTCCCGACAGAGGTCGAGTGTTCGCACCACCAGGCCCTCGGTCTCGGGCCGTGGTACGAGGACAGCCGGAGAGACATTGAGTGGAAGCGAAAAAAACTCCTTGCTGCCGACGAGATAGGCGACGGGCTCCCCCTGGCCACGCCGTCGCACAAGCGTCCGAAACTCGGCGCGCTGGTCCTCCGGGACCGCTTCGGCAAAGGCGGTGTAGAGCAGGATTCGCTGGCAGCCCCGGACGTGCGCCAGCAAGATCTCGGCGTCGAGGCGGGCTGACTCGCTGCCTCGCTCACCAAGCCAGCCGGTTGTCCAGGAGAGCAGCCGGCCCACAGTCCATTCGTCGTCGCTCATCAACTCACCGGGGTGACATGGGCCGGAACTGGGGCCGGCGGGTGGGGGAGACGGCAGCGTTCAGGGGAACAGCCGGGATCAGTTGCCGCCGGGCTGGGCCGGGGCCATCGCCCGCCGCCGGGCGTCCCGGGCATGCCGCTCGATGGCATCGACGACCAAGCCAAGCCGCCCGGCCATCACCTGGTCGAGCGTGAAGTTCTCATTGATCCGGTGGTCGGTGACACGGTTCTGGGGGAAGTTGTAGGTTCTGATGCGCTGGCTGCGATCGCCGGAACCGACCAGATCCTTTCGCTCGCTCGACCGCTTGGCGTGTTCGATCTGCCGCTCATGCTCGTAGAGGCGTGTCTTGAGCACCCGCAGGGCCTTGGCCAGGTTCTTGTGCTGGCTCTTTTCATCCTGGCACTGGACCACGATCCCGGTGGCCAGGTGGGTGAGCCGCACCGCCGAGGCGGTCTTGTTGACGTGCTGCCCGCCCGGGCCACTCGCGCAGAAGATGTCTTTGCGGTAATCGTCCGGCGAGATCGAGACCTCCACGTCCTCAGGCTCCGGCAGGACTGCCACGGTGGCGGCCGAGGTGTGGATCCGGCCCTTGGTCTCCGTGTCGGGCACCCGCTGCACCCGGTGCCCGCCGCTCTCATGCCGAAGCCGCCGAAAGACGCCGGCCCCCGAGACGCCGAGCACGAGTTCCTTGAAGCCGCCCAGTTCCGTAGGGCTGGCGTCGAGCAACTCGAAGGCCCAGCCCTGCTCGCTGCCGTAGCGGCGATACATCTCGTAGAGATCGCGAACGAACAATGCAGCCTCCTCACCGCCGGTGCCGGCCCGCAGTTCGACGATGCACCGGGTCCGCTCAGCCTCGGGATCCTCGCTGCAGAGCTCGGCGAGGGAGTCCCACTCCCGATCCCGACGGGATTCGAGTTCGGGCAGCTCAGCGGCTGCCAGCGCCCGCAGTTCCTCGTCGTCGCCCTGCTGCATCTCCTCGAGATCGGCGATCTGCTGCTCAATGTCGCGGAATGAGCGATAGCGTCCGACAAGGCGGGCCAGGCTGCCATGCTCCCGGGCCACCGCGGAGAGCCGCTGCTGGTCGGCCAACACCGCAGGGTCGCTCATCTCCCGCTCGAGGCTCTCGAACCGGGCGAGCTTTTCTTCCAACCGCTCACGCATGCTTCTCACGCATGGCTCGTCGCAGGCCCGTCTTCACGGAGACCAGCCGAACCTACGAGGCCGGGGCCTCGGCCTTGGGAGCCGCCTTCTTCTTCCCCTGCTTGAGGCTGGCATAGCCCGAGTTGGCAAACTTGCTCTTGAACTTCTCGATCCGGCCGGCCGTATCGACGAACTTCAACTTGCCCGTGAAGAAGGGATGGCAGACGTTGCAGATGTCGACCTTGATTTCCGGGACCGTGCTGCGCGTGGCAAAGGTGTTGCCGCAGCCGCAGCGAACGACGGTGTGGACGTAGTTGGGGTGAATGCCGTCTTTCATGATCTCAGGATGCCGGGGCCGAAATGTCTGCCAGGAATGGTCGAACGAGCCTTGGAGTCTAGCCCGCCTCGTCCCGGGGAGCAACGGGAACCGCGTTTTCCGCAGCGGGTGCTGCGTCGCGCGGCGGTGCCAGCGGCGGCTTGCCCCGGGCTTCGATCCGATCGGCTCGCAGCCGACTGCCAAACCGCTGCGGCGAGCGATCCTCCCGCAGCAGGGCGGCCGCCTCCTCGGGGCGGCCGAGGCGGACCAGGGCCGAAGCCAGATTGATCCGGGCCGCGTCGGCCCAGCGACTGTCGGGCATGTTTTCCAGGATCATCCGCCCGAGATAATCCTCGGCCGCCTCGTCCTGGCCTTCGGCGAGCATGACGAGCCCGAGCCAATAGGTGGCGTCTTCCTTCATGCGATTCAACCTGCCGGTGATCGCCGTGGCCTGCGGCTCCGGCAGGTTCGCGACGGCGGCATTGATCGCCCGCCGCGAGACCCGCGCGGCCAGATACGCCTCCTTGGCACCGCCCGGTCCATCCAGGTCGCCCCGAAACTCCCGCACGCGGCCGGCGAAGAGCGGCCGAAACATCTCCCCGGCCCTCTCGCGTCGCGGGTCGGGCACAGGCACATCGAGCGGCCCGATTTCATCTTGGAGAGGCCCCGCGGCCAGGGAACGGCGGGCGACTGTCTCCCAGGGAAAGGCCCACAGCCCCCGTTGGGACACCTGAACCCCGCCCGCCGGGCCCGCCAGGCTTGCCTCAGCCCGGGCCGCTTCCTCGCCGGCCCTGACGCCTGCGCGAATGCCGTGATCGGCCGCCAGCGGTTCGTCAAGTCGCTGCATCCGGGCCGCGAGGCTCCAGGGGTCTGCAACGACGAGAACCGCGACTTCACCAAGATCGTCCGCCGTGACCGGATAGGGACGGCCAGGAACCGAAAGAGCCTCGAGAATCGCCGGATCGGCCGCCGCCTGTCGAAGGGTCGCCACCCGCGTGCCGTCCGGCCCGGGCACTGGCATGCCGTAGGTGGGCTCGAAGAGATAGGCCTCGCCATCGATCAACACCGCCGGCAGCCATGGTCGTGGGGGCGTGCCGGAAGGGCCAGGCGTCGCGAGCATCACGGCATCCAGGCCGGCCTGCCGGAGGAGCTCAATGAAGATCCAGGCCCGCTGCGGCCCGCTGCCGCGGCCGGCCAAGAGGATTTCGCCCGGCAGAAACCAGCGGGTTCCCGGCACGGCCTCCGTCGGCACCATCGGAGGGTCTGACGCCGGTGCCAGCGATCGCACGGTCCACGCGAAGAGTCGTTCGGCCAGGGTCAGATCATCGACGACATCGCTGCTGACGCTGCGGGCGATAGCGGCCAGCCAGCAGCGGTCGCGGATGGCCAGGATATCGCCGGTCGCGTCGAAGAGCGGCCGCTCCAGGATGCCGCGACCGGCCGCCCGCGCCTCGTCGGGCAGGGTCCCTAGCAGGGGGTCGGGGGCTGCCCCCGCGACGATCTCAGTAGCCGCTGCATGGCTCCACTGATTGAGCCGATCAAAGACCTGCTCGGCCGCCCGCGCTGGGTCGTAGCGGTCGAGTTCCGACAGGATCGAGACCGCCCCGGCCAGCAACTGCTGCCGCATGCCTGAAAGTGACGATGCCTGACGGGTCGCGGCCCGCTCCCGGCGAACGTCCCGCTCTGGTTCGGCAGAGCCGAGGCAGCCAACTGCGACCGAACAGGCAGCGACCAGCAGCGGCACCCGCCGCAGCATCGCCCCGCGCCGCACCTGGCTGGCCTTGCTCACAAGGCCGCTCCGGCGAGGCGAGCCTCGTGCACCAGCAAAACCCGGCGCAGAACACCTTCCAGCTCGTCGAGCGGAACCATGTTGGGGCCGTCACTCGGGCTGGCGTCGGGATCGGGATGGGTTTCGAAAAACACGCCGTCGATGCCGACAGCCGCCGCCGCCCGGGCCAGCGGTTCCACCGCGCAGCGATCGCCGCCGGTCGACTCGCCGAGACTTGCCGGCCGCTGCACCGAATGGGTGGCATCGAAGATGACCGGCACCCCAAACGACTGCATCACCGGCAGTCCACTGAAGTCGTTGACCAGCCGCCCGTAGCCAAAGAACGTTCCCCGTTCGCAGAGGAGAATGTCGCGGCAGCCCCCGGTCAGAAGTTTCGCGACCACATGCCGCATGTCGCCTGGCGCAAGAAACTGGCCCTTCTTGACATTGACCGCCTTGCCGGTGGCCGCGGCAGCAAGGAGCAGGTCGGTCTGCCGGCAGAGAAACGCCGGCACCTGCAGCACGTCGCAGACCTGGCCTGCCGCAGCCGCTTCGGCCGGGAGGTGGATGTCGGTGGTGACCGGCAGGCCGGTCGCCTGCCTGACACGGTCGAGCATGGCCAGGCCTTCCTCAATGCCAGGGCCGCGGAATCCGGCCGCGCTGGTTCGGTTCGCCTTGTCGTACGAAGCCTTGAACACGACTTGAACGGGGAGCCGGCTGGCGAGATCGGCCAGCCGGTCAGCAATCCGCCGCGTCAGTTCGTCGTGCTCGAGCACGCAGGGCCCGGCGATCACCAGAAGCGGCTCTCCCCGACCGCAGCGGTACGGGCCCACCAGAGCAGGAAGATTGGGGTTCACCGGAGACGGCCTTTCACGAGGGTGCGACACCCCCCGCATCATGCCACACCAAGACGGGGGCTGACTGGAGGAGCAGCCAGCGGGGGCCAGGGATCATACAGGCCGAAGCGACACCGGCCGGTGCCGAATCCGCCCTCCAACCGACGGCGAACTGGGCGCCTCAAAATGCAACTCGCGCAGCATTTTGCGGCGCGCGTTGCAAAATGCGGCGGCGCCCCGGGCAGCCGACCAGGGCTCTCTCATTATGAGACGCTTCACGGATTGAAATATCTCAACTTCGCCGCCATCTAAAAAAAGGCTGTTTTCTTCGTGATTTTACGATTTTTCTCGGAATGCCCCGTGCTCCACGAAGACTGTCCAGGAGGTTTTTTGAAACCTCAGCGCTGTTTGGCACGCCATCTGCATTTACTTTCTGACGCCGAGGGATTCCGGCCCGAGGCAAAACACACCACGTTCTTCGTTGAAGGCGGGGTCTTCGACTTTTTTCGGGCGTGCGGTCGCCTTGCCCCTGACCCGCACTCCCATGGCAGGACGCTCCTGCCGAGTCGGCGACCCCGCCTTCGTCAATTCCGGCCTCATCCGGCGGGATTGGCGGCCTTGGCGGGAAACCCGCTTTCCGCTGCCCTGACTTGACGGTGAGCCTTTTTCTGCGCTACTTTTGCGGGTTGGTCGGCGGTTTCTCCAAGGATCGAATCAGTCGAAACTGGTTCGCTTGGGCGACTCGGCGGCTCTCGGCACGCGTCGGCAGCCGGGAGACCCCCGGCCGGACCAGCATCGCCAGCGTAGCTTCAATTGGCAGAGCACCGCATTCGTAATGCGGGGGTTGTGGGTTCGATTCCCACCGCTGGCTCTCGATTCATCATCCCCGGAGATTCCCGCCTCATGGTCGCCACCACCAGTCTCGACATCCGTGAACTCATCCTCGGCACCGGCCCTTTCGGTCCGGCGGAAGTCCGAGCGATCATGGATGCCCTCGGCTCCGATCGCGCCGTCATCCGCGAACTGAAAGACGCTGTTCGCGACCTTGAGTCACAGCCCGAACGGAGCCCGGCTGCGTCGGTGCGACTGGGTGTCTGCCAGCAACTTCTTGGCCGAGCGAAGCAGGCCGTCGAAACGCTTCGCCAGGCTGATGGCGGCGCCCTGGCGCTCTTCCACCACGGGCTGGCCCTGGCGTCGCAGGGGCTGCACGACGAGGCGGCTGCCATCCTCGACTCAGCCCGCAAGGCCGGCTACGAGGCGGCCACCTGCGTCTCGCTGGCAGCGGAAGCCCTGCGCAAGGCCGGCAAGGGAGACGAAGCCCGCCAACAGCTCTCGTCGCTCCCCGAGGCCGAAGCCGAGCAGTCTGCATCCTACTGGGCTGAAAAGGCCGCCCATTTGGCCGATGAGGGAGCGGCTGACGAGGACGTCATCGCCGCCCTCGAGCGATCGCTGGCCCTCGATCCGGCCCAGCCTGCGGCCCTCTTTCATCTCGGACTTCTCAATGACCGCCACGGGAACGACGACGAAGCGATCGACTGCTACGAGCGGTCTGTCAAGCGTTTCCCAGCCCATGTCGGCAGCCTGATCAACCTGGGGCTGCTCTATGAGGACCGGGAAGACTTCACCAAGGCGCAGCACTGCTACAAGCGGATTCTCGACGTGTTCCCAGACCACCCGCGGGCTCGCCTGTTCCTCCGGGATTCGTCGGCCTCGAGCGACCTGAAGCAGGACGAGCAGGATCTCCGCAACCGCGACCGGCTCGAGCAAATCTTCGCGTTGCCAGTCACGGACTTCGAGTTGTCGGTTCGCAGTCGCAACTGCCTGCAAAAGATGGGCATCCACACGCTCGGTGACCTGGCCCGCACAACCGAGGAGGAGATCCTCGCGAGTAAGAACTTCGGCGAGACCAGCTTGGTCGAAATCAAGGAGATGCTGGCCTCCAAGGGGCTGTCTCTCGGCCAGATCGCCGAGCCGGTCGCCGAGGTTGAAATGGTGGCCGCGCCGCTGGAGCCGGCAGCTGACGAGCAGGAGATTCACGGGCTCCCGATCACGGAACTCAATCTTTCAGTTCGGGCCCGCAAGTGCACCACAAAGCTGGGGATCAACACGATCGGAGAACTGATCCGGCGAACGGCCGAAGACCTCTTGGAGTGCAAGAACTTCGGGGTCACCAGCCTCAACGAGGTGCGGGAGAAACTCGCGGAGCGGGGCATCAAGTTGCGGGGCGACTGATTCCCAGCCATCCCCTCAAGAGAGGAATAAAGGCCTTTTCCTTTTTTATCCTAAACTGATGTCTCAAAAAGACTTAGGATAAAACAGGTGGCGGCCGTTCCTTGCCCTCGGGAGCGTTTCCGGGTAGCCTCAACAGTCTTCGAAGGCATCGCTCCCTTCCCACCGTGGTGGGGGATGCCCTCTGGCGTTTCCTGGAGGCCCCCGCATGACGACTGCCAGCCTGAAGCAAAAGCCCGTTCGCGACCTCGCCCGGATGGCGAAGCAGCACGGAGTCCGCGGCTGGCACTCGATGCGGAAAGACCAGCTCATCAAGGCTCTGGTTCGCAAAGCCAAGTCACGGCTTCCCGAGGGCTCGACCGCAGGCCGGAGCCGCACGGAAGCCGCCAGGCCAGCTGCCACAGGCGGCCAGCGGGATCCCGAGGTGGCCAGGCGGATCACCGAAGCCCGGGAACGACTGGCCCGCGCCAAGGATCTCTCATCGCGTGCTGAGGGCACCCGCACCAACCGGCCGGCCGCCCGCGACCGGATGGTCCTGATGGTCCGTGGCCCCCATTGGATTCACGCGTTCTGGGAAATCACGCCCCGCAGCATCAAGCGGGCCCAGGCCGCGCTGGGGCAGGAATGGCACGCGGCTCGGCCGTACCTGCGACTGTTGAAAATCGAGTCGGGCATGCAGGGCTCGCCCTCGGAGCGGATCGTTCGGGAGATCGAGGTGCACGGGGGCGTGAAAAATTGGTTCATCGACGTCCGTGAGCCCCTTCGCTGCCGTGTCGAGATCGGCTACCTGACGCCCTCGGGCCGGTTCCACGCCCTCGGCCGCAGCAACGCCGTCTCGACCCCAGCTGCCTCCCAGGGCGATGCCCTCGACGCCCACTGGGGCGAGATCATCGATGATTGCGAACGGATCTACGCGATGAGCGGCGGTTTTTCGCCTGAAAACAACAGCACGGAGTTGCAGGAACTCTTCGAGGAGCGGCTCCAGCGGCCGATGGGGCCTCCACCGGCCCGCAGCGGTTCGCCCGAGAGCCCTGCGGAGGAAGATCAGTCGGTCGACTTCCAGCTTGAGGTCGATGCCGAAATGATCGTCTACGGTGCTACGAAGCCCGATTCCTACGTGACGCTCCAGGGCGAACCAGTGAAGTTGCAGCCCGACGGCACCTTCCGAGTCCGAGTGGAGATGCCAAACAAACGACAGGTGCTGCCGATCGTCGCCAGTTCGGGCGACGGCTCGGCCCGCCAGACGGTGGTCATGGCGGTCGAGCGGAACACCAAGTCGATGGAGCCCTACGGCCGCGACTCGGGCGAGTATTAGTTCAGAGCTTCGCGAGGCCTCCCGGCGGGAGCCGTGTATACTGAACCGGAACCCCGCGCGGGATGCGGGGCGATAGGTTTTCTGCCATGCTCGTGCTGCCGTCCACCCATGCCGGTGAGCTCTTAACGAGGCTCGTTGGGGGCCGGAAGAATGTTCTGGTCGCGTGTATAGCCGCCTCGGGCGACCCAGGTCGCCAGGGCCGCGGATCACATGCCCCGGAATCCAAGGCACCCCCGTCTTTTCACAGGCGAGCTCTCCGCATCTCGTGACGCCACGGCATTGTGGTGGAAAGCCTACCGCCCCGCGTTCCGCACGGCCCAGACCCTGAAGGCGGCCGCCGGCGAACCGCGGAATGCCTGGGTGAACGCCTCTTCGAAGGGCACGCCCTGGTCGAACGCCGTCAGGAACTGGGCCAACTTGGCGTTTCCTAGGATCGTGGCCATGAAGCCACCTCCGGCAAGGGCCGATGCAGCGGGGTCGGCGTGGCCGGCGAAAAAGTCCTGGGCTGAGCCGAGTTGGCCAATCGCAGTCGAAGCCTGCCGCTTCCACTCCTGAACGAGCTGGGACCTCGGGGCCTCCCGCATCGCCATCGCCCGCCCGACCGACCGACAGAACCATTCCGGGAGCCCACGGCTGGCCAACGCCGCGGCCGTGATCTGTTCGGCAAGCAGCAGCCGCGTCACTTCTTCGGAGTCATCGCCTGTCGGCACCACGAAGGCCGCGTAGGCGACGTCGCCGGTAACGCCGGAATGGCCCATCAGCCCTCGCGGTCGATCGGTCCCGCTGACGACCTGCCAGATCTCGGCATAGTCGTAGGTCTTTCGGAACCCGTAGATCACGATACCCCCTTTGACGAGCGGTTCATCCTCGAGGCCGAGGTCATCCCGCAGCCCGTCTGCCACGCTGGCCGCTGTGTCTGCCACGGCCTCGGCGCGGTCGGGTGGCAGATTGCTGATCAGGCAGAGATCGCTCCGTTTTTCGACCACCGGCGGCTCATCGGGAATGATCCGCCCCCAGAGTTTCTCCCCGGCGGCAAATCGAATTCTGACCAGTTCGTCGTCGGAGAGGCGTTGGGAGCGGCCGGCGGCCGCCACCTCCTCGAGGCCTGTCGTCGGCGTGCGGAGATCGATGCGGGCACCCTGGTCGATCCACCTGGCGATCAAGGCGATCTGATCGGCGGGCAGGGGGTCTTTCCCCAGCGGCATCCGCTGCCCTTCGATGCCCTCGCCCCGCAGCTTCTTGACCAGCAGGCTTTCGGCCGACTTTCCCACCACGACCGCCGGCCCGGTGCGTCCCCCCCGGATCAGCGATTCGAGGCTGGTCATCCGATAGTTGGCCTCGGGATCCTCCTGGCCGTGGCAGTTCACGCACTGGGCCAGCAGGATCGGCACCACGTCCGAGGCGAAGGAGACGTCTCCCGGCTTGAGCGGAAGGGGCTTCGGTAGGGCCACCACAGGCGGCGGCTCGGCCGTGGCAGCCCGGGCAACTGTCATCAGGTCGGCAGTGGGATCAGCGTCGCAGGCGGCCCCGGAATCGATCCAGGTGACCAGCATTTTCACCTGCTGCGGACTCACGCTGCCGCCCGGCGGCATGTCACCCGACAGGATCACCTCCACCAGTTCGCTCTGCTGGCCCATGCCCGGCGACACCTTCAGCGACTGCATCAACTGCTGGTGAGAGGCCATCTGAAACCCACCCTTGCGGCCCGCGACATGGCAGCGGCCGCAGGAGGAGACCAGGAAGGGGGCGACATCCCGCGAGAACGAGACGGCCGGCCCGGCCTCGCCTCCGGCAGCGGGTTGGGCCAGGTTTTGCGGCTGAGCAGCCGCGGCCGGCGGCTGGCTACTGGGAATCACAAGGCGGGCCACGTCGACGCCGGCCCGCTCGAGCTTTCGCCGAGCCCGCTCGGCACGATCGACGAGAAATCGGAAGGCCACATGCGGGCGGGGCAGGGCGGCCATCGCTTCGAGCCCGGTAATCGCGTCAGCCAGTGCTGCCGAAGCCTCGGCGGGCTGGTCGGTGGCCAGCAGCTTGTCGACGGCATCGATCTGCGTGCGGATGTCCCGCGGTGAGACGTCGGCGGCGATCACCGAGCCGGCAGTGATGACCAGCAACAGCCCCGTAAGGGCAAGCCGCAAACAGCGTGACATGGCCTCGTTCCTCGGCAGTTGGTTGATGGTCGGGGGTCGTTCTCACCGCTGCTCGCAGCCAGGCCCGCAGGAAGCGTGCCGGCCGCTGGCAAGCCTCACCGCGTCGCCCAACAATCGGCGCCGCGGCAGTCGCCACGCTCCAGGATAGGCATCGGCGGCAGCCTGCGTCACGCCGGGTCGGAGCCGCGACCAGTCTCATCGGTCTCCGGGCCCCGCAGGGTTGAGGCTGGCGACCCGGCTCCCGTTCGCGGCTCGGCCTGGGCGGCGAGTTGCGATGCCGCCGAGAGGACGGTGGTCGCGACGACGGCGACAACCCAGGCTCCACCGACTGGCACGGCGACCCACCGGCAGACCGCGGCCGCAGCGGTGTCTCCGACAGCCGCCAGCAACGCAGCGGTGCCCAGCGTCACGGCCAGGACGACGGGGATCAGCAGCGTCGCCGTCAGTCCCCAGGCGAGCCCGCGAGTAAGCGGATCTCGATTCATGCGGCAGGAAACATCCGGAGGGAGGGCCGAGTGCAGCCCCGGGAGGTTCACGCACTCAGGAGGCTTTGAGACCCGTAGTATTTTTTCGGGCATGGGCCGGGTCAAGCAACGCCCCCCCGGCTCGCGCCGGGGGGCTTTT
>JAQCJP010000324.1 GCA_027592945.1 Planctomycetota bacterium
CTGGATCGGCAGCGGCGATGGGGCCTGCCGCCCCTTCGGGCCCCGCCACGAGCCCGGCATGCCGAGCCATCCAGCGGGCGATCACCGCGTCGTAGGCGGCCGTCCGCTCGAAGGCCCGGGCGGCCAGGAGCTTCCGCTGCGACAGCGTCATCCCGCCGTTGCCGACCGCGGCGATCAGGTCATCGTATTGCTCCGGCCCGGTCACGATCGCCGTGTAGGCGTGGTTTTTGGCGGCCGCCCGCACCAGGCTCGGCCCGCCGATGTCGATCAACTCGATCGCCTCGTGCGGCAGGCAGCCGGGCCGGGCCACCGCCTCCTCGAAGGCGTAGAGATTGACCACCACCGCATCAAATCGGCCGATGCCGTGCTCGGCCAGCACCGCCATATCGTCGGGCCGGTCGGCCCGGGCCAGAATGCCGGCGAAGACGTTCGGGTGGAGCGTCTTGACCCGGCCGTCGAGTACCTCGGGGAAGCCTGTCACGGCCGAGATATCAACGACCTCCAAGCCGTGGCTGGCCAGGGCCCGGGCGGTGCCGCCGGTACTGACCACCTCCACGCCGGCGGCCGCGAGGGCGGCCGCGAGCCGATGGAGGCCGGTCTTGTCGAACACGCTGACCAGGACCCGGCGGATCGGGAGGAGGTCGGGGGGTGGTGCAGGCGGAGGGGCGTCTGATTGCATGGGGGCGATTATGCCGACGGCGGGGCCGCCGGCAACTCGACCTCGAAGATGCTGCCCCGCTGCGTGAGCCGCCCCTTGGCCGTGACCTTGCCCCGCATCTGCCTGACCAACGCCCGCACCACCGAGAGCCCCAGGCCGGTTCCCGGTGTGCTCCGCTCAAGTTCGCTGCCCAGCCGCACGAACCTGCGGAACACGGCATGCCGCTGGGCGAGGGGAATGCCCGGGCCGTTGTCGGTCACCCGGATCGTGACACGGCCCTGATTCTCGCTCCCGGTGACCTCGACCTCCGGCTCCGGGAGTGAGTATTTCACCGCGTTGTCGATCAGGTTGCGGACGATGATTTCGACATCGGCCGCGCGGCCCCTGACACGCAGTGCGGGGTTGCAGGCAAGCCGCACGCAGTCCTCCGGCACCCGGTGCCGCTGCAGGACGCCGGCCCGCACCCGCTCGAGGAGCGGCGCGATCTCGGTCACGTCGTCGGAGCCGGCCTCACGGCGGTGGAATGCGCGGGCCGCGTCGAGAAGGTGGTCGATCAGGCCGTCGAGCCGCTCGACATCCTGGAGCATGTGCCGGTGAAAGTCGGCCTGCTGCTCGGCCGGCACCGTTCGGCGGGTCAGGGTCTGGAGGTAGAGCTTGAGCGAGGCCAGCGGACTCTTGAGCTCGTGCGTCACGCTGTCGATGAAGTTGCTCTGCCGCTGCGAGAGGCGGATCGCCTTGATCGCCAGGGCGAGGTAGAGGATCACCCCCACCAGCACCACGACGAGTAGCGCCACGCCCACGCCCAGCACCGCCCAATAGAAGGCGGCATTGCCGGAGCCGAGGGCCGCGGCGATGCTGACCAAGACCCAGCCCACCAGGAGCGCGACCAGCGAGCCGATCAGCACGACGCCGAGCAGGATCGGCCAGCCGAGTGAGCGACGCGGTTCCATGGCCGGCTCCGGGGACGAATGGTGAACGACGCCCTATGCTACTCCGAGGCGGATCCGCTCCGGTCCCGCCGCCTCCGCCCCGGCCAGCAGCCCTCCATGCCTCCAACAGCCGTCGAGTTTGCCAGCGGACGCTCCCGCCTGCGCTTCTGGTGGGCGGGCGACCGCTGGCGGCATGCGGTGATTACGCCGGCGGGACAATGGGAATCGCTGGAAGAATGCGAGCAGCCGGGGGACGATCCGAACTGGCCCCGCTCGCCGGTGTTCACCGAGGTCTCGCTGGTGGACTCGGCCGCTGGCGGAGCCGTTCTGGGTGTCGGCTTGGCCGGGCGTTCCCATTTCTCCCTCGCGGTCAGCCGCCCGCCGCACCGGCCCGACACCCTTCTCTTCGAGGCGGCCTGCCGCATCCAGGACCTGCCGATCTGGCTCGGCTCCACCTACCGCGGTGCGGATGGGGGCATCGTTCGGCTGGCTGCCAGGGTGCCGGATCCGCCGGCCACAGCCTGCTGGGCCTACCAGATCGGCCCTCGGGGCATCGAGGTGGTCGCCGGGATGGCTGCCACCGCCTCGGGATGAGCATCGCTTGCGGCGGCCTGACGAATCGATCACATTCACGGGAGTTTCCGCCTCATTTCCTCGCCGATAGTTAGCCATGTTTGAAGCCATCGAGCGGCTCAAGGCCGAGTGGACCGACAAGTATGTCGTCATCGATTCGCCCGCGGCTGATCTGGCCCGCTTTGCCGGCGTGACCGGCACCGTCAGGACGGTCAACATGAACGGCCGCTGCCTGGTCGAGTTCGACCAGTACAGCAATATCGGCTGGTACGACATCGACCCGGCCTGCCTGAAGATCATCCCCGAGCCGCTTCCCAAGCCCGAACCGAAGGCCAAACCAGCTCCCAAGGCCGCCGCCCCGGCGGGCAAGGCCGGCAAGGCAGCCAAGCCGGCCGCCGGCAAGCGGCCCTCGACGGCCGACATCCTGGCGGCCGCCCG
>JAQCJP010000067.1 GCA_027592945.1 Planctomycetota bacterium
AGCCGGCGTTGGGAAACCGAAGCGTAGCCAGGATGGCGAAGCTCGGTTTCCCACGAGCGAGCGGAGGGCAGGATGCCCGCAGCAAGCGTCAGGCGAGATGGCGCGGGCCCACCCCGAGCCCGCGTAGGGAAACGCGTCGGACGTTCGTCGTGGGAGAGTGTGTTTCAGTCTCGTCGGATCAGGAGCTTGTCGATGCGGCGGCCGTCCATGTCGACCACCTCGATGACCAGGCCCTTCCAGGTGATCGTGTCCCCGGCAGCCGGCATTCGTTCGAGTTCGTGCAGCACGAGCCCCGAGACGGTCGCGTAATCGCGGGGGCCCTCCTCGAGCCGGAGGCCAAATCGCTCGGTGAGGTCTTCGATCTCGGCCGACCCTTCGACCAGCCATGAGCCGTCCTCCCGCTCGACAAAATCCTCCGCCGCCCGCCCCTGATGCTCGTCGTGAATCTCCCCGACCAGTTCCGAGAGGACGTCGTCGAGCGTGACCAGGCCGTCGGTGCCGCCGTATTCGTCGAGCACGACCGCGAACTGGGTTCGCTCCTTCTGGAATAGGCCGAGCAGCCGGTCGAGCGGCATCGTCTCCGGCACGAAGACGGGCCGCCGCATCAGCTTCCCCAGTTCGATCGGCCAGCCCATCCAGGAGGTCCGCAGGATGTCTTTGGTGGAGATGTAGCCGATGATCCGATCAAGTGATCCCTGGTAGACCGGCAGCCGCGAATAGCCCGCCATGGCGATCGCTCCGAGGATCTCGCTGGCCGGCGTGTCGATGTCGAGGGCATCGATCTCGATGCGGGGCCGCATGATGTCGCGGACGGTCCGCTCGCCGAGCCGGAGAGCTTCGGCCGCGACGGCCTGCTCCACCGCCTCGAGCACCCCTTCGGCTCGGCCGGTCTCGAGGAGCTGCTCGATGTCGTCGACTGAAACGGTCGGCTCCTCCCGGGTCCGCTGGCCGAGGAGCCAGAGGGTCGCCGCCGTGGCCGTATTGAGGCCCCAGACGAGCGGCGCTGCGACCCAGCTCAGCCAGGCGATCGGCATCGCGGCCAGCCGGGCGAAGGTTTCAGGGTGGCGAAGGGCCAGCCGCTTGGGCACCAGTTCGCCCACCAGCAGCATGAAAAACGACAGTCCCAACACGAACGCCGTCAGGGCGATCGGCTCCGCTGCGGCAGCGAGATCGGGGAAGGCGGCGGCCAGCGACGCCTGCATTTTGCCCACCAGACGCTCGCCGCCGTAGGCGGCGGCCAGGGTGCCCACGAGCGTGACGCCGATCTGCACCGTCGGCAGGAAGCGGTCGGGGTTGGCCGCCAGCTGGAGGGCGGCCCGGGCGGCGTCGTCGCCGTCATCGGCGAGACTGCGGAGCCGACCGCGGCGGCTGGCGACGATGGCCAGTTCGGCCCCGGAAAAAAGGCCGTTGGCCAGAACGAGGGCGATCACGATGACGAGTTCAAACGGCATGATGTTTGGCGGCGACGGGGTTAGTCCCGGCTGATGACGGCCAGGTTGTCGCGGTGAATCACCTCGTCATAGGGACAGTAGCCGAGCACGTCCGCGATGCGTTCGGTCCGCAGTCCGGTGATCCTGCTGAGCTCGGTGGCAGGGTAGTTGACAAGTCCGCGGGCAAAGGCCGGTCTGCCGCCGCAGGTCAGCGAGACGACATCCCCGGCTGCAAAGCTGCCCTCCAGGCCGGCGATGCCGGCGGCCAGCAGGCTCCGGCCACCCGTCAGGAT
Organism: Planctomycetota bacterium; assembly: GCA_027592945.1. Classification (GTDB taxonomy): domain Bacteria; phylum Planctomycetota; class Planctomycetia; order Pirellulales; family UBA1268; genus QWPN01. The sequence continues at coordinate 1,724 of JAQCJP010000067.1, forward strand.
CGCGTCCCGGGCACCGGGGTCGATCCGCAATGTGCCCCGGGCGTCGGCCGACCAGCCAAGCCACCGCTTCCAGGCCGGCATGGCCACGTCCCGGCCGGGAAAGAGCGTGCCCACCGGGTCGCCGCGGCAAATCGCAGCGAGCACGCCGGGCGAGCGACCGCCGGCGATGATGCAGTGGCTCCCGGCCTCGGTGATGATGCGGGCGGCAGCCAGTTTGCTGGCCATACCTCCCTTGGAGAGCCCAGCCGGACAATCCCGAGCGAGTGATTCAATCGCCGCGTCGATTCGGGGAACTTCCGTCAGCAAGGTGGCGCCGGCCTCGGTCGGGTGGCGGTCATGGAGCCCGGCCACGTCGGAGAGCAGCACCAGCAGCGGGGCCCCCAGGAGCGTCGCCACCAGGGCCGCCAGCCGATCGTTGTCACCGAAGCTCGTCCGCAGTTCTTCGACGCTGACGGTGTCGTTTTCGTTGATCACCGGAATCGAGCCATAGTCGAGGAGGGCCCGGAGGGTATTGCGAATGTTGAGATAGCGGGCCCGATGCTGGAGATCGTCGGCCACCAGGAGCACCTGCGCCACATGCCGGCCATGCCGCCTCAGCGCCCGTTCCCAGGCCTCGGTCAGGCAGCTCTGGCCCAGGGCCGCCACCGCCTGAAGATGGGCCAATTCGGCAGGCCGCTGGCCCAGCCCGATTCTTCCCATTCCGGCCGCGACGGCACCCGAACTGACGAGCACGACCTGCCGACCCTCGCGGCAGATCGAATCGATCTGCTCGCCAAGCACCTCGAGGCGGCCAGGGTCAAGGAGACCGTCCTCACCGGTGAGGACGCGGGAGCCGACCTTGACGACGAGCAGGCGGGCGGAAGCCACGATGGAGTGACGGGGGGGCTCAGTCATTGGCCGAGGCAGAGGCCTCCGGGGCGGGGCAGGACACGATCCGTATGGTATCCAGGCCCCGACGCGAGCGATACACTGAGCGTCGGCAGGCGCGACGGCCGCCGTTTCCGCCGCCGTTCGGGCCCCGGGCCACTGCGGAAAAGAGAGCAATGAGCGACCTGCGACACGAGTGCGGTCTGGCGGCCATCTACCACCTGCCCGCCGCCGACACGAGCCCCCTCTGCCCCGGGCAGGATCAAGAGCAGGCTTCCCGCCTGATGCCGAGGATGCTCCTCGACATCCAGAATCGGGGCCAGCTTTCCGCGGGGATGACGGCCTGGCATCCCCACCGCAGCCAGTTGCTGGCCACCTACAAGGATGTGGGCAGCGTCAGCGAGGTGTTTCGCATGAGCCACCGTGGCAAGTACGAGAGCCTGATGGAGCAGCATGCCGGACGGGCCGCCATCGGGCATGTCCGGTATGCCACCTGCGGTGCCGAGGACCGGGGCTACGCCCAGCCTCTCGAGCGGCCCCACATCCAAAAGCGAAAGTGGTTCGCCTTCGGCTTCAACGGTCAGCTGGCGAACTACCCCGAGCTGCGGGCCGAGATTCTCGCCACCGACGACGCCCATCTCGCCCGCGACAACGACACCGAGGTCATCCTCCACGCCATCGGCCGGGAACTCTCGGGAACGGCCGATCCGAGCCCGGCAGACCTGTTGGCAGCCATCGCCCACCGCTTCGACGGGGCCTGGAATCTGGCGATTCTCGATGCCTGCGGCCGGCTGATCGTGGCTCGCGATCCGCTTGGCATCCGGCCGCTGGAGTACGCCCGGCTGGGGCCGCTGGTAGCCGCCTGCAGCGAGAGCGTAGCCCTGCTCAACCTCGGCTTTCCGGCCGAGTCAATCCGGTCGCTCGAACCTGGGACGGCCCTGGTTGTCGAAGGCGACCAGCTGCGGATCGAGCGGTTTGCCGAGGCCCCGACGCGGGCCCGCTGCTTCTTCGAATGGGTCTATTTTGCCAACGTGGCCAGCACGATGGACGAGCGGAGCGTCTATCTCTCCCGCAAGCGGCTCGGCGAGGAACTGGCCGAACTGGAAACGGTGCCGGTCGACCGAGATACGGTCGTGGTGCCCGTTCCCGACACCAGCAAGGCCGCCGCCGACGCCATGGCCTACCGCCTGGCGATTCCCTCGGTGGAGGGCCTGATTCGCAATCGCTACACCGGCCGGACCTTCATCGACGGCGCGGCTGGCCGGCGGCAGAAGGCGGAGACCAAGTACACGCCCCTCCGCGAGGTGCTGGAGGGCAAGCGGGTCTTCCTGGTCGAGGATTCGATCGTCCGCAGCACCACCATGCGAGTGCTGTTGGGCCGGATGCGGTCGCTGGGCCGGGCCCGTGAAATCCACGTTCGCGTGGCCTGCCCGCCGATCGTGGCTCCATGTTTTTACGGGATCGACATGTCAACGATCGACGAACTCTTCGCCCCCGAGTTCCTCGCTGGCGGCCCGCTCACCGAGGAGGCCCAGGCGCGAATGGCTGCCCGGCTCGGAGCCGACTCCCTCCGGTATCTGCCGGTCGAGTCGGTGGCCCGCTCGATCGGCTTCGCGGCCGACGAGCTCTGCCAAGCCTGTCTCACGGGCCGCTACCCGACGCCGGCGGGGGAACGGCTCTATCAGATCGCCCTGGCGCAGTCGGAGTCGGGCCAGCGGCCCGCGCGGACGTACGAGCCGGCGACGCCGTGACGCGGCGGGGTGGCGCGGCGGTCGCCAGCCGCTCGAGGGCGGCCCGCCAGACCGGCAGGCCGGCCAGTCTCGTGCGACGTTCGAAGTGGGTGCGGTAGTCGAGGTCGTGGCTCGGCTCGGACGCGGCTTCCTCGCTCGGAGCGGCAAAGAGGCCCGTCTGCTCAGCTGCCGCGAGGGCCTCATCGAAATACTCCTCCACGTCGGTCCAGACGTGGAGCAGGCTGCCGGTGGTCAGGACGCGTCCCGCTTGGGCGAGGAAGCCTTCCGAGAGCACCCGCCGCTTCCGGTGCCGGGCCTTCCACCAGGGGTCGGGAAAGTAGACATGCATGCCGGCCAGGCAGGCGTCGGGCAGCAGTGAGCCGACGATGAAGCCGGCATCACCGCGGATGATGCGGGCGTTGCGTGCCGCCGCGGCCGCCAGTTTGCCGGCGGTGAGCCGGGCGTAGCCGTGGGCAATCTCGATACCGAGGAAGTTGCGATCGGACGACGCAGCGGCAGCCGACGTCAGAAAGAGCCCCTTCCCGCTGCCGACCTCGAGTTCGACCGGCCCCGGCTCCGGAAAGGCCTTCCGTGGGTCGAAGGGATCGGTCAGATCCTCTTGAGCAAGAAGGTGAAAGGAGAGATCAAGTCCGGGATCAGGCCGGCGGGGAGGGCGGCGAGGCATCGGCCGCTCACGTCGTCACGCCGTCGCTTGCCGGATCGGCAGCGGGCGCCAGGAGGTCGGCGGGCAACGGCACGCCCTTAATGAGGCCATCGACAACGATGTTGTCGTTGACAAGCCCCTGGAAGCGGCAGACGATCATCGCCCGCCGCCTGACGCGGATCCGTTCGACCGCAATCACCAGCCGATCGCCGGGCACCACGGGCTCTCGGAAGCGAACCTCCTCGAGCCCGCCAAAGCCGACCACTTCGGCATCGAGAAGATTGTATTTCTGGCTGAAGTAACTGGAGAGTTGCGCTGCCGCCTCGCACATCATGACGCCCGGCATCAGTGGCACCTTGGGAAAGTGCCCGCGGACCCAGAACTCGTCGTGTGTCACGTCCTTGTAGCCGACGCAGCGGGCCCGGGCTTCATCTTCATGGACGATCGCCGTCAACTGCTCCATTTCGAACCGCTGCCTGTTCCAGCGGCGGATCTCGTGAATGTCGGCGATGACCCGGTCGAGATCGTACTCGCTGGGACTGATGATGTAATCGCGGGGGGCCACGGCGACGGTTCTCGCGGGTGACGGAGGGCCAATCAGGTGCGGATATGCTTCCGCTTCATCTTGCGGGCCTTGCTGTTGGCCGGCCTGGCTCCGTGGTTGGCTTTCTTGAGGGTGCGGTGGGGCTTGGCCATGACGGTCTCCAAAAAAGGGCAGGCAGATGCCTGAACCCATATTTGTACCACGCTGCTGGTCGCCTCGCCATGGCCGGCCGATCGCTCAGCCGCGGTGCTCGGCCGCCACGGCCTCCCGCACGCTGGTGCGGATAATCTCAAACAGGCTCGCCGTGAGAAATCCGAGCAGACCGCCGAGCACGGCCGAAGAAGCCCCGCCGAGCACGGCCCCGGCCGGAGAGGCGGCCGCCAGCCGGATCAGGGTCAGGCCGCCCGCGATCCCCCCGACTGCCGCGCCGACGCCGGTCGCCAACGGAACGAGCCTGCTCAGCGGCGTCCGCTGCTCGAGATGGCTGGGCCGGTTGGCAGGAATCTGGGGGGGAGGGCGAGGCACCCGCTCCAGGCGACTGTCGGCGGAATCCCGCAACTTCGTGCCAATGGCGTTGCCGGCCACGTGCATCGCGACGCTTGCCGCCAGAACGACCACCGCGAGCCAGCCGGCGATCCCGAGCCAGTTGATCGCCCCGCAGGCGACCGCCAGGGCGATTGCGAGCCAGGCGTAGGTGGAACGGCGCATGGAGAACTCCAGACCACAGTATAGGCGGCCCGCCGGCAGGGGCCTGCCGGCTCACCATCGCATCTCGGCGGCGTCGGTCGTGTAGATCGGCAGCAGACGGTAGTAGACCTCGAGGGTCAGGATGGCCAGAGCGGTGTGCCCCAGGCGGCCCCCGGGAGCGGTGTCTGCGTCGGCGAAGGACCAGCTGCCGGCTTCGTGACCGATCCGATCCTGCCGGGCGACGAGCTGGTCGCGATGCTGCTTGTTCCAGCGCTCCCAGAGGACGTGCTGGTGGAGGAGGAGGGCTTGGGAGAGGTAGAAGTTTTGGTAGACCGCCTCTCGGTCGGGGCCCCGTTTGGCGAGCCTTGCGAGGCCACGGTCGAGAGCCGCCTTGTCCGGCCAGGTCGTGTAGATCCGGCAGAGCAAGCCGATCGCCGACGTGCACGGGCGGTCCTGGGGCGAGAGATAGCCGTAGCCCTCACCATCGCGGACCTGCACACGGTCGAGAAATCGGCAGACACCATCGACGGTGGGGGAGGGAACGGCGACCCCGGCGAAGGCAGCGCTCTTGAGAGCCGCCAACTGCCAGGCGGTGACGGTCGTGTCGCCGGCCTGACCGGGGAGATACCGCCATCCTCCGCCGTGGAGATCCTGCGAGGTCTCGATGAACCGGACCGCGTCCCGGACATACGGCACGAGCATCCGGTCGCCGGTCATGCCCAAGGCTTCGGCCAAGGCGAGCGTGGCCACCCCATGGCCGTACATCGTGCCCTCCGAGAGATCACCGCCGCGGGGCGTGGCCTGGAGCCGGCTCATCAGGTAATAGATGCCGCGGGTGACGGTCTCCCGGTGGGTTCCCTCTTCGTGGGTGTGGCCGGCACCGAGAAACGGGAGCAGGGCGATCCCGGTCGCGGCCGTTGTGCTGGTCACCGTGCCGGGGTGCCGGCAGGCCCCGTCGCAACGGCAGCCGGAGAGGTCAAACCGCCACGATCCGTCGGGAGCCTGGTGGCGGGCCAGCCAGGCCAGTCCGCCGGCCACGGCCGCCTCGCTTGCTGCCGAACCGCCGTTTTTTGCAAGCCCCCGCCGCCGCCCTTCGCCCCGCCGGCCAGCAAAGGCAGCCGGGCCGCTCAGGCTGCCGGCCGGGGGATGCGTCGCCGACACAGCAGCAGGATCGGAAGAGCCGGATCCTGCTGCGGCGTGCTCCGCGTCATCGGCGACCGTCGCTGTCGCCGGTGCGGCTGCGGCGACGGCTGCCGGCTGGGGCTCCGCTCTGGCTGGGCGAGGCTGCGCGGGGTCGCCCGGCTCAGTCGCGGGCTCGGCGACTGCCAGTCGCTCTGGCGGTATCGCTGTGGAGGACTCCGCTGCCTGTTGCGTTTCGGAGGGCAGCTGCCGCGGTGGCCCAGCAGTCGGCGCGGCCTCGGCAGCCTCGTCGTGATCGCCAGCCTCATCAGCGCCGCCTGCGGTAGCTGCCGCAGCCTCTATTGTGACCGGCCCGTCGGCCGCCGGCACGTCGGCGACGGCAAAGGAGAGTTCGAGCCGGAGGGGCTGCGGGGCCGGCGGCTGCTGGCGAACCAGCATCGCGAGCAGCAGGAGCACGATGACATGAGCGACGAGGCTGCTGTAGACCGACCGCACCTGGCGGCTGGCCACGATCCGCTCGATCCAGGGCCGCTGGCGGGTGTCGGGCTCCATCGTCGTTTCCCTTCTGCCGCCGCTCCCGCCGGGGCTCGCCAGGTCCCGACTCTGCCGGTCGGGGAAAGCCTGCGGGGATGCGGCCGGCCACCACGCTCCCGCATCGAATGGAGGTCGGCACGAAGAACGCGGAAACTGGAGCCGATTCGGCCCGGGACGCAGCCGTTGCCTACTCGCGGAACTCGTCCTTGACGCTCTGGTTCTTGTAAATCGGCAGGTGGCGGTAATAGACCTCGAGAATCATCGTGGCCAGCGACGTGCAGTAGAGCCGGCCGGCGGCGTGGGCGCCATGGCCGCTATCAACGTTCTCATACCAGCTGCCCGCCTCGTGATCCTTGTTGGACTGGGTCTTGAGGAGCAGTTCCTTCATCTTTTTGTTCCACGCGATCCACATCTCGCCTTCCATGTGGTGCATGATCTGGGTGGCGTAGTAGTCGTAGTAGAGATCCTTCGAGGGACCCGCCTTGGCGATCATCCGGGCTCCCTCCTGAATCCCGGGGTGGTCCTTTTTCCAACCCAGGTACATCCGGCAGAGGAGGCCGACCGCAGAGCGACCGATGCCGGGGCTCGACTTGTCGAGGTAGCCGTAGGTGGCACCGTATTCGTCGGCCTGGACGAAGTCGAGGAACTCGACCGCCTTCTTGACCGAGAGCGGGTTGATCTGCAGGTAGGCCATGTTGCCGCTCTTGAGCGCCATGATCTGCCAGCCGACCGCCGAGGTGTCGCCGGCCTGACGAGGGTTGTACCGCCATCCTCCACCGCGGGGATCCTGGGCCTGCATGATGTAGTTCAAGACCGCCTGGGTGGGGGCCGCCAGCCGGTTGTCCTGGGACATCGCGTAGCATTCGGAGAGCACGATCCCGGTCAGGCCCTGGGAATACATGTTGCCGGCGCCGTCGTAGGCCTTGCCTTTGCCCTGGATGGCCCGCTGCACGAGGAAGGCGATGCCTCCCTCGACCTGCTTCTTGTACGGGCCCTCGCGATGGGTGTAGCCGCGGCCGAGATAGGGGAGCAGGGCCATCGCCGTGGCGCCGGTTCGGTCTTCCTTGCGAGAGCCTCCGCCGTGAGAGCATTTGCCCTGACAGCTCGGGCAGGCGTTGAGATCGAACGACCAGCCGCCGTCAGGCATCTGGTGCACGGCAATCCATTTGAGTGCCCGATCGACCGCGGCCTCCGTGTCGCCCCCGCCGCCCCCCGACATGGCGAGTTTCTTGGCGTTGGCCCGGCCGCCCAGCCCGCCGCCGGTGCCGCCGATCGCCCCGATCGTGGCCATCATGTCGGAGGCCGGCGCCGTTTCGCTCCCGAAATCGGTCAGTTCAACGGCGAGAGGGGCCGCATCGAGGTCATCGGCGAGCGACACCACTTCGACCGGCTCCACCGCCACCTCGGTGGTCACCATCACGTCGGCCACCGGGTCGACCATCTCTTCCGGGGTCTCTTCGGGCGTGTCTTGCTCCTCGAACTCGCTGAACTCCTCCTCGCTCTCCGCGGCGGTCGAGGTGATCACGGTCGGCTTCTCGACCGGTTCGTTGTTGCCGGCGATCAAGGCCATCGTCAGCAGGGCCACGATGTGGACGAGCATGCTGATCGCCCAGGCGGGCATCGCCGAGAGGAAGCCGCGGCCCGCTACCCGGACCTCATCGTCGGTCTCATCGCCGTCGTCGCTCGGCGACGAGGCCTCGGGAGGCCTGGGCGGAGCCTGAAGGGGAATCCGGCCCTTCGACCCCGGGGGGGCCTGGGGCGGACGGCTGGTCGTGACCTTGCCTTGACCAGAAGGCGGAGGAGGCGGCGTCTTCTCGACTGGATCTGGATCGATCTGACTTGCCATGAATCATTCCCTCAATGCGGCAAAAACCACTCAGGCGCGACAGTTGCGGCAAATCGTCTCCCGACGACATGAGATCGACGAACGTCCCGCTGCGACCGGCCTCCTCGGCGACCGACCCCTCCACCAGACAACCAACGCATCCTCACTCCTGAAAATACCGCAAAACGGCCTTTCGTTCCAATGGCTCGTCCCTGCTGGGGCGATCCGAAGCCTTTATGCCTGCCTGCTCGCGCGAGGCGTCGGCCTACCGTCCGCGTTCCAGCCCAGCAGCGTCTTCCGCAAGACCACCTGGAGTGGTTTCGGAGCGGCGGTCCGAGGTTATTCCTCAGGCGACCCCTGCCGGGAGGGGGCGGCAGCGAACGGGCGGGGGCCAAGCCGGGCAAATGCCGCCTTCTCAGGGGCCATACGGGGTGCCGCTGGCCTTTCAGCGGCGGGGCAGGTAGTGTGAGGGTTTTGACGGAGAGCCACTGGTGTCCGCTCAGCCGTCCCCTCCTCCCCCGGCAAATAGCAACGTGTAACCGATGGCCAAGGGCAAGAAGAAACTCGAGGTCGTGCATCTGGTCTGCCAGGAAACGGGCGACCAAAACTACACCCTCAGACGGAAGACCGGCGGCGAGAAACTCAAACTGAAGAAGTTCTCGCCCCGGCTCCGGAAGCACACGGTCCACGTCGAAAAGAAGAAGTAGGCTCCGGGGTATCGCCCCCGGCCGGCGGCACCATTTTCTCAGCCGGGTCCGTCCGGCTCGCCGGCCTCTGTCCGTTCAGCCGACGTCTGTGAGCAAGGGGATCAGCCCGTCCCTGTCGGCCGGATCGATGGTGATGATCCGGTCGGCCTGCCGCTGGAGCGTCCGCGGCAGTCGGCGGTCATCGGGCGTCAGGATCAGTCGGCATTCCGCAGGACGGGAGAACGCGACCGTCGATGGGGCGACGAGGATGTCGACTTCACAGGGTTCGCCCCGCGCCGCCCGGGGGGCGTCGGCAAGCGCGGCGTTGACCAGGCGGCCCAGCGGCGTGCCCGGCAGATCGGCCGGCAGGCCCCAGAGAATGTCGTGGTGGTCGCGAGTCGTAAGCCCCTGGCGGCAGGCGGTCAGCCGGCCACGCCGCTCGAAATAGGCGACGTTTGCCCCGTCCCGCCAGCGGGTGGTGGCAGTCGGGTCGGTCGGGTGCCAGACATGCAGGGAGCAGGTCTGGTCCAGGATCGATTCGAGCCGGACGCCTGTGGCCCGTAGCCGAAGGCCCAGGTCATCGTCTTCCTGGCCCCAGCCCACGAACCGCTCGTCAAAGCCGTTGACCCGCTCAAAATCGGCCCGCCAGACACCGAAGTCGCCTCCCGTCAGTCGCGGTTTTGACGGGTGCCTGATCAGGTTATGCCACCACGCCCGCCGGTGACGGCGGGCCAGGCTGCGGGCCTCGCGTGCCGGAATGAGCCGCTGCAGGCTGGTGACGGCGAGATTCTCAGGCATCAGCAGCTCGCTGGTCTCTTCGGGCAGCCTGGCGCAATGGCCCAGCAGGGCCTGTCCGGGGCGGCGGCGTTGCCGGTGGGCCGCCAGATGGCCGCGGGGCAGGATGCAGTCGCCGTCGAGAAACAGGAGATAGGAGCCGCGGCTCTGCCGGACGGCGTTATTTCGCACCCGTGCCAGTCGAAAGCCCTCGTGCCGCTGGCTGGTGAAGCGAACCGGAAAATCGACCGTCGCGGCAAACTGCTCCACGACCTCGGCCGTCGAGTCGTCCGAGCCGTCATCGGCCACGACAACTTCGAAGCGGGGCGGCCCGTGCCGCTGAAGCGCGATCGACTCGAGCACGAGCGCCAGGTGACGGGGTCGACGGAAGGTGGTCACCAAGACCGACGTGTCGATGTCACGGGCGTCACGGGCGAGCGTCATGGGGCTACCTCGCCTGGTGCCACCAGCCCGGTGATCAAGCCCAGCAGCGAACTGGCATCCCCCAGCGGTTCGATGGCGATCTCAACGGCCGCCAACGGCAGGTCGCCGAGGACAGGCTTGCGGATCTTGACGAGATCCTTGAGCGTCGTCACGGCGTGTTCGGCGCCGGCGTTCCGAGCCCAGGCTGCCAGGTCGGCCAGATCGTGAGCGTTATAGGCGTGGTGATCGGCGAAGCCGCGGAAGCCGACCACGTCGCAGCCCGCGTCAATGAGTGTCGCCCGGAAGGCTGCCGGGTTGCCAATCCCACAGAAGGCGGCGATCCGGCGGCCTGCCAGCGTCGCGATTGGTTCGCTGCAACCGTTGGCCGTTCGAAGCCCGACGGGATGATGGTCGCACTCAACCCAGGCCCGCAGAGGGCCGCCCCGTGCCCGCTCCACGGCCGTCCGGAGGTCGCGGCGTCGGTCAGCCGAGATGCTGCTGGCCCGCGTCAGGACCACGGCATCCGCCCGCCGGAGGCCAGCGACCGACTCGCGGAGCAGGCCTCGCGGGAAGAGGTGATCGCACCCGAAGGGATCGGTCGCATCGATCGCCACGACATCGAGATTGCGGCGGAGCCGGCGATGCTGAAAGCCGTCATCAAGCACGACGACATCGGCACCGCGGTCGGCCGCGACGGCCGCCCCCGCCACCCGATCCCGGTTGGCCACATGCAGCGTGCCGGGCAGCAGGATCGCCAGTTCGGCGGCCTCATCACTCAGGCCGTCTGCCGCGGCGTAGCCACGGCTCACCACCGCCGGGTGCCGGCCGCGGGCCAGCAGATGGCGGACAACCCAGGCGACCAGCGGCGTCTTACCCGTGCCGCCCAGCGTGAGATTGCCGATCGAGACCACTGGCACCGGTGCCGGGAAGCTGGCAAGCAGCCCGCGATCGTAGGCGGCGTTGCGAGCGGTTGTCGCCAGACCGTAGGGAGCGGCCAGGCCTGCCAGCAGCGTCCGCAGCAGGGCCGGCCCCACGCCCCGCAGCGAGCCGTCGGCCAGCCTTCGGAACGTCTCCGCGTCTGGCAGGAGCGACATGGGCCGGGGCGTACCAGGAAAGGCTGTGGGGCGACTCTGCGAACGTAAAATAGGAGTCTGGCAGGCGTCAATTTGAGGAATCGGGGACGTTGCCCCCGATATACTTGAGGGAGACCGAGGTCCGACCCCGCTGCCGAGAGGAATCAGGCCATGGCGACAGCCACCGATCAGCCGGCCGAATCATTGGCCGTCCGGCCGTGGGGCAAGGATTCCGTCCTCGGCTCCAAGTCCGACCAGTATCTGGCCCGCCGGTTTGCGGCGGCCAGCGCCGAGTACAAGAGCACGGCGGTGGTGACGTTTCTGCTGGGGTTGGCGGTTGCCGCCCTCGCCTGGCTCCTCACCGGTGTGCTGGTCGAGCATTGGCTTGTTCCCGGGGGGCTGCCCGGATGGGCTCGCTGGGCGTGGCTGGCGATCGGGCTCGTGGGTCTGGTGGCAGCGGGCATCCGCTGGCTCGTGCCGCTCCTGAGGTATCGCATCAACATCGTCTATGCCGCCCGGGCGATCGAGCGGTCGCATCCGGAACTCCACAATGACCTGGTCAACGCCGTGCTCGTCAGGGAGCGGTCGGGGGACGCCGCCGAAGCGGTTGTGAAGTCGCTGCGTCGCCGGGCCGCCCGTCAGCTGTCGGCCGTGCCCGGCGAGGAGGCCGTCGCTGATCGCCGTTCCGTGGCGCGGCTGAGTTGGGCGTTTGCCGTGCTGGCAAGCGGCGTCATTCTCTATCAACTGCTCGCCCCGAAGAGTCTGCTGACGTCAGCGGCGCGAATCGTCGCCCCCTGGACCGGGGTCAGCCCACCGGCCCGCGTCTGGATCGAACCGCCTCGGCTCTCGTGGCGGCAGCCCGGCGAGGCCGCCGACGTGGTCAATCGTGACCAGCGGTTGATCCCAGTGATTGACGGTGTGGCCGAGATTGTTCGCGGTCGCCAACTGGTCGTGGAAACCGAGATCGACGGCCTTGCCGAGGGAGAGAAGCCAACCCTGCTCGTGACCCCGCGGGCGGAGCGGACGGGCGGAGAGGCCATCCCCGGTTGGCAGGTGCCGCTGGCGGCAGCGGCTGGTCAGTGGCGACGGTGTGTCCTGCCCGACGATGATCGAGGTCTCGACTATCCGGTCGATCTGGTGATCAAGGCGGGGGATGCTCGCAGCGGGCCGCTGAGGGTCGCGGTGGTCGACGCGCCGTCGCTGCTCGTTCGCGAGGTTCGTTACGAATACCCGGCTTACATGCGTCGGGAGTCGGAGACGTTGCCCTGGCAGGGCGACATCCGCGGCGTCGAAGGGACGCGGGTGACCATCGTCGCTCAGGCCAACCGGCCACTTCATTCGGCAGGCATCGACCTGGGCAGCGACGGCCGCCGGGATGTCGCCCTGACGATCTCCGGAAAGGATCGCACGATCGGAGAGGGATCGTTCGTGCTGCGGCTCGATCCCGACCGCAAGGCCGCGGAGTTTGGCTCGTACCGGTTCGCCTTCCGCTCCCGGTCGGAGGCGGGCGGTCCTTCAGCGGACGATCTGACAGGCGGGCTCGAGTACCGGATCGAGGTGATTCCTGATCTCGCGCCGGAAGTGGAGATCGAAGTGCCGGCAGAGAAGGTTCTGGCCGTTCCGCCCGATGCTCCGGTGACCGTGCGGGTCAAAGCCTTGGATCCCGACTTCGGCCTGGCGAGCGTGCGCGTCGAGACGCGGCTCGCGGGCGGCGATCCCCGCAGCGGTGGCGAACTGCTCGTCGGTGACGGCCGCATGAACTTCCGCGGTGCCGAAACGTTGATTCCTTCGGAACTTGGCGGTCGTCCGGGGAGCGTTCTCGAGTACCGGGCGGTCGCGACCGATTCCCGGCCCGACGAGCCGAATCGCACGCTCACCGACTGGCAGACTCTCAAGATCGACGCCTCGGCGCCGCCGCAGGAGCAGCCGCCTGGCCAGGGCGATGGCGAGCCTGGTGATCCGGATGACGGCGATGAGGGCGAGGCTGGCGAGAACGAGGAGCAAGACCCGAATAGCGGGCAGGGGCGGGGGCAGGAAGGGCAGGGAGCCGATGGGCAGCAGGGCGGGCAGCCCGACGAGGAGATGAGGGACCAGCCTCAAGACGGTTCTGCAGGTCGGGAAGGCAACGAGGGCGAGCCCGGCGAAGACAAGCAGTCGGACGGCGAGCAGTCGGGAGAGGGGGCGGAGGAGGCCGCTGGCGAGCGAACTTCGGACTCGGGCAAGCAGCAGCCTGAGCGGGGCCAGCAGGGTCGCGACGAAGCCGGTGATCGGCAGGATGAGCAGGAGCAGAAGCAGGGCGAGCCGGAGGAGGGCGATCAGCAAGGTGACCAGCAGGGCGACCAGCAGGGCAAGAAGCCCGATCCGTCAAATCCGGGAGGAGACTCCAGGGAACCGGCTCGCCAAGGGCCCCCGCAGGCCGGTGACGGGGGAGAGCAGGGCCAGGAGCAGGGCAGCCGGGGCGAGCAAGGCGACCAGGCCCCTGGGCAGCAGCAGGGTCGCAATGAAGGTGGAGAAGCGGGGAATCGCCCAGACGGTCAGTCGAACGAGGGCGGGGGTGGGAATCGGCCTGACCGGCAGCAACCAGCCGACGGAGAGGCTGGCCGGCAAGGCGAGCGGCGGCCTGATCCAGCGGTAGCCGCCGATGGGACGGACGACGGCGAGGCCATGGAGCGGATTCTTGAGCACCGCCAACGCGAGGCGGAGTCGAATCGGCAGCGTGGGCAGGATCAGGACGGGCAACGAGAGCCGCAGCCGGGTGATCGGCAGCAGCAAGATCGGCAGGAAGGCCAAGAGCAGCAGGGACAGCAGCAGCGGCCGGGGCGGCAGCAACAAAGCCAAGAACAGCGTCAGCAAGACGGCCAGCCGGAGCAGGGCCAGCCGGAGCAGGGCCAACAACAAGAGGGTCGGCAGCAGGGGCAGGAGCAGCAACCTGGTCGGCAGCAGGAGGGGCAGCCACAGCCTGGTGAGGAGGAGGGTCGGCCATCTGGTGAGCAAGCCGAGCGGAAGTCCGGAGAGCAGAGTGCTCCTACGGAAGCCAAGCCTGACGGCCAGCAAGAGCAAAAGCCCAACTGCTGCGACGCCGATGGCAAGCCCTGTGGCAAGCCAGGCTGTTCATCCTGCAGCGGCGGCAGCAAGCCCGGGAGCGGCAGTGGTTCGTCTTCAGGTCAGGGCCAGCAGGGCCAGGGCCAGCAGGGCCAGGGTCAGCAGGGCCAGGGTCAGCAGGGTCAGGGTCAGCAGGGTCAGGGTCAGCAGGGTCAGGGTCAGCAGGGTCAGGGTCAG
>JAQCJP010000325.1 GCA_027592945.1 Planctomycetota bacterium
CCGAATCTTCGGAATGGCGGTGGCTGGCCGAGTCGTGGCTCGGCGGCGGCAGTGGTTCGGTAGCCTTGGTCAAAGCACTGGCGCTTGCCGGTCTGGCGGTGATCACCGCCGGGTGCCTCGCGGCCGTGGCCTGGTGGCGACTCGAGGGCCTGACCCTCCTGCTGCTCTCCGGCGGTCTTGTCTACAGCTATTGGGAGTCGCTCTCCAAGTTGCCGACCTCCTGGGCCAACCCGCAATACCAGCATGGCTGGATCGTGCCGGTGCTCACGCTGGTGCTGCTCTTCTGGCGGCGACAGCCCGCCGAGCCGGTTTCGCTGTCGGCCCGCCTGACCGGGCTCGGCCTGATGGCCGGCAGTTTTCTGATCCGGCTGGCCTTCGCCTACTTCCGCGTCAAGACGATCGACATGTACACCTTCGTGCCCGCCCTGGCCGGCATGTTTCTGCTGGCCGGCGGCTGGAGCATCTTCCGCTGGTCGTGGATCCCGATCGCTCTGCTGATTTTCATGTACCCGCTGCCAGAAGGGCACCAGCGGTATTTGACCGGCCCGCTCCAGAGCTTCAATACCCGCGTGGCGACCTTCATCCTCCAGACCCTCGGCTTCGATGCCTTCCGCGAAGGCAACCTGATCCGGCTCGGCCAGGAACACGTGATGAACGTCGTGGATGCCTGTGCCGGCCTGAAGATGCTGACGATTTTCGTCTGGCTCGCAGCCGTGGTGATCGTGGTCGCGGGCCTGGAGTGGTGGGAGAATCTCGTCATTGCCGTCAGCGCGATTCCGATCGCCATTATGGCCAATGCGATGCGAATCACGACGGCCGGCATGCTCTACGGGGTCTCGCCGGAGATGGCCGAGGGCTTCCACGACAGCACCCCGGCGGCGATCCTGATGATGGGCCTGGCGGTCGGCTTCATCTTGTTGGAGATGAAACTTTTATCGTTTGTGATCGTGACCGACGAGTACACGCCAGCCATGGTGCCGGCGGCCGCAGCGAGCGGGGCGAGGCCTGGACGAACTGCTCCGGGCCCCGGGGCGGTCGGCGGCTTTCCGCTGATTCCCGCGAAAAACCGGCCAGACGGGCCCGGAAAATCGGGCGGGAAAATGGGCTAAACTAGAGGAGAACTGGCAAGGCTTCCAAAGCAAGCTGATCGGTGGGCGGCTGATCAGTGTGGAGGTGGCAGAACGCTGCGACGATGAGCGAACAGCAAAAAGCAACGACGGAAGGAGTCGGGCCGGCGGTGGCAACCGCGGGCGGCGGGTCACAGGCGGGCATGCTCGCACCGATCCGTGAGACTGGGCTCTCTCCCTATCAGGGCGACCAACTCCCTGGCGGCCTGGCCCCGGCGGCGGACCCTCTGGCCGGCGGCATCGACTACAAGCGGGTCTGGCACGCCTTCCGCCGCCGCTGGATCCCCGCCACGGTTTTGGCGATCGTGCTCGGCAGTCTTGCCGGAGCGCTGACGTTCCTGTTCCTGCCGCGGGGCTTTGAATCGGTTGCCTGGCTGCGGGTGCGGGACAAGTCGGGGATGTATGGGGCCGGGATCGGCCGCGACAACGCCGAGTACGAGGCCTACCGGAAAACGCAGGTGCAACTGATCAAGAGCCCGCTCGTCCTGATGGCCGCCCTCCGCAGGCCGGGCATCAATACGCTCGAGATCCTGGCCGGCGAGGAAGACAAGGTCGGCTGGCTGATGCGGAACGTGCAGGTCTCCGCGCCGATGGAATCGGAAGTCTTGCAGGTGCGGCTCCGCGGGGAAGATCCGAAGGAGATCACGCAGGTGGTCAACGCCGTCACCAACTCGTATCTCAACGACGTCGTCAACAAGGAGAAGGCCGAGCGACTGGCCCGCCGCGACACGCTCGAGAAGAAGTACAAGGAAAACATGTCGGAGGTGCGGGAACGGCTCGACACCTACCACAACCTCGCCAAGTCGCTGGGTACGACCGATAGCGCGGAGGTTTCCACCCAGCGGGCCTTGCTGCTCGACCACCTCGGCACCCTCCGGGCCCAGCAGACGCAGCTCCAGCGGGACATCGCCCTGATCGACGCCGAACTGGCCGTCATGGATGCCAAGGCCAAGGGCGAGATCACCCTCGAGCAGTCGGTGCCCGAAGACATGGTCGATGCGATGATTCTGCGGGATCCGCAGTTTTCCGAACTCCGCGACCGGCTCGCAGGCCTCGAGGAGATGATCGTCTACCAGGCCCAGCGGAGCGCTCGCGGTCCCAACGATCCGGCCGTCAAGAAGCTGCAGGACATGCGATCCAGTCTCCTGGCGAGGATGGAGCAGCGGCGGGAAGAGCTCAAGCCTCAGATCATCACCCAACTGTCGATGGATGCCGCCGGCCGGCGGAGCGGCGTTGCGGCTGAGAGCCCGGTCATTCTCCGCATGCGGCGGGAGATCCTCGCCCGCCAGCTCGATGATGCGACCAAGGATTTCGACAAGGTGGCTGATGAGGTCAAGCTGCTCGGCCAGGCCAACGCCGACATGATGGCCCGCAAGTCGGAAATCGAACAGTTGATGAAGGTGACCGACGAGATGGGCATCCGCCTCAACGCCACCGAGGTCGACATCGCGATGCCC
>JAQCJP010000068.1 GCA_027592945.1 Planctomycetota bacterium
CGTTCGAGATCGGTCGGAATCAGAACCAGCGTGGTGGGCATGGGAGGCGCCAGGGGCGGGCCGGCGGCCGATCCATCGTCGACTGCGGTCACCTCTCGGAATCATAGGCGGCCTGCAGGAAGCACAAAAGCGCATCGCCTCGGTGCGCTTTCCGGACAGACAATCCGACCGTCGCAGCATAACGTTCACCGGTTCAAGACCGCCGCAGTTCTTGACGGACTGCAGGGTGTCTCAGACCGGCCAAAAACAGTTCTCAGGACAGTCCCCGAACCCACTATTGCAAGAGGCATGCTCATGAACAGGTTCATTGAATCCCGCCGTCTGAATGGCACGGCTTCCCTGCGGCGAATTCTTCTCGGGCTCTGCGGCATCGCCGGAGTGCTCGTTTCTGGCGTTCCCGCGTTGGCGAACCCGGCTACCTACGCCCTCACCCACTCGAAGGTCAGCGGCTCGATCGGAGGCACGTCGTTCACCGATGCCGTGCTCGACCTTGAATACACGCTCAGCGACACATCGCTGCTCACCAACTTCTCTGGTGGGCCGCCGGCCAACGGCGCTTTCGTCCGCTCGCCCACGTTCACGGGTGACGAACTCGCGTTTACGATCACCGGCGGCGGGCTGCCGAGCCCGGTCTCGGGCACCTTCACCAGTGCCAATGAGTTTCAGGTCGGTGCATCGACGGCGGTCAGCACGGGGGCCTTGTTTTTCATGACCCCCGCCCTCTTGCCCTACTTCGGCATGCAGGTTCCAGGGACGGTGCTCTCGCCCATCCCCACGCTCGACCGCCTGACGCAGTCGGTGGTGTACGGGGTCAATCAGCCGGGCAACCCGGGGGGAACCTCGAGCACCCAAGACCCGCCCGGCTCGGGCAATTACGTCGGGGGCGTATCTGTCGATAACCCACTCACGGCCGCGACGACCGCGGGCACCCTGGTACTGCCGCAGGCTCAAACCCAATACAACGGGTCGTGGACCACGACGGTCGCGGTGCCCGAGCCGGCGACACTTAGCCTCGCGGTCCTGGCCGCCGGCGGCTTCCTTATCGCCCGAGCGAGGCAACGCGGGCGACAGTGACCCGCGGCAGCTCGCCGAAGCGTGCCTGATAGGCCCGGGAGAAGCTGGCCAGCCGCGTGAATCCGCACATCAGGGCGACCTCGGTGATCGTCCGGCCGGACTGCGGCTCGGTGAGCCGGCCGCGGGCAGCGTCGAGGCGGCGGTCGAGGATCCACTGCCGCGGCGTGCGGCCGTGGTGCTTGAGGAAGGCTAGTTGCAAAGCCCGGGCCTTGAAGCCGCTGGCGGCCTCGAGATCCTCGAGCCGGATCGGTGTGAAGAGGTTGGCCAGGATGTAGTCGCAGGCGCGATCGAGCGCCGAGCGATTGGCAGAAAGCGTGACGGTCCCGGCACTCGCCGCCGGTCTCGGCATGAGAAGCATCGCGACGGCCCGGTAGATCATCTCGTCGACACCGAGGAGAGCGAGCTGGTCGGGGCGGCTCAGGCAACTGTCGATCAGGCCGCAGATCCGCCGCAGCGCGATCGCAAACGAGAAGCCCCCCTGGGCCAGCGGTACCAGCCGGGCCGTGGCGAGTGCGGTCCGGATCGTCGCCCGATCGGCCTCCGGGGCCAGCGACCGGGCCGCCTGCTCCAGACGGGCCGCCTCGAGGCCGATTGCGAGCGTGGAGCGAACGCCCGACTCGCCCCGCCGCGGCACGCCGGGCAGGTACATCGCCGAGCGGCCCGCGAGCCAGCGATGCTCGCGGCCTTCGATCATCGCCGTGCTCCAGCCGGCGAACGGCACCATCAGCGTGAGGTCGTCTGATGCATCGACGGCGACCCTGATCGGCGTGTGGGCGCTGGCGGCGAGCCTGAGGCCGCCGATCGTCACGACTGCCGACTTGTGTTGAAACGCTGCCTCGCGATCCAGCGGCTCGTAGGCGACGAGCGACCGATGCGTCACCCGTTGCGCGGCCGACATCCCTTCGATGCCTCGCTGGGGCTGCGTTCGATTTTCGCCAAAGGCGAGGCGTGGTAGGGTCGCTGGCATGCGGGGAAATGTCTCCTGCCTCGGCCGCCGATCCACGGATCGCTGCAGCCGCCTCACATTTGAATGATAAGCGAACTGATCGGGATCGCGAAAAAAACGCGTCTGAGGCTCGTCGGCGAAACCCGCGCAGGGGAGTGTCCGAGCGGCAGGGCGGCCGCGGAGCAGCAATCAGCCCGCGGGCGGTCCGCCGCGGATGTTCCGCGAACGGCCGGCCGAGTTCGCCGTCAGGATTGGCAACGCCGGAAGCGAGCGGCGACGAATCCGAGGCCGGCGACGGCGAGTATGGCAAGCACCGTCGGCTCCGGTACCGCCGTCACGGGTGCGACGGCGCCGGTGAAGTTCGTAAAGTCACCGGGGAGTCCCGTGACCGTTCCCAGCAGGGTCAGGGAGGCGTCAGCTTCGTTGACCGAGTAGAGCCGATCCTGATTGAGCACGTGGAGCGTCGTTCCCCAGACGAACGGGGATGACGGCTTGGCCGGATCGAACCCGCTGCCCGTCATCGTGCCGATGATGGTCGTGGAGGCATTGGCCCCTTCGGGTGTGATCTTGACGAGCTCGGCCTGGGGAAACTCGTTGGCGAAGTAGAAACCTCCCGTGGCCGCTCCGGTCATGTTGCCACCGAACGACGAATAGGGCACCGTCTGGGCCCCGGTGAGGTTGCCTGCCGTGAGCGTCGAGCCGTTGGCGGGATCAAGCTGCAGCCAGAAGTTGGACGCCGTCAGGCTGTAGGCGTAGAGGTCGCCGGTCGTGTTGTCGATCGCCATCGAGTAGATGGTGTCAGCCGGCGTGCCCAGCGGCGTCATCACGCCCGTCGTGGTGATCGATCGGTAGCTGTCGGTGCCGTAGGGGTCGACCATCAGATACATCGTGCCAGAGTCGGGATTCCGCGAGAGATCGGCCAGCGCCGGCTGGTTGCTGAGCACGCTGGTCCAGGCGTAGCTGTAGGACCCGGGGGTGCCTGTGGGGGTCGCGATATCAAACGAGCCGAAGCCGTAGCCGTTGCCTGATGTGCCGAGGGTGCCGAAAACCAAATCGGCCTTTGCCACCGGGACGCCGAGCAGCAGGAGCAAGGCTCCGGCGACGAGGCCGCGGTGCGCGAGCGAAAGAGAGCCAGTCGATCGGGATCGTCTCAGCATGGCGGGATCCTGCAAACGGGTGGAGTGTGAGAGTTTCGCGTGAAATCACGATAAGCCAGCGTCTCGTTTTCGGCTGCGCGCAAAGCGCATGAGCGCGATGCGCTTTTTTGCAGCCGGCGGCGGGCGGGGTGCGGTCCGGCCGTGGCGACGCCTATCGCACCGGCGGGAGGTCGACCGGCCGTTTTTCGGCCACCACGGGCCGTTCGGCTGCCGGCGAGCCGGCGGGCGGGGCCTTGGCGAAGACCTTGGGCGAGTCGAGATCGACACCGCCGGCGACGGCCCGCTCATCGTCGGCCTCACCCCGCTGCCAGGGCATCGAGACGCCTTCCCCGGCAAACTCCATCCGCTCGGTGATGTTGCCCGAACGGAACGGCCCGCCGCCGAGCACCCACCGGTCGCGGGTGCTGCTGTCGGCGTTCTGGAGGCCGCTCTGCCAGACCGGCCGCCCGCTGGCCGCCTCGTAGGCAAACAGGCTCACCTTCGCGACCGCCCGCTGGTCGGTCCGCTTCGCGGCGGCCATCTCCGGGAGGGTCGTGCCGGTCCCGGCAACCTCGATGCTCGTCGCCGGGATGCCGATCAACAGCTCGCTGCGGTCGGTGCCGAGGGCGCCGGAGCGGGCCTCGACGATGATCTCGGCCGAGTCGCGGTCGGGAGCCAGCCGGCAGCCGGAGGCGATCAGCTGGTGGCGGAGGGTGCTGGCGAGATACTTCGCGTCGCTGACGTCGTCCATGAAGGCGGTGTCGAGAAAGACCGCGGCCCCGGCCAGCGGCCGCATGTCGATCGCGGTTACCGCCCGATCGACGGCGTCGGAGAGGAGCATCTGCTCGGTGGCCGTCCGCTTGGAGTCGCTCCAGCGGGTCGTCCCACAGCCGGCCGCCAGCAGGCAGGCGACGACGGCGATCGGCACGACGACGAACTGTACGGCAGGGATTCGGGGCGGAGGATGCATGACAGGCCTCGGTCTCACGGAGTCTTGTAGCAGGCTCCGGGTCGGCGAACCATCGGGGAATGGGCCCCGCGGGCTGGCAGGCTGGGGGGTTTCCGGAGGCCGGGGAGGGTGGCCGCAGGCGACAGCGGGGGCCGATAATCGGTCTGTAGCGCCGTAAGGAAGCGTCGGCGAGCCGGCTCCGGAGTGAACGCGATGTATCAGGTCTTCGAGCATACGGCCGATCTCGGTGTCGCCGTCGAGGCCGAGACGCTCGCAGATCTCTACGCCGAGGCCGGGGCCGGGCTGTTCGCGGTGATCGCGGGCGATCTCGGGCAGGTGCGGCTGGCCGAGAGCGAGACCTTCACCGTGCCCGGCAGCGACCCGGCCTGGCTGCTGTTCGACTTCCTCGGCGAACTCCACGCCGCGTTCGAGTTGCGGCGGATGCTGTTTCGCGAGTTTGCCGTCACGACCACCGACGACGGCCTCGAGGCGGTGGCCCGCGGGGAGCGGTACGATCCCGAGCGGCACGTGCTCGCCCACGAGGTCAAGGCGATCACCTAGCACGAGCTGGCCGTTGACCGCGGGCCGGAGCGGTGCACGGCGACGTACATCGTCGATATTTGAGCGGGGGATGGGGGAGGTGAGATGCGGACGGCGGGCGGTGAGTCGCGGGAGCTTTCAGGGTTCGATGGTGTCGGATTCCTCGAGCACCTCGGTGAGGAGGGCCGTCAGGCGGTGCTCCGCCGCCCACTGGGCGACCATGGTGCGGTCGCTGACGCTGGCCCGTCGGAGGATCTGCCGCAGGTCGCGGCGGCTCTTGTGGCTCCCCTTGGAGATCCAGACGAGCTTTGACAGCGCCGCGTCGGCCCGAGAGGCGATCGGCAGATGCAGACCGGCAAAGACCTCCGCCTCGACCGATCGATCGAGTTCTCCCGGGATCATCTCGCGGGCGTAGAGATCAACCTTGAGCGATTCCGCCAGATCGAGCATTTGAAACATGCCGCCGTTGGCGACGGCCTTCCTCGCTGTGTCACGATCCACGAGAAATCCGGCCGTCTCGGCGGCGGCCAGAAACACATTCACGTCGGCAGCCAAGGCTCGCGGATCGACCACGAGATCGACGTCTTCCGTCATCCGAGGTTCACCGTAGGCGATCGATGTGACGCCACCAGTGAGGTGAAAACGGATGCCCTGCCGATGGAGAATCTCGACCAGCCGGGTGAGCGTGTCGCGAAACGTCTCAGCCGGGAACATGATGGCCCTGACGTGCGAGATGCCGCTCGATCAGGTGTCGCGTGGCTGGGTCGTCGCCGTAGAGCCGCAGCGCGACCTCCCAGCGGAGTCGCTCGGATGGGAGTTGGCCGTGTTCAGCGACGACCTGCCGGCTGATCCAGCTCCGTGCCCAATCGAACATGGCGAGACCTCTCGCGATCTTCTGCCAGGGCGGCAGTTGGTCGATGGTGTCCTGGTAGCGTTGTTCGATCGTCATCGGTGGGCGGTCTGGACAGGGTGCCTCTCGCAACATATCCGGAGGATAGGTCGCTCCGCAGCGGTTCTGCAAGCGTGGCGGAAACGGCTCGCCGCCCGGGAGAGCGCCCCGCCGGTAGCGACGCGATAATCGAGTGATGAGCCCAACTTCATGAAAGCGTTCCTATGAAAACTGCCGCCACGTCGGCCGACCGGCGGTACGACGGGCCGCTCGAGCGGCCGACGACGTCGCCTGCACCGAGGCCGAGGGCTGCGTCGGCGGGGCGATGCCGGAGCTCGTCAGCGACCGGGCGCTCGCCCGGGGGGCCGACCAGTGCGGCACGGTCGGGGCGGGCAACCACTTCATCGAGGTCCAGGTGGTCGATCGCGTGGCCGACGAGCGGGTTGCGGCCGCCTTCGGGCTCCATGCCGGCCAGATCTGCGTCTTGATCCACTCGGGCTCGCGGGGCCTGGGCTATCAGGTCTGCGACGACAACCTGCGGGCCCTGCGGGAAGCGCCGGCCAAGTACGGGATCGCGCTGCCCGACCGACAACTCGTCTGTGCGCCGATCGAGAGCCCCGAGGGGGCGGCCTACCTCGGGGCGATGCGGGCGGCGGCCAACTACGCCTTCTGCAACCGGCAGTTGCTGATGTGGCAGGTCAGGGAGGTCTTCGCCCGGATCTTCGGTAAGCCCTGGGAATCGCTCGGGATGACGCTCCTCTACGACGTGGCCCACAACATGGCGAAGCTCGAGGACCACATCGTGGCCGGCGTGAAGAAGCCCGTCTGCGTGCACCGCAAGGGGGCGACGCGGGCCTTCCCGGCGGGGCATCACGACATCCCTGCGCGGTATCGGGAGGTCGGCCAGCCGGTGATCATCCCGGGCGACATGGGGCGGGCCAGTTGGGTGCTCGTTGGGGGGCCGCGGTCGCTCGAGCGCTCGTTCGGCACGACCTGCCACGGGGCGGGCCGGTGTTTGTCGCGGACAGCCGCCACGAAAGCCGCCAAGGGCCGCGACATCCGTCGCGAGCTCGAGCGGGCCGGCGTGATTGCCCGTTCGCGGAGCCGCGGCGGCCTCGCGGAGGAGCAGCCGGCGGCCTACAAGGACGTCGACGTGGTGGTCGACGTCGTCCACCGGGCGGGCCTCTCGCTCAAGGTCGCCCGGCTCACGCCGCTGGGGGTGATCAAGGGTTAGCGCCGGCGGGCACGAGTTGCTTCCCATTTTTCGCCCGTCGCGGTGAACCTGGGGCAAAATCGATCACCCTTGTGGGGGGGTTGGTTGGAGCGATTCGCTCCACTTGAGGTGCTGGGGTGGGGCGAATCGCTCCACCCCCGGGGCGACGCGGGACGGCCGCTAGTCACGCCGTGACGCGAGACCATGGCGGAGCGTGCTTGTTTTTCATGGGCAATCGGTAGCGGGTCACCGTTGAAGGGGATTTTGTTCCTGTTTGGCATGCGGATTGTAGTCCTTTTTGAGCGTGGCGCACGTCGTGTGCCCGCGGCCCGGGCGGATGGCCTGCCCGGGCGGAGCGACGAAAGCAACGAGGAGGGTCTTCCCAGGCAGACCGCAGACGAGCGCGAAATACACGCCGGCTTAAACCGATCCTGCCCTCGCGGTCCGCGGGCGAGGGCTGGGAAGCGGCGTATGCCGTCGGCACTGGTGAAGGACGGCAGAAGGAGTGTTCATGAAGAGCGAAACGACGGTGCACTGGTGGGCGGCTGTTGCCGTCGGCGGCGGCGGAGGCGGGGGCTCAGACATTGGCGGTGGCGGTGGTGCGGGCCGATTCATTGAGGGAAGCCTCAACACCATCACGTCTCAGTCATACACCGTGACTGTCGGGGCCGGAGGGGCTGGAGGAACAGCGGGCGAGTTTGGGGAAAATGGTGGAGATTCCTCAGTGTTCGAGATCATCGCTCCGGGCGGCGGTGGCGGCGGTTGGTTCGGGCGAGCCGGACAGAGCGGCGGATCGGGCGGCGGTGGCGGAGCCAATGCTGGCACTGGGGGGGCTGCAACGCCAGGGACAGGGGCTGTTGGGCTCGGGCATGCTGGCGGTACTGCGACGGTGGGATCTGCAGCTGCTGCAGTTGGAGCCGGTGGGGGCGGAGCCGTGTTTTTGGCCAGCCAGTTCATCGACGGGTACAACCAGAAAGGTGGCAATGGTGGGACCGGTGCCACAAGCACGATCACAGGGGCGAGCGAGGAGTATGCCGGCGGCGGCGGCGGTGGAATCAACGACGACCCCAACAATACATCGGTCAATGGTCCTGGCTTTGGAAGTGCCGGGGGCGGCAATGGTGCTGGGGCGTCGACAGCGGCGACAGATGCGGATCCAAACTCCGGCTCAGGCGGAGGAGGCGGGGCGAACTTACTTGTTCGAAAGGCCGGCGGTGCCGGAGGCTCGGGGATCGTGGTCGTCCGCTATCAAGGCGACCCGGCGGCGACGGGTGGCAATCCGACCGCCGGGACTGGTACGGCCGCTGGCTACACCGTGCACGAGTTCCTCGCCACCGGCGACAGTACGCTCGACTTCTCGGGCACCGACATGAACACCCGGCTCGGTGCCACGCTGACGAGCGGAATCACCGGCACCGGCAATCTCACCTTCTCCGGCCCCGGCACACTCACGCTCAATGCTGCCAATGGCTACACCGGAGCCACGAGCATCTCGGCTGGCACGCTGGCGATCGGGGCCGCAGGCTCGATTGCCAACACATCCGGCGTGGCGATCGCCAGCGGGGCGACGTTTGACGTTTCGGCGGCGAGCGGCTTTGCGATCGGCAGTTCGCAAACGCTTTCGGGCGTCGGCACGGTCGCGGGCGCGATCTCAATCGCAGGCACGCACTCGCCGGGCACCTCGCCGGGGCTGCAGACGTTTGATTCCAATCTGACGTACTCATCTGGCGCAAACGTCGACTGGGAGCTGATCGCCAACAGCCAAGGCTCGGCGGGCACCGACTACGACCAGATCGCCGTCGGCGGCAACCTCGACTTTGCGGGGACGACGACGCTCGATCTGATCTTCAATACCGGTGGGAGCGGTGTCGCGTGGAGCAACACCTTCTGGGACAACGATCGCGCCTGGCTGGTCTGGGATCTCTCGACCGGTTCGATCTCGAACCTCGGCAACCTCTCGATCAACACGGTCGATTGGCTCGACGGCAGCGGCACGGCGTTCTCGACGGCCCGGCCTGACGCGAGCTTCTCGATTTCGCAGGTCGGCCAGGACGTGAGCCTCGTCTACACCGCCGTGCCTGAGCCCGGCGTGCTCGCCATGCTTCCGGCTGCGGGCCTCGCGTTGGTGGGCCTCCGCCGGTTCCGACGGCGGCTGAAGCGGAAAACCACGACGCGTCCGCTTCTCTGGTCGCCTGAACCCTGCTTGCAGTCCGAAAACACCTGCCGTGTCGCTCTGGTTTCACCCCGTCAAGAGGTCAACGCCATGAAAAGCCTGAATATCTGCATAGTCGCCCTTGCGGTCACTCTCTCCTGGGCGGCCCCGCTGGCAGCCGGCCCGGTCTTTGTGGTCGTGGGCAGTGACAACACGAGCCTCTTGACCGTTGAACTGCAAAACGGGAAGGCGGTCATCACCAACACGCAGTCGCTCACGCCTTCGGTGGGAGTATCGACCTTTCCGGTCATCACCTACGCCGACGATCCCGCAAACCCGTTTTCGGTCTACGCGTTGCGGAATGACCAGATAGCGATCATCGAGGCAAATGCCACCGACGGGGCCTGGAATGACGGCGGCTATGGTGTGCTGTCCGGCGTGTCCTTCGACGATATCGCCTACGACGGCGGGCAGAGTCAGATGTATGGCACAGCCGTGAACGGGGGGGAGCTCTGGAGAATCAACGGTCCGTCGTCGTCCACACGGGTTGGAATCTTTCCCGCCGGGTTCTTCCAGGAGATCACCATCGACGAGGCGACCGGACAGATGTACGGCACTGATCTCAATGGGCAGGCGCTGTACACGATCGACAAAACGAACGCCACGTGGAGCCAGATCAGCGGTTTCACCGCAGCAGGCACCGGCACCGCGGGCAGTTTCACCGATCTGACCTTCACGCTCGACGGCCAGCTCTACGGCATGAACACGACGGCCATCTTTGAGATCGACAAGGCGACAGCCGTCTACAACCCGACATTCTTCCCAATCGAGGATTCCAGCGGCAACCCGGTCACGGTCAGTGGCCACTTCGCTGCGGTGCCGGAGCCGGCGACATTCATACTGACCGCGATTGCGGTCGGGGCGGCGGCCGGAGTTCGGCTGCGTCAGCGGCTGGCCGCGGCGGGGGCTGGTTGATGCAGTGACGGTGGTGTCAGTCTCTCAGCAGGTCGCCGATCGCCTCGATGAGCCGGGGGACGTCAAGCTGAACGGCATCCCACAGGATGCGATGGTCGATGAGATCGTAGCCGTGGATCAGGTGGTCCCGGGTGCCAGTGATCTCCTTCCAGGGAATGTCGTCACGCCGCTGTTTGAGATCGTTTGGGAGCCGGCGCACCCCTTCGCCGATGATCTCGATCAAGCGTTCGAGAGCGGCTGTTGCCTGCCAGTTTGCAAGAAGGGAGTCGAGCGTGTGCCCGGCACAGAGGGCCCGTGCTTTTTCCGCCGCATCCCGGATTTGGGCAAGCGTGATTCGCGGGTCGCGACGGCTCATGGGGATTCGTAGATCGTGACCGCGTCCCGCCGGAGGGTCGGCTCGATGCGGGGATCTGGTCGCGAGCAGAGATCGACCTTCCGACCGAGGATTTTCCCCAACTCGTCGCCGTATCCGAAGAAGCGAAACCCGATGCCCCGCGTTGCTTCCGGCGCGAAGTCGGCCAGGACATCAATGTCGCTGCGATCCGGGTCGAAATCGTCCCGCAGCACGGAGCCAAACAGACTGAGGCGGACGATGCCACGGTCGCGGCAGAATCTCGCCAGCCGGTCGGGATTGAACCGGATCGGCAGTTGTTCGATGTCAGTGACCATGGACGCGTGTGCGGAAAGGTTGGCGAGCCCGTTTCTGGGGTCGGCTGCGAACGCGAACTGACCTAGGAATTACGGCTGCCTTCGCCGCGTCGTTCCCAGGCGTCGATAGTACCCGCGCCCATCACGAAACTCCATGGGCTTCTGAGGACATTCACCTTTCATGCACCGGCGTGTGCAGACGAGCCGGCCGCGGCGGCGGCCCGCTCCCACTTGGTCTCCGGGCGGCCGTCCGGACCTGCTCGTCGACGGGGATGTCGTCGAACGACACCTGCGGAAGGGTCTGCACGGCGGCGGCCTCCCGGCGGGGATTCCTCGATCGTGGGTCGAAAGACGCCGCCTGCCTGCCCGCGTCGAGCCAACTCTACGGCGGCCCCCACGGAGCGTCTGCCGACTTGCGATTTGCGGGCAGTCCGACAGGGCGGACACTTTTGGGCGCGCGAGCCGGCGGTCGATGGTCAGGCTTGGGGGGCCGGCTCTTTGTTCGGGCTGCGGCGGGGGAGCGTGATCCGAAACTCGGCGCCCCCCAGCGGCGAGCGGCCCACCTCGATCGTGCCGCGATGGTTGGCGACCGTGGTCTGGACGACGAACAGCCCGATTCCGGTCCCCTCCTCCTTGCTCGAGGCCAGCAGCGTGTCGTCGAGGTTCCCTCCGAGCCAGCCCGGGCCGCTGTCGCCCACGATCAGCCGGACCTGCTGGTCTTCTTCCTCGATCGCGATCTCGATTTCCCGCCGCGTGCCGTCCTCGGCCACGATCGCCTCCATCGCGTTGCGAAGAAGATTGCTGATGGCGAACTGCAGCTGGACGGCGTCTCCGTCGATCAGGCAGTCGAGCATCGGGCCCCGCCGGGAAATCTCGATCCGATTTTCCCGCAGCGGGCGATTGCCCGGGCCAGCGTCGCCCCCGGCTGCCCGTTCGGCCCGGTCGAGATGAAGCCGGCCGCCTCGATCCGGTCGCCAGGGGCGAGGCCGCCTGTCTGTCGCGTTTCAACCCGCAGGCCCCACGGGCCTTCCTGGAGGTAAATCGCCCTTTCGGGATCGACGTGAATCACCACTCCTTCGGTGCGGACGAGATGCCCGTCGTGGCCCTCCGGCCGGAACCGCGTCAAGCCTGCCAGGGGAACGATCGGCGACGAGAAGTGGGCTGATTCTGGGGGCTTGATCACCGTCAACCAGTCGGGCTCCTCCACGAAGACAACCGGCGCGAGAAACCCCCCGCGGGTGCTCGACATCGAGGCGGTCGGCCCCTGAACCCGCACGACCGCATCGACGAGCGTGGCCGGATCGTGGACGAGGGCCTCCTTGCTGACGGCGACCACGAACGGTTCCGACCGCCAGCGGGCGGCGAGCCACCAGCAATCGGTGTAATCCTTCCGAGCGACCACCTCCTCGACGATCCCCTCGCACTGGACAAACTGGCTGTCTTCAGCACCGCTGAAGAATCGTGTGGGGTCGAGGGGAGGGGGCTGGGGCAGGGTGCCCGGACCGAGGATCGTGATCGTCTCCGGAAGCACGATCGGCGAGTAGCCGCCCGGGTCGGCAACCCCGATGATCTCGACCTCACTGCCGAGCGGCACGTCGGGGATCGAAACGTCGTGCGACATGAAGCCTCGGATCCTAGCCCGGGCGATGTTGATGTAGAGGCCGGCCGAGGCGTCCTGCACGAAGAGCGAGCTGGGGCGGGAGCGGGTTACGACGCCGCGGATGTGGACCGGAGGATTCTTGGCCAGCTCAGCCCGCGACATGCCGCGGATTTCGGCGAGGCGGCTGATCGGCGCGGGAGGATCAACCGCGTGGCCGGGCCAGGCCCAGAGGGCCACCACGGCGAGGAGCATCAGCCAGCTGGAAACGTGTGAGACGTGCATTCGAGAGGCCTGCCGCCAACCACTGCGACACCCACGATCCGACGTGGGAAGGGCATGCGCCGGGCCGCTGCCCGCCTTACCGAGTCTACCGCGTGTCGGCTTGACGACGCTCCGCAGGCTTACTCAGCCGAGATCGCCTCGAGGAGGTCGAGCCTTACGGCCCGGCGGGCCGGAAACCAGGCCGCCAGGGCCGTCACTGCGATCGCTGCGGCCAGGTTGGTCGCCACGACCGACGGCCGGAAGGTGACGCTGACCGGATGGCCGAGCAGCGGCTGGCTGGCCAACTGGATGAAGAGGGCTGTCGTGATCCCCGCCGCCAGCCCGATGATGCCACCAGCCGTGCCGAGCAAGACGCTCTCGAGCACGACCATCCGCGTCACCTGCCCGCGGGTCATTCCGACCGCCCGCAGCAGGCCGAGGGTCCGCTTCTTCTCGAGGACGTTCATTGTGACGGTGTTGGCGACGCCCAGGCTGCCGACGACGAAGCCGAGGCCGAGGATCGCCCAGAGCGAGCCGACCAGCCCGTCGACGATCGTGTCGATCACCCGCTGCACGTCGCCGAAGGAGCGGAGGATCATCTTGTGGTCGGCGACGATCCGCTCGAGCGGTTCGCGGAGCCCCGCCGCCTGCCCCGGCTCGGCGGTGACCAGCAGGATGTCGGCCGACTGCATCCCGAAGAGGGTCCGGGCCGCGTCGCGGCGGACGTGGAGCGAGGCTCCGCCGCTGGTGTAGTCGACGACGAGGGCCGCGATCTTGACCGGCACCTGCCGGCCGAAGACCTCCACCGGCACCTCGTCGCCCGCCGTGATGCCCGTTCGGCGGGCGAGGACCGTGCCGGCCACCGCCTCGCCGCGGTCAAGCGCCGCCCGGACCTCCTCGGGCGTCGCGTCGACCGCCTCCAGCGGCAGCGGCTGATCGGCCGGGATGTCGTGGGCCACGATCACGCAGGCGCCGCCGGCCACGCGGCCGGTCGTGATCCCGAGCCCCTCCACCCGGGCCACTCCCGGCAGCTCGGCCACCTCCCGCTCGACGTCCTGCGAGTCGAGCGACTGGGCCTCGGCCACGCCCCGGAGCATCCCGGCGTGGGAGAGCACCCAGTCGGCCCGCATCATCCGGCGGTACCAGCCGAGCACGTCGTCGACGTTGTCGCGGATCGCATGGCCGAGGCCGATGCCGTTGCTGACGGCTACGACGAGCACGCCGGTCGTCAGGGCCGTGCGGGCCGGTTGGCGGAGAATCTGCTCGATCGCCAGCGTCCCCTCGATCCGCAGCCGCCTGGGTACGAGCAGGCCCAGCAGTTGCACGATCGGCGGCAGCAAGAGCGGCGTCGTCGCCACGAAGGCCAGCAAGAGCGCGATCCCCCCGGGAATGCTCATCCGGGGCGGCACCACGCCGAGGATCACCAGCGCCTGATTGACCGCCGCGAGGGTTGCCAGGACGAGGACCGCCGCGATGAACCGCCAGGAGATGCCCCGCGGCGGCGGGGCCGGGGCGGCCGCCAGCCCCTCGAGCAGATCGATTCGGCCGGTCTCGCGGGCTGGCCACCAGGCGGCCGCTGCCGCGATCCCGCAGCCGAGCAGGACCGCAGCCGGCACGATCCAGGGGGCGACGGCAAAGCCGATGTCCGGCGCCTGGAGGGCCTTGGCGATGCCGGAGGAGATCGGGCCGGCCGCTGCCAGCCCGGCCGCCGCCCCAACGAGCCCGCCGACGAGCCCGAGGATCGCCGCCTCGACCGTCACCATCCGCCGCACCTGCCGGGCGGTCGCTCCCAAAAGCCGCAGTAGTGAAAACCCGCGGCGTCGCTCGGTGACATTCATCAGCATCGCGTTGCCGACGATGAAGAAGGCCATCGCCACCGTCAGCCCGGTCACGAAGTCGAGCCCCAGGTCGGCAGCGTGGAGCACGTCTTCGGCCATGCTCGCCCGGCCGGCGGGAATCTCGGCCATCAGGTCGGCGGGGAGCCGCTCGGCGATCCCGCTGCGGACGGCCGACCGGCTGGCGTCGGCCTCGGTCGCGATCCGGACGCGATCGACGAAGCCGGTCGCCCGCGACATCTGCCCGAGCACCCCGATGTCGACGATCACCCCCGCCCCCTCGGCAAACCAGCCCATCGAGGTGGTCGTCACAAGCCCCGTCACCTTCATCCGGCTGATTCGCCGACGGGCAAAGAAGAGCAGCTCGTCGCCGACGCCGAGGCCGAGGCTGCGGGCGAGGGCGGCGTCGAGGAGCAGCTCGTCTTCCGCCCGGCAGGGCTCCCCCGCCTCGAGCTCGAGGAGGCCGAGGCTCACCAGGGCCGGGGCATCGACGCCGACGGCGATCTCCCGGACCCGCTTCTCGTCGACCCGCAGGAGCGTCGGCCGGTAGAAGAGCGGCACGACCGCCCGGACCCCCGCCACGTCGGTCAGATCGGGGAGGTCGGTGATCAGGAACCGTCCGCCACCGCGGGCCGCCACGTCAACCGTCGGCACGCCGTCGATCACCTCGGCCAGCCGGCTGTAGCCGCTCCGCGAGGCCCCGGCCGACACCCAGGTTGCCACAACCGCCGCGACGGCCACCGCGACGCTCGCGGCGGTGGCGAGGGCCCGCCCGGGCCGGTTTCGCCACTGCCGCACCAGCAGCCGGCCGAGCCTCATGACGACGCGGCCCCGGCCGGCGGTGCGGCGTGGTTCTCAATCACCTCGGAGATCCGGCCGTCCCGCATCCGGACGATTCGGCCGGCCGCCTCGGCGATCGAGGTGTCGTGGGTGACCATGATCACCGTCTGGCCGCGTTCGCGAACGAGCCGCTGGAGAAGTTCGAGGACGTTGGCGGAGTTGGCCGAGTCGAGCGCCCCGGTCGGCTCGTCGGCCAGGACGATCGCCGGCTCGGTGACCAGGGCCCGGGCGATCGCCCCCCGCTGCTGCTCGCCGCCGGAGAGGGCGTCGGGCCGGTGGTGAATCCGGTGGCCCATACCGACTGCCTCGAGCGCCTCGCGGGCGGCCGCCTCGCAGCGGGCCTGGGCGGCACCGTCAAGGACCAGCGGCAGGGCGACGTTTTCCGAGAGGGTCAGCTCCGGGAGAAGGTTGTATCGCTGGAAGACGAACCCGATCCGACGGCGGCGAATCTCGGCGAGGGCGTCGTCGTCGAGGCTGGCCAGGTCGGTGCCCTCGAGGAGGACGCGGCCGGCGGAGGGCCGCGTGATCCCGCCGAGCATGTGGAGGAGCGTGCTCTTGCCCGACCCCGAGGTGCCGGTGATCGCGAGAAACTCCCCTTCCGAGACGGCCAGATCGACGTCGCGAACGGCCGTCACCCCGGTCGCGGTGCCGGCGGTAAAGGTCTTTTCGAGCTTCTCGGCCAGGAGGATAGGCAAGGCGGGGGTGGCCTCAAGGAGGGACCACCTACTGTAGCGGGTTCCGCCCGAAAGCGGCCACCGGGGGCGGCGGGGGGGCTTCTATTGAAAAAAGGAAATTGGCTCCGCGGAAAAAGGGG
>JAQCJP010000069.1 GCA_027592945.1 Planctomycetota bacterium
CCGGCTTCCCGGGCGTTCTGCACGGCGGGCAGCAGCAGCGCCATCAGCATCCCGATGATCGTCATCACCACGAGGAGTTCCACGAGGGTGAAGCCTCGCGGGCTGAGCGGGCGGGCAGTAGTGGCAGACATCAGTTCAACTCCCTGGCAAATGGCGACGGCGAAATGTTGACGGAGTGTACGCCTTCTCAAAACCCGTGACGAACCGTGATCTGGCGGACCTGTTTGGCGGTGGGATCGTAGCAACGAATGCGAACCTCGACTCCGTCGAGTCGCACCGGATAGGGGGGCGACGTTTCGTAGGTCTGCGGGTTGTCGATTCCGTCCGCGCCCTGGTCGGGGCCCTGCTGGCCGTCCTCGTCGAGCCCGTTCGACTCGTAATGGGTGCTCCACGTGTCGTAGGTCGGCAGCGTGAGCCGAGATTTCTGGCTGATCGCGGCACCGAGTTTTCCGCCCTGGCCGCCGCCGAGATCGACAAAGGCCCCGTAGCCGGCGTTGCCGCCGCCGTATCCTGGGTCGCCCGGGAGGAGGGTCGACGTGGCGGTTGTCTGAGCGCGTGCCTCAGGGTCGAAGACCCGCACGTCGAAGGCAATCACATTGGTCAGAATCACGTCTTCCCAGACCCGTGGCGTGTTGTCGAAGGTGGCATTGGAGGGCGGGCGGCCCTGGCCATCGACGCGGAAGGCGAAGGGGAAGTTCGGCTGCCGGTTGAAGCGATTCTCCCGCTTTGTCAAGTCACCAAGCGAGTTGGGTACGAGCCGATTCCCCTCTTGCCGAAGCGACAAATCGTAGTCGATGTTCGGCAGCGGGCCGTTGATCATGTTGCCGATGAAGGCGGCTGTGCCAACGTAGGCCGTCACGAGGAACTGCCGGCGGTGGAGGTTATAGAGTTTCGTGCCCGTAACCGGTTGGTCTGCAGCCTCGCGGCAAAACCAGGCAATCTCGGCATACGGCGACTCGATGGCGTCGTTGCCGTGCCGCCCGACAAAAGAGCCGTCGAGCGAACGGGTCGTGAAGAGGAGGGTATCGTCGGTGTCCGCCTCAAGGTTGGCCGATCCGTTCTGCGCGATGCTGTCGCGGCGGGGCCCCTCGATCACCTCGAAATAGCCAGAGTCAGCTTCGGGCGAGAGCCAGGGCACCACCTCGCAGGTGATCCCGGAGAGATCCTTGCGGAGCTGCCAGGCTGCCGACCGCATCCGGGCTGAGAGATCGACCGTCGATTGGCTTTGCGACATGGCCCGACTGAACACACCGAACAGGTTCGCGATGGCCGCCATCACGATCAGGGCGATGCTGCTGGCGACGAGGAGTTCGGTGAGGCTGAACCCGCAACGGGTGGGCTGGTGATGGCCTGCGATCCGTCGAACGGAAACTGGGGCGGGTGTCATCGGCGTCACTCCATGTGCCGCAGCACGGCGATCGTGTCACGGGCATTGAGGTCTTCACCCGGCCTGAGGTATCCCACCGGAATCGAGCGGTCGACGATGGCGAAGAGCCGGGCCAGCCTCGGCTCGTCGTCAGGCGCAAGCGAGTTGGTCACTTCAAGGGTGATCCAAACGGCGAACACGTTGGAGCGGGGGGTGCCGCTGGCGGCAAGTCGCTCGGAGCGGGCCTGGTTTTGAGCAAAGTCGCCGAGGTTGCCGAAGTCAGGCCGAACCGCCAGCAGCATGTCGGAATCCCGCCTGGCGGGCTGGCCATCAAAAGGATTGGCAAGGTCTTCACCGACAAGTGCCTCCCAGACCTGGTCGCTACACGTGTTGACATTGACGCGGCCCGGCTCCCGCCAATGGCAGCGATTGTTACCAACCATGACTGAGCTCACAAATGGCGACGACATGGTGACCGCGTCAAGAATTTCTGGATGCTCCACGGCCAACGAACTGAGCGTGCCAATCTCGCCCTCCCGCAGTTTCCGCTCGAGTTCTTCAGGGGTGTCTTTAGGAACCCCGAGGAGATCCGCCGGGCTGCGGATGGTGCCTCTGTTCCACCCACCGAGCTGGCCGGCGGCTGCCGGCTCGGGCTCCGCTCCGGTGATGCCGCCGCCGGCGGCTCCGGGAATCTGATAGGAGCCGGGGTTGGTGTCGGCGTCGCAGAAATCGATCACATTGGCGACCCATTGGGCCGCTTCCGATCCCGACGCTGCGCCCGTGGCGACGACGACCTTGTAGAGATTCTCGAAGACCTCCTGCTTGTCCTCGTCCGCCTCGAGAGCACGGTCGACCGGAAGCCGAAGACCCATCGCGACTTCGGGAGGCAGGTCTGCCGCTGGAGTTGCAAGGATTCGGCCGGCCAAGGGACCTGTCAGGCCAGGGGTGTCCCAGCTGTCGGTGGTGATCAGGAGCCTGACCGCCTGGGCAGAGTCGTCGAGGGCAGCCGCCAGCCGGGGCGGCAGGGTCGTCGCGTCGGCATCGAACTGGCGGAGGATTCGCTCGAGTTCACCGTAGGTGTAGAGATCGCCGTCGTTACTCGCGCGGCCTCGGCCCCTCGGGCCTTCGAAGTCGAGCCGAAGGCCATAGGGTGTACGCCCGGCAGCGCCGCCGAAACGGCCAGGAACCTGACCCCCGATCACAGGAGGTGGCCGTCGTTGGGTGGCGGTGCCCGCTCGATATTGACCCGGCGGGGAGCCGTCGAGAACCCGGTCCCAAACCATTTGAGGGATGACCTCAGAGGCTTCCACGTCTGCCGGCCCCGGCCGACCGCCCCCCTCGACCCCATGAGCGTTGACATTGAGCTTGCCGTCGAGATCGATCACGAGATAGGACACCCGGAATCGATACTCGCCGCCCTCTGGGGCCGGGCGGGCCGGAAGCACCTTGTCGAGCCAGATGCCGTCGGCGACACCATCACCGTCGTTATCAACCGCGACATCAGCGGCCCCGCCGGCGGCTGCTGCGAAAGACGGCCGTTGAAGAACGACGCTTCCGCCCCCCTCGGGCATGGAAAGCTTAGCCAGAAATTCATTTTCAGCGTCGAATGCGTCGTACGGCTCGTTGCCTCCCTGACCGGAGAAGTCGCGGCCGTTGATCACGGCCGGGCAGGCTTGCATTGGGAGCAAGCTTGGAACGTTTGATCGCAGGTTCGCGAGGGAAAGCGTGTTGCCCTGGGCATCGACGATCCGATAGCCAGCCGGCTTGGCAGGATCGTTCGGCTCGGGATGAAACGAGATCACGCGTCCGATCAGGTCGGTGCCGTTGATGCCATTCACCGTGGCCTGCAACACGGGCGAGCCCTGCCCCGTGACCCCAGCCAGAGTGCAGTTTTGCCCTTGATCGCCGTAGCGGTCGGCCAGCAGCGACTCGCTCACGGTGCCGGGCTCGCCGCCGTCGGCCTGTCCGCGAATCAAGACCAGCAACGCTTCCTCGAGCATCTCCCGGGCCTGGAGTTGCTCCAGGCCGGCACCCGTGGTCGCATCGGCGAAGGCGCGGGCGGTTGTCCGGGCCCTCGTGGCCAGCACAAGCATCAGCGTGCCGATCATCAAGAAGAGGGTCAGCATGCTGAGGACGAGCAACAGTAAGGCGCCGCGGCGTTGGCGGCGACTTTGCAAAGCAGTCGTTTTCATGGCGAGTTCCTTTCCGAGGCAGGCCCCTGTCGCCGTCTCGGATCGTGAGTATTGGTTTTGTACCGTGTCGGTGAGTGGATCACTCCAAGGTCACGGTGTATTGGTCGACGCGGACAAGCTTGTCGAACGCGATCACGGCGGGCATGTTGCCGGCGAATGGCCCGAAGCCGGGGTCAGTAAAGGCCACGTAAGCGACCCCATCGGTCACCCAAGACGATTGAATCCTGAACCAACGGGGTGACTGGTCGGGTCTCATCGGTGGCGCAATGACATAGGAACAGCCCTTCAGATGGCTCTTCAAAAGTCCAGGATCGAAAGATTGCATGCGATAAAAATCGGTGGGACGATCAGCATCGGTGGAAGCAGGAACAAGTTGAATTCTGCGGGCTTCCGAGCCCGCCCGGAACACGGCGATCGTCAAGACCGCAGGAGATCCCGGGATTGCTCCGATCGTGTCTGGCTTGGCGGGGGCGAGCGACGCCCCCCAGGAGAGCGACTCCTTGAATGCTCGGCGGCCGTCTGTGAACGAGTTGAGCGGTGTCTCTGCAGTCGTTGGGGGTTCAAAGAGAAGTTGATCCTCTAGGAGAAAATCCCGGTCACTTATCCGCTCTGCAAGAACCTCCGGCCGTGGCGGAGTCATTTTTTGAGCCGCGAGCGGAGGGACCTGGTCAAGCACCTCGCCGAAGGCGATTGTCTTGTTCCGCTCTTGGAACAAATCCGCTGTCAGGAGTCCGCGGAGTTGCACCTCGGCTCGAGCGTTGGCGGCAAGGACGCCCCCGCGGTCTTCGACCGTGGCCTGTCCGAGCCGGGAGCCTGCGGCCGGCAGGAGTGCTGCAACGCTGGCAAGCCCGAGCACAAGAACGCCGCAGGCGATCAACACCTCGAGCAGGGTGATGCCACGCGGAGCGGCGGGTTCGACGAAGGAATCAGGGCGTGACATGGCTCACTTCCCAAGAGCGGCGCCGGCTCGGGCCTTGGACCGCGCGGCACGCACTGCCTGCGGGGTGACAGCGGACTGGGGTACATTCGACGAGATCGTGACGCGGCCAGTCTGTGGTTGGATGACAACCCACAGCGACCGCTCGCTGGCTAGAGGGCCGAGCGATGCATCGGCGAGATCGGCCTCCGAGGAGAATAAGAAGTAGATCGGTTCACGGGGCAGGAGAGGCTGCACCGCCCGCGTCGCGGTGGCCTTGACTTGCTGCATCAACGCATGCACGCCCCCGATGCCGTCAAAAGCAACCGCAAGATCACCTTTGTTCGCCAAGCCGCCCCAGGTCGTCGTCGGATCGTCTCCCGTGCCGCTGTACCGCAGATCGATTGCCACACCCTTGGGCAGGGTCAGGGCCAAATCCGCGCGAGCGGGATAGCGGGCGATGCGGACCTCGTAGCCGCCTTCGACAGGGGGCGGCCAAATCGTGTTGGCTTGCGTTTGACTGTTGTCTCCGCGGAACGTGACCGTGCCCGGCGGATTGAACTGCATCCAGGCCGAGGGCGGCACGGCGAGTTTCCCGTCTTCAGGCTCGCGATAGAACTGGATCCGGTATCCACCGGTGAGTTCCTGCGGTGCTGCGTTGGTCGGGGTGACAGCGACGGTCGCCGAAGGAACGGCTGGATCAGACGGCGGGAACTCGTCGCCTGCGGCACCCTCGATAAACGGCAGCGTGTCGGCGTTGAAGACCGTTGTGGCCCGCTCACCCTCTGATTCGATGATCAACGCGGCGCCAGCCTCAGAGCTAAGAGCCCGCGATTGGCAAGCGAGGAGGAGCGAGGCGAACTGGCGAGCCGCCAGCCGAACATTTCCGCTGCTCTGACGGGTTCCGGAGGCGATCAATGCGAAGAGCACGGCGATGATCGACGCCACCACAAGGAGTTCGACAAGGGTGAAGCCGCTGGCGGCTCGGCGATAAGGAGCGGAGTGCGGTTTCATCGCTTCGCCTCCGCATCGAAGTTGGTAATGTTGTCAGACGCGCCCTCTAAAGGGGCAGCTAAAATATTAGCTGGCGTCTGGGAAGGATCACCGCACGCGGTGCCGCTGCTGATGTGCGACGTGTCGAAAGGCTCTTGAGGATTGTCAGGCTGTGGGTTGCAGCGAAAGCCAAACCAGCCAATGTCCGGATCATTCCGAGCGGCTTTCGGTGGTACTCCGTCAAACCCATCCGGGCCAGCTGAGTAAATCAACGGCCGCATCGTCCGACCGATGGCATTCGGCGCGAACGGCGGAGAACTCGAGAAAAATTTCTCCCCGCTGGTCGCAGGAAGTTCCAGGGCGCCCGGCCAGAGAATGAATCCGATTGGGTTGCCCCAGGCGTCCCAGAACTCGAAGGCACCGTCCCCGTCCTTGTCTCCGATCCGCTCATTGGCCAGATCACTGCAGTCAAGGCAGTTCGCAATCCCGCCCCGCATGATGATCATGAAGAGGCACTCAGCTCCAGCGAACTTATCGCGGTCTGGGTGTCGGTCAAACGCATCATTGCTAGGAGGAGGATTCATAGAGATCCAAAAGGCCCGGTATGCGCGCTGATGCGACGTGTTGGGGTCGGCGGCCACTAATTTGACGTCCACCCAACGGTCGGGCAGGTCGCCACTGATGATCTGCCGGAGTTTGACGGCTCGATCCTCACCGCTCGTCGCATCGGGGACATTTTTGCCGCCGTAACTTGCGTACTGCTGCTGGATCACCGCGTCGAGCTTGGCGATCAGGGCCTGGGTGGCCTGCTTTTTCTGGCTGCTGCGGGCTCCCGAAACGGCCGCGCCGGTCAGAGCCATCAGCACCAGGATGATCGAGACGACGACCAGCAACTCCACCAGGCTGAAGGCCCGCCGCCAGGGTGCAGCCCCGCCCAGGCCCGCTCCCGGCGGGAGCGGGCGGGCCGATGCGACGGCGGGGGCGGGGTGGAACTGCATCGCAATCCTCAGGACAGGTCGTTGATCAGCTTGATGAGGGGCATGAACAAGGCGACGACGATGAAGCCGACGGCACCACCCAGGAAAATAATCAGGAGCGGTTCCATCAGGCTCGTCAGGCTCTCGGTGAGCACCGCGACTTCTTCATCGTAGTTGTCGGCGACCTTGTAGAGCATCGTGTCGAGCTCACCCGACTCCTCACCCACGTCGACCATGTTGACCACCAGGTCGTCGACGACCGGTTTCTTGTAGCGGGTCAGATAGAGCAGCGCGCCCACGCCGGGCACGAAGGCCGTCCAGAAGAGCATCGCCACCGCGTTGAACGGCGGGATCGAGTGCGTCTTGAGCGGCTTGGCGATCGCCTCGCCGTCACGGATCGCGTCCGACGTTCTCTGGAAGAGCCGCTCGAACATCATGTTGCCCGAGGTCTCTTTGGTGATGTTCAAGGCCTCGAGAATCGGCACGCCGCTGGAGAGCAGGGTGCCGAGCGTCCGGGTGGAACGGGAGAGAACGTTTTTCTCGACCAACTGCCCGAAGATCACCATCTTCAAGAGGAAGAGATCCCAGCCGAAGCGGCCGTAGGGGATCAGTTTGATCGCCTTGATGAGGAGGACCAGGCCGATCGGGATCAGCGGGAGCAGGTACCAGTAGTTGACCGTCAAGTTGGAGATGTCGATGAGCGTCTGCGTCATCGCTGGAAGTTCGCTGTCGAAATCATCAAAGATCTTTTTGAACTGTGGCACGATCTTGATCATGATGAAGGCGAGGATGCCCACGGCCACCAAGACGACCACGATCGGGTAAACCAGCGCACCCTTCACCTTCCGCTTGAGGGCCTGGCTCCGCTCCATGAACTCGGCCAGCCGGCGGAGAATGACTTCCAGGGCACCGCCCGCCTCGCCGGCCCGGATCATGTTGCAGTAGAGGCGGTCGAAGGCCTTGGGACTCTTGGCCATCGCCTCGGAAAGTGTCGACCCGCCCTCGATCTCGTCGCAGACGTCGAGCAGGCAGTTTTTCAGCCTGCCCGGCTTCTGCATGTCGGCCAGGAGCTTGAGGCTCCGCAGGATCGGGAGGCCGGCATCCTGGAGAATCGAGAGCTGTCGGGTAAAGAGCGTCAGGTCTTTGGTGCCGACGCCTCCGATAGCGAAGGTCCGGCCGGGTTTCTTGCCTCCGCCGGAGGACGCCGTCTTGGCCCGGCGGGCCTTGAGCTTGGTGACCATGTAGCCCATCGAGCGGATCGTGGCCTGGGCCTCGGCCTCGGTGGGAGCATCGACGGAGTCGCGGATTTCCTTGCCCGTCGCCTTGTCAATGGCTTCAAACTGGAAGGTTGGCATCGTTCGCGTCCTTAAAGGACCGGTTCAGCCGGCCCGGATGATGTGGTCAGGTTGTCGTCGGGAAATGGTTAGGCTTCCAGGATCGTTTCGCGGATCACTTCGTCGGCAGTGGTCGCACCGCTGAAGATGCCCTCCATGCCCGAATCGCGGAGGGTCACCATGCCCGCCCGGCGGGCCGCGTCGCGGAGGTCTTCGGTCGAGGCGTTTCGCATGACCATGTCACGAAGCTCGTCATTCATGATCAACAGCTCAAAGAGTCCCATCCGGCCCTTGTAGCCGGAGCGGTTGCACTTCTCGCAGCCCCGGCCGCGGTAGA
The DNA here is from genome assembly GCA_027592945.1 of Planctomycetota bacterium. GTDB lineage: Bacteria > Planctomycetota > Planctomycetia > Pirellulales > UBA1268 > QWPN01. The sequence continues at coordinate 8,116 of JAQCJP010000069.1, forward strand.
ACTTTTTCCCTGCCAGCTGGTCGGTCGTGAGTTCGAGGTCGGCGAGCACCTCGGCCGAGGGCACGATCTCCTCCCGGCAGTTGCTGCAGATCCGGCGGACCAGCCGCTGGGCGAGGATCGCCTCGACCGTGGCGGTGATCAGGAATGGCGGCACCCCCATGTCTCGCAGCCTGGTCACGGTGGAAGGGGCGTCGTTGGTGTGGAGCGTGGAGAAGACCATGTGGCCGGTCAGCGAAGCCTGAACGGCGATCTCGGCCGTCTCCACGTCGCGGATCTCGCCGACCAGGATCCGGTCAGGATCCTGCCGGAGAATCGCCCGCAGGCAGGCGGCAAACGTGTTGCCGATGTCGGCATCGATCGGCACCTGCACGATCCCGTCGATGTCGTACTCGACCGGGTCTTCGGTCGTGATCAGCTTGTCTTCAATGTCGTTGAGCTCGGAGAGGGCCGAGTAGAGCGTCGTCGTCTTGCCGGATCCGGTCGGTCCCGTGACGAGCACGATGCCGTTGGGCCGCTTGATCACCTCGCGGAACCGCCGCAGCATCGGGGCTTCCATGCCCACCTTCTCGAGGTCGAGCGAGACCACGCCCCGGTCAAGCACCCGCATCACCACGCTCTCGCCGAAGAGCGTCGGCAGCACGCTGACGCGGAGATCGACCGGGTGGCCGCCGACGGTCAGTTCGATCCGGCCGTCCTGCGGCAGCCGCCGCTCGGCGATGTCGAGGTTGGCCATCACCTTGATTCGGGTGGTGATCGCAAAGGCAAGATGCTTCGGCGGCGGCACCATCTCCTGGAGGACGCCGTCGGCCTTGAGCCGGATCCGGAACTCGCTCTCGAAGGGTTCGAAATGAATGTCACTGGCCCCGTCGCGAATCGCCAGCAGGAGGACCATGTTGAGCAGCTTGCGGACCGGCGCACTCTCGGCCAGGGCCTCGACGCTCGTCAGGTCTGTCACGCCCTCCTTCCCCGCCGCCGCCGCGGCTGCCGCGAGCTCGTCATCCTGCTCAAGATCGTCGACGAGCGATTCGACGCTGTCGGATTCCGAGGAGTAGTGCTTTTCGATCGCCTTTTCGATCTCGGCTTCGGTGGCGACGCAGACATGAATGTCGTAGCCGAGGAGCGTCCGCAGCTCGTCGGCAACCTGAATCTTCTGCGGTTCGGAGGAGGCGATGGTCAGCTGGTTGCCATCGAGCGAGAGCGGGACGACCCGATAGAGCTGGGCCATCGGCTCGCTGATCAGGGAGAGCACCTCCGGAGCGATCTCCCGGTCGTAGAGGGAGACGAAGGTCGTCCCCCACTGCTCGGCCAGGGCCTCGCCCAGCTGGTCATCGCTGTAGAAGCCGAGGCTGACCCCGATCCGCCCGAGCAGCTCGGCTCGCGAGGGTTGCTCCTCCAGCATCGTCTCGAGCTGTTGCTCGTCGATGAAGCCGAGGTCGAGCAGGATTTGTCCGATCCGCTTGAGTGCCATGGGAAGTTGCTAACGGTCCTGGTTTCTAGCGGCCCGGCGGGCCACTGTTTCATCGTCGTCAAAGAGCCCCTGCTTGGCGTTGCTGATCCGCCGCGAAAGTTCGTCGTAGTTTTGCGCCTTGGCGAGCACGTCTTCCTCGGTCACCTTCCGCTCGCTCCAGAGCCGGAAGAGATCATCGTCGAGCAGCCGCATGCCCTTCTTGGCACCGGTCTGGATGGCCGAGTTGATCCGGAAGGTCTTGTTTTCCCGGATCAGATTGCCGATGCCCGAATCGACCACCAAGACCTCGTAGGCGGCGCAGCGGCCGCCGCCGATCTTGGGGAGCAGCGTCTGCGAGAGCACGCCGAGAATGGCGGTCGAGAGCTGGGTGCGGATCTGCTCCTGCTGGTTGGTCGGAAAGGCATCGATGATTCGATTGACCGTCCCCTGGGCGCCCGTCGTGTGGAGGGTGCCGAAGACGACGTGGCCTGTTTCGGCCGCCGAGATGGCCGCCTCGATCGTCTCGAGGTCGCGAAGCTCACCGACGAGGATCACGTCCGGATCCTGCCGAAGGGCCCGCCGGAGCGCCTCGGAGAAGGAGGGCACGTCGGTGCCCACCTCCCGCTGGTTGACCGTGCTCTTCTTGGAGTAGTGGTAGAACTCGATCGGGTCTTCGACCGTGATGATGTGGTGATCGAAGTTGTCGTTGATGTAGTCGATCAGGCCCGCCAGCGTGGTGCTTTTGCCCGACCCAGTCGGCCCGGTCACCAGGAACAAGCCGCGGGGCCGGGTGACCAGCTTCTTGCAGACCTCAGGCACGCCCAATTGTTCGGGCGTCAGCAGCTTGTTCGGGATTTGACGGAGCACCATCGCGACCTGCTGCCGCTGCTTGAACACGCTGACGCGGAAGCGGGCCAGATCCTTGAAGGCAAAGCCGAAGTCGGCACCCCCCTTTTCAGCCAACTCGGCCTGGCACCGCTCGGGCGTAATCGCCTTCATCAGGGCGTTGGTGTCGTCGCCGGTGAGCACCTTGGTCTTTTGGGGCCGCATGGCCCCGTCGATGCGAAACACCGGGGGCAGGCCCGTGGTGATGTGAATGTCGCTGACGCCGCCCTTGACGGCGGCCATCAGGAGTTTGTCGATCTGAATCGTGCCGGAAGCTGCCTCCGGCATGTCGAAGGCGTCATCCGATTCCGTCAGCCCGCTCGCGGCGGAAGGCGGCTCATCGGCGAGATCGAGTTCGAGGGCAGCGTCGGCCGAGTCGTGGGCCGATGGTCGCCGGCCGCCACGCGGTGGCGGGGCGGCGACACTTGCTGGTGCAGCCCCGAGGCCGCCCGGCGGAGGAGCTATTCCGCCGCCGGCTTCTGGAGGCCGAAGCACAAGGACTTTTGTGCCATCAATGTCGAGGACTGCGCCACTCGAGGTGCCCTGCGAAGACTCGAAGTGAAACAACCCTGGGTCGGCATCCGGCGGCATGATCGAGGCGGCCAGCCCCGACACCTCTGCCTCGGTGAGCGGTCGGGACTTGAGCGGCCGCATGCTGCCATTGATCAGGAGCATCGGGGCGGCGTTGGCAGAGAGCCGCATCTCCGAGGCACCATTCTCACGGATCACTCGCAGCAGTTTCTCGACCTGGCTGGAGGCTACGGCATGACCGGAAGGCGCAGACATTGCGGGTTCGCCTCGGAAAGAGGATTCGTGAATCGAGCCGACGGGACGAAGCCCCCGCCACTGCGGTTCATTGTGCCTGGAAAGACGGGGAGCGAACAGTTCCCCGCGGGAGAGCCGCGATCGCGGAACCAATATGGCAGCAGCGGCGGCCATACGCGTTCGTTCCCGGCGGGCCGGCTTGCCCCTGACAGCAGCCGACCCCAGTACGTTTATTATGCGCGGATTCGGCCACAAAGTCTCCCCCGCCCCAGAAAAATCACCAGGGCAGACGTTTTCCCCGCTACCCGGCCGCATTGCCCAGGTTGCAAACCCGGACCCACGGCTTACGGAAACCGTCCGTGGGGGCGGTCCTGCAGCCTCCCAGACTGGCTGGAGAGGCTGGACGGCGTCGAGTGATCATTCCGTCCGCTTCGACACCCGGAAGACCTCGTCGAGCGTGGTGATCCCGTTGCAGGCCTTGGCAATCCCGTCGTCGAACATGATCCGCATTCCCTGGCTGATCGCCGCCCGGCGGATTTCCTGAGTGGCCGCCCCCTGGAAGGCCATCTCCCGGATTTTGTTGGTCATCACCATCAACTCGAAGATGCCAAGCCGCCCCTTGTAGCCCGACTTCTGGCAGTGACTGCAGCCCCGCCCCTTCATGAAGGTGGCCCCCTCGAGCAGTTCCGGGGGGATGCCGGCCGCCTCGATCTGGGTGTCGAGCGGCTGGTAGGGCTGCTTGCACTTCGGGCAGTTGACCCGCACGAGCCGCTGGGCGAGGACGGCAATCACGCTGGAAGCCACCAGGTAGGCGGGCACGCCCATGTCGATCATCCGTGTGATCGCTCCAGGGGCATCGTTGGTATGGAGCGTGCTAAAGACGAGGTGGCCGGTCAGCGATGCTTGGATGCCCATCTGGGCGGTCTCCGTGTCCCGCATCTCGCCGACCAGGATCACGTTGGGCGCCTGGCGGAGCATCGCCCGGATGACGCGAGCGAAGTCGAGGCCGATCGAGTGGCGGATCTCCACCTGATTGATGCCGGCCAGGTAGTACTCGACAGGATCCTCGGCGGTGATGATCTTGGTGTCGGGCCGGTTGAGCTCGTTGAGCGACGCATAGAGCGTGGTCGTCTTGCCGGAGCCGGTCGGCCCGGTCACGAGAATGATCCCGTTTGGCCGCCGAATCAGGTTCTTGAACTGCCGGAAGTCGTTCTCGGAGAGTCCCAACTGACGGATGCCGACGCGGATGTTGTCTTTGTCGAGGATTCGCATCACGACCGACTGGCCGTGGTTGGTGGGCAGGACGCTGACGCGGAGGTCGTAGTCCTTGCCGTCGGCCGTCAGCTTGATTCGGCCGTCCTGGGGACGCCGTCGCTCGGCGATGTCGAGCTTGGAGAGGATCTTGATGCGAGAGAGGATCGCCCCCAGGAGCCGACGGGGGGGATTGTCACGTTCGACGAGCCGGCCGTCGATCCGGTAGCGGATTCGGACGCGGTCTTCGAAGGGCTCCACATGGATGTCGCTGGCCCGCAACTGCACCGCCTCGGTGATGATCAGGTTGACGAGCTTGACGACCGGCGCGTCGGACTGGTCTTCCTCCTCCTGGCCGCCCTCCTGCTCCAGGGCCGTTTCGGTAAAGTCGATCGCGGTATCGGTGAACTCCTGGAGCATCGAGTCGGCACTCTCGCCGTCGGAGAGGCCGTAATGGCGGTTGATCGCCTCGACGATCTGCTCGCGGGGGGCGATCGCCATCTCGATGTCGCGATTGAGGATGAAGCGGAGCTTTTCCTGGGCATCGATGTCGGTCGGGTCGCAGGTCGCGATCTGCAGGGCCCCTCCCGACTCGGCGAGCGGGAAGATCGTGTTTTCGCGGGCGACGCTTTCCGGCAGCAGGCCGACCACGTCTTCGGAGACCTCGGTCGAGGCCAGGTCGACGAACTTGAGCCGGTAGGCCTTTGCGAGGGCCTTCATCACCTTCTCGCCGGGGGCATAGCCGAGCCGGACGACCTCGTCGTGGACCTGCTTGCCGGATGAACTGGCGATCTGAACCGCCTCGGCGAGCTGGTCGGCCGAGATGATCCCCTCGGAAACAAGAAGCGTGTTGAAGGCGTCCATCGGTGGCGGCGAGAGGAAGAGAGGGCGTCAGGCGGGAGATTCGAGGAAGGTATCGGCGTGTTCGTAGCCAGGGGCACAGGTGCAGAGAAAGACGAGTTCCTCGGAACCCGAGTTGCGGATCGTGTGGCGGCTGCCAGCCGGGATCGCGATCGCATCACCGGGGCCGACCTGCCTGGTTTCTCCGTCGAGCGTCATCTCGGCGGTGCCGGAGAGGATGTAGTAGATCTCCTCGGTCTCGGCATGGTGGTGGGGCACGGTGGCCGCGCCGACCGCCAGCCGGGCCTCTGCGAGGCTCTGCTTGCGGATACAGGAGTTGCGATGGGCCAGAAGTTCGCGAATGGTTGATCCGTCGACGGTGGTGAAGGGTTCGGCGTCGCCGCGGTTGACGATGTCCATATGTCTCCCTGAAGTCTCCCGGCGTCTCCGTCCCGTCAGGCGACTCCCGCCGCCCCGACCGTTTCAGGATACCAGACGGCCATGGAAGTGCAGCACGGCCGGGGGCAGGGGGCGGTGCTCCCAGTTGTGAGGATCGGGCAAAAGCCCGGGATCGAATGCCTCGTCTGACTCGACAGCCATGACGCTTCCAGGAGGAGACGCCGCCATCAGTGTCGCCACAAGATTGGCCATCGCTTCCGGCTGCTCCGTGAGCATCGCCCAGGGCGGAGACACAAACACGATCCAGCGACCGTCGGCCGGGAGATCGGGCAGCCGGCGGGACCAGGCGAGCACGTCGCCAGTGCGGATCTCGCAGGCTTCGGCGATGCCCAGTTCAGCGGCGGACCGGCGGAGGGCGGCGGCCGTCGGGAAGTGGCGTTCCGCGAACACCGCCCGCCGGCAGCCACGGGAGAGAGCCTCGAAGCCGAGGCTGCCCGTGCCGGCGAACAGGTCGATCGCGACCGCATCCTTCACGAGCGGGCCCAGCAGGTCGAACAGGGTCGCCCGGACGCGGTCTTTCATCGGCCGGGTCGGACCGCCTGGCAGGTGGGGCAGCCGGCGGCCCCGGAGCCTCCCGCCGATGATGCGAGGCGGACTGGCGGCCTCATCGGGCTGGTGGGAACGGTCTGGGCTGCGGTTGCGACGTGGCATCGCCTGCGCTCCGATGCAAACGGGAAACGTGTTATGGTACCGGAGGAACAGGATCATTTCGGATCCCCCATCGGAGACAACGTGCATGGCGTCGAGATCATGGCGGGCCGCCTGGCTGGCGGGCGTGGCGATGCTGGTGGCGATCGCAGGGGGGCGGGGAAGCGTCCCCGCGGCCGATCCCCCGGCGGGCGAGCCGCAGGCGGTCTTTGACCAGGCATTCGGCCGGGTCAAGAAGTTGATGGCCGACATGACCGTGCTTCAGGCCCAGTATCAGCAGCCCAAGGCCGACAAGCGGGCGCTCGAGGCGAAGTTTGAGGATGCCAAGCGGGAGGCCGAGACGGCCGTGGCCGAACTGGAGTCTGCGGCGATCGGGCTCTTGGCGGTCGATGGCGACAACCAGGATGCTCGGCAGGTGGCTGCCGGCGTGTTGGCAGGAGGGCTGCAGGCCGACGACCCCGCCAAGACTCTGGCGATGGCTGCGGCCCTCGACGAGGCCGGAGCGACCGATGCCGACACCGCCATGCTGGCAGCGACGGCGGCGGTCGTTCTGTCGCGGCTTGAGGAAGCCGAGGCCTGGCTCGAACGGGCCAAGGCCGAGGGAGCCGACACTGCCGACCTGCGGGCTACGATCGACCGTGACCGCCCGAAGGTGGATGCGGAGATGGCTCGGCGGAAGGCCGAGGCCGAAGCCGACGACCTGCCGCGGGTGAAAATCTCCACCTCCGCCGGCGATCTCGTGGTGGAACTCTTCGAAAACGAGGCCCCCAATACGGTCGCCAACTTCATCACGCTGGTTGAAAAGGGCTTTTACGACGGCACGCCGTTTCACCGGGTGATTGGCGGCTTCATGGCCCAAGGGGGCGACCCGACGGGCACCGGCTCAGGCGGCCCGGGTCATCGAATCGCCTGCGAGTGCGGCCGCGAGGATGCCCGGCTCCACTTTCGGGGCACCCTTTCGATGGCCCACGCCGGCGAGGACACCGGGGGCTCGCAGTTCTTCCTCACCTTCCGTCCCACCGACCACCTCGACGGCCGCCACACCGTTTTCGGCCGCGTGATCGAGGGAGATGACGTGCTGGCCAAACTCGTTCGCACTCAGGATGCCCAGGGAAGGCCTGTCCCCGGCGTCGAACCGGATACCATTGTGAAGGCGGAGGTCCTGCGGAAGCGAGACCATCCGTATGTTGCCGAAATGCTCCCGGGACCGCGGGGCCGCTAAGGGAGCGCGAGAAGACTGGCGGCGCTTTCCGGCAGCAGGGAGCGACTCGAACGAGGGCAGGGCGATGTCATTGACGAGTGTGAAGCGTTTTTTTCTGGCCGGTGGTCCGATGGCTGTCA
>JAQCJP010000326.1 GCA_027592945.1 Planctomycetota bacterium
AGCCCCCCGGCGCGAGCCGGGGGGGCGGCGGGCCGTTGGGCCGTCCCGGCCTCCGCGAGCCCGCAAACCATTCACCACCACCCCGCCCGATTCGCGTTCGCAACCAACCAGCTCACGGCCTCCCCCCCCGTATACTCCCGCCCATGACCGACAGCTCCGCCACTGCCGACGATTCTCCAGCCTCGACGTCCGAACCGCTGATCGTCAGCGTCTCGGGGCTGCGGGGCGTCGTCGGCACAACGCTCACCCCCGAAGTCGCCGCCCGCTACGCGGCGGCGTTCGCCGCGACGCTGCCGCCCGGTCCGATCGTGATCGGCCGCGACGGCCGGGAGAGCGGGCCGCTCCTGGCTGCGGCGATCATCGCCCGGCTCACCGCAGCCGGCCGCGATCTGATCGACTGCGGCGTCGCCGCCACGCCGACGATCGGGATCGCCGTCAGGGAGCGGGCCGCCGCCGGGGGCATCCAGATCTCCGCCAGCCACAACCCGGCTCGCTACAACGGGCTCAAACTCTTTGCGGCCGCAGGCCGCGTGCTCACGGCCGCCGCGGGCAAGAAGGTGCTCGAGGCCTACGAGCGACTCGATGCCGAGGCCGCTGGCCAAGCCTTGAAGCCAGGCCGGGTCGAGCAGTTCGATCCGACCGCTGCCCACGTGAAGCTCGTGACGGACATCGTCGACGTCGCCGCGATCCGCCGCTGCCGGCCCCGGGTCTGGATCGATTGCGGCCACGGCGCCGGCAGTCGCGTCGCCTTGCCACTCCTGGAGGCCCTCGGCTGCGAGGTCGTCGCCGTCGGGACCGAGCCCGATGGAAAGTTCGAGCATGAGCCGGAGCCGACCGCCGCCAACCTGGCTGGGCTTCTGCCACAGATTCCCGCAGCTGGAGCCGATGTCGGATTCTTTCAGGATCCCGACGCCGACCGGCTGGCGATCGCCGACGCCGCCGGCCGCTACCTCGGCGAGGAGGCGACGCTCGCCCTCTGCGTCGAAGGCGTCATTGGCAAGGCCCCCGGGCCGCTGGTCGTCAACTGCTCCACCAGCGGAATGACCGCCGCCATCGCCGCCCGGCTCGGCGTGCCCTGTCACGTCTCGGCCGTCGGCGAGGCGAATGTCGTCGATCGGCTGCTCGCCGAGGGGGCCGTGCTCGGCGGCGAGGGCAACGGCGGCGTGATCGACCCGCGGGTGGTGCTCGTCCGCGATAGCGCCGTGGCGATGGCGATCGTGCTCGAGCGGATGTGTGGCGGGGAAGCGGTCACTCCCGTGGCCGACCTCGCTTCCGCCCTGCCGAGGTTCGTGATGAAGAAGACCAAGGCCACCCTCACGCCGGCCACCAGCGGGCCGGGCCTGGCTGCCGGCCTCGAGCGGATCGCGGCGGCCTTCCCCGAGGCGCGGGCGAGCCGGCTCGACGGTCTCCGGCTCGACTGGGACAGTGGCTGGCTGCTCGTTCGGGCAAGCAACACCGAGCCGATCGTCAGGCTGGTGGCCGAGCAGCAGGTTGTCGACGCTGGCGAGGAGCAGGCGACAGCCGCTGTGGATGCGGCCCTCGCGCGGGCGGCTGCGGCGCTCGGCTAGGTTGGGCAGGTTGCAAACCTGCCCCCACGGTGAGGCGGCCCGCTACTGCCGCACCAGGATGCTCGAGCCCGGGCCGAGGATGTCGAGGAGGTCGTCGAGATCGCGAGCCGAGACGACCAGGCTGGCCGGAGCGGCGTCGTCTGCCGCCCCCGCCGGATCGTCGACGCCTTCGATCACGAGGCCTTCACCGAGCACGATTGCCGATCCCGACAAGCCCGGCTGGACCGACTGGCCGGGGGCGGCCCGGCGAACCTCAGCGACCGGCAGCGATGTGCCGACACGGGCCAGGAAGTCGCGGCCCACGACGATCGGGAAGCTGCCGGCGTAGGCTCCGTTCACCTGCAGGCTCAGCCGCCGGCGGGCGATGCTGACCACGCCGTCAAACGGTCCCCGCACCAGCTTGAGGTGTTCCCCGGGGAGCAGCCGCATCGGATCGTCGACGCCGTTGATCTTGGCCAGCAGCTGCCAGGACACACCCAGCGGCGCCGCAATTGCGGGCAGCGTCTCGCCCGGCGCGACGACATGGGGCGGGAGGAGCAAGTCTTGTTGGGAGTAGATGACGGTGCCCGCCAGTTGGCCGAGCAGGTCTTCGAGCCGATGGCTCTCCTCGAGCCCGAGTGAGGGGTCGTCATACCAAACGGAAAGCGCCGTCAACGCTTCAGCGAAGCGACCGGCCCCGAGTTTCTCATGGGCGTCAGCCCAGGCGGTGGCGAAGGCGGCCGAAGACGGGAGCGTCGATGGCGGAGGCGGCATCTCCACCGGCAAGGCCGCCGGTGGGGCATCGGCTGTCGAGGCAAGCCGCTGGGGCGGTCCTTCAGCTGTCTCGTTGGCCAGGGCGGCCACATCTTCCTGAGCCGGCGGGGCAGCCGACTCGGCGGCCAGGATCGTGGGCGGCCCGCTGGAGGCCGGGGCGGCCGGCTCAGCTGCGGCCGAGGCTGCTGCGGCAGCAAGCCCTGCG
>JAQCJP010000070.1 GCA_027592945.1 Planctomycetota bacterium
GACGGGTCGCCGACCCCGGGCCAGCAGGGGGAGCATGCGAAGGCTGAAAAAACTGCGGGCATGCAGCAGTTGCAGATGCAACAGATCAGCCCGCCAGGTGCAGGGACGGGTGAACATGCCGAGGCCGAGCACTGCCAGATCGGATTGCCTCGACTGTCGGGCCTCGCACCGGTTGGCGATTCGGTTCAGTCGTCGTAAGAGCCGAGAACCCAAGGCATGCACCCCGGCTTCCGCCGAATACTTGACGTCAACCAAATAGTCTGACGCATGCCCCTGCGCGAGCAGCGCGCGATGGATCACCATCCCATTGAACCGCTGCCCCGGGAGGTCATAGCTGCCGACGTGGACTACCTTCATGGTCTGCCTGCTCCCGGCCTTGTCTTCAGCTTGTCGGGTGCATGATGAATTGCAGCCAGGGGCCTCACTTCGACCACGTTGCCATCACGATCCGGCACCACCCATGGTTGCATCGGCTTCGAGTGTTGCCCACCGCTCATAGGCAGCAGCGAGGCCGGCCTCGAGGGCTTTGAGTTCCCGCTGTTCGGCGGCAATCACATCGGCTGGCTGCTGGTAGAACGCGGGGTCAGCGAGCCGGGCGTGCAACTTGCTGACCTGCTCTTCGAGCGACTCGATCCTGCTGGGGAGCTGGTCGAGTTCCCGTTGGTCTTTGTAGCTGAGCTTCTTTTTTATCGTCGCTGCAGAGGGCGGGTCTGCTGCCGACGGCATGGCCTTTGCCGGCACAGGCCCGGCAGATTGGTTTTTCCGAGCCGGGCTGGCTGTGGCCTCCTGCTGCCAGTCACGATAGCCACCGACGTATTCGCAGATGCCATCGGCCTCGAACACGATCACGCTCGAAACAACGTTGTCGAGAAACTCACGGTCGTGGCTGACCACCAGCACCGTGCCAGCGAAGGCGGCCAGCCGTTCTTCCAGCAGTTCCAGGGTTTCGAGGTCGAGGTCATTGGTCGGCTCGTCGAGCACGAGCAGGTTGGCCGGCTGGGTGAAGAGCTTCGCCAGGAGGAGCCGATGCCGTTCGCCGCCGGAGAGCACCTTGACGGGCAGCCGCAGCCGCTCGGGGCTGAAGAGAAAGTCTTGCAGGTAGCCGATCACATGCCGCTTCTTGCCGTCGACTTCGACGAAGTCGCTGCCCTCGTTGATCTGTTCGAGAATCGGCCGCTCCGCGTCGAGCTGTTCACGGAGCTGGTCAAAAAAGGCGATCTGCAAATTCGTGCCGGTGCGGATGGAGCCCTGCTGTGGGCCGAGCCTGCCGAGCAGAAGTTTCAGCAGGGTGGTCTTGCCTGCGCCGTTGGGGCCGACGATCCCCACGCGATCACCACGGAGGATCGTGGTCGAGAAGTCCTTGACGATGGGCGTGTCACCGTAGGTGAACGAGATCTTCTTGGCTTCGCAGACGAGCGTGCCGCTGCGGGCGGCCTCTTGGATCGTGATCGTCGCTTTGCCCTCGACGCTGCGGCGGCGGCTGCGTTCCTCCCGCATCGCCTCGAGGGCCCTGACGCGGCCCTCGTTGCGGGTGCGGCGGGCCTTGATGCCCTTGCGAATCCAGACTTCTTCCTGGGCAAGCTTCTTGTCGAAGAGGGTGTTTTGCTTTTCTTCCGCTTCAAGCATTTCGGCTTTCCGCACCAGAAACGTGTCGTAGTCGCATGACCAGTCATAGAGCCGGCCGCGATCAAGCTCCCAGATGCGATTGGCCAGGCGACGGAGAAAACTGCGGTCGTGGGTGATAAACAGCAGCGTGCCTCGCCAGCTGGCCAGAAACCGCTCCAGCCATGCAATCGCCTCCAGATCGAGATGGTTGGTCGGCTCGTCAAGCAGGAGCAGGTCGGGCTCGGTGACGACCGCCCTGGCCAGCAACACCCGCCGCTTGCGGCCCGCAGAGAGGGTGGAGAACTCCGCAGCCCCATCAAGGCCCATCGGTTCGATCGTCTTATTGACCAGTGGATCGACATCCCAGCTCTCGAGCACTCCGCTGGCCACACGAGCCGCCAGCGCCGCACTGACGATCTCCCGCACCGTGCCAGTCAGCTCGTCAGGCACATCCTGCTGCAGGAGAGCCACGGAGCTGCCCGAGGCCCGGACGCATGTGCCTGCCTCGGGCTCGATCTGGCCGGCAAGCAGCTTCAGCAGCGTGGTCTTCCCGGCCCCGTTGCGGCCGAGCAGGCCGATTCGCTCGCCTCCCTCAATCTGCTTGGTGACATGATCGAGGATGGCGACTCCCCGGAAGCCGATCGAGACGTCATCGAGGGAGATCAGGGGCATAACTCGGTGTGCGACTGGTGAACAGTGATGCGGGCCGCGGGGGCGAGGCAAGCTGCCGGAGCCTTGTCCTATGTTCGAGGTTTCTGGGAAAAACGCCAACGGGCATGCCCGCCAGCCGCTCCCCGCCGAACTCGCTGGCGGCGGGTTTGCCGAGCGGGGTAGAACCTCATGCCGCGTGCATGCGTGACATCAGTGACCCACCGGGTGTGTGCTTGATGAAACCGACAACTCTGCGTGCCGAGGCCATGACCGCCGATGGCCGGCGGATGACCCTCCACGAGCACGACGGAGCATTTCAGATCAGCATCGCCGGCGTGCCGCTGATGTCCACCCGCCAGCACCACTCCGAACGGCGGCTGGCCGCGGTGGCCTGTGACCATCTTCGCAGCCGCCCTGCTCCGCGACTGCTGATCGGCGGACTCGGCCTGGGCTTCACGCTCACGGCGGCCCTCGGGCGACTCGGGCCGGAGGCGAAGGTGACCGTCGCTGAGCTGGTGCCCGCGGTTATCGAGTGGAACCGCAATCCCGCCTACGGACTGGCGGGCAGTGCGATTGACGACCCGCGGGTGGAACTTGTCGTCGGCGATGTCGCGAATCTGATCCGTGAGCGGCGGGCAGGGTTCGACGCGATCCTCCTCGATGTCGACAACGGTGCCAGCGGGCTCACCACAGCCTCAAACCACGACCTCTATCAGACCCAAAGCCTGCACCTGGCCAGGGTCGCAATCCGGCCGGGCGGCTGCCTCGTGGTCTGGTCGACCGACAACGACCCCGTCTTTGTCGAGCGGATGGAGCGAGCAGGGTTTTCGGTGACCACCGAGCGGGTGGCCGCCTATCCCGGCGGCAAACTCTTCAACTGGCTCTTTGTGGGTGTGTGCTAGGCTCGCGACCTTGAGGCCGCCGAACCGCAATCACAAACCGCGGGCCGCCCCCGCCCGGCGACCGGTGAGCAGGATCGCCGCCGCCGTCGCGGCGACCGCCGTGACACCGCGGATCACCGCCTCGACCTGCCGGCTGCGCCGCTGCCCCGTCGCACACCAGGTGGCGAAGTGCTCGCAGTTGTCGACGACCGGGCAATAGCCCTCGCGGCCGACATGGGCGACCGCCCGGGCGACGATCTCCTCCGGTGAAAAGTTGGGTGGCGGATCGAGGATCGGCTCAACCGCCTGGCCGTCGGCGAACTCCTTTCGGCTCGTCCGCACCACCACCCCGCCTCCGAAGGGATGCCGGAAGTCATGAGGCCGGGCGTGGACGACCGTGCCGTCACCGAGGTCGATGCCGTAATGGCGATAGCCGACGAGACTCCCCAGCAGTTTCCGCCGCACCGCCAGCCGATCACCACGCGCCATCGCTCTCGCTCCTCGCAAAAAGAGTGTACGCAACCCGGGGTGGATCGGTTTGGCACCCGGCCAAGCGGCAGTCTCGCCGCGGCTCCGGCACGGGCGGCCCGCTGGCCACGTTCAAACCAACACTCCCGCGATCGCCGCCGAGAGGGCCGTCGCAAGGGTGGCCACCACGAGCGCCGTGAGACCCAGCCGGGCCAGGTCGCTTCGCCGCTCGGGCACCAGTGCCCCGATCCCGCCAACCTGGATGCCGATGCTCGAGAGGTTGGCAAAGCTGCACATCGCGATCGTGGCGAGCATCGCCGCCTTCTCGCCCAGATCGCTGCCACGGACGAGCTTGCCGAGCTCCTCATAGGCCACCGCCTCATTGGTCACCGTCCGCAGCCCGAGCAGCCCCCCCACCGTGCCGCACTCGCTCCAGGGCACACCGATCAGCCAGGCCAGCGGGGCGAGCAGCCAGCCGAGGATCTTCTGGACGGAGAAGTCGGGATCGCCCAGCAGGCCGCCCAGCGAGCCGAGGCCAAGGTTGACGAGCGTCACCAGGGCGATGAACGCGATCAGGATCGCCCCGACGTTGACCGACAGCATCAGCCCGTCGCGGGTGCCGCGGGCGGCGGCGTCGATCAGGTTGGCATCGGGCCGGTCGTTGTCGAGGGCGAGGCGGCCGAGCGTCTCGGGGGCGTCGGTCTCGGGGATCACGATCTTGGCCAGATAAATCGTCGCCGGGAAGGTCATCAGGATCGCCGCCAGGAGGTTGCGGGAGGCAGATTCCCGGATCGCCTCGTCGCCGCCGCCGATGAAGCCGATGTAGGCGGCGAGCATCCCGCCGGAGACGAGCCCCATGCCGCTGGTCATCACGACAAGCAGCTCCGAGCGGGTCAGCCGGGCCAGGTAGGGGCGGATCGTGAGCGGGGCTTCGGTCTGGCCGAGGAAGATTGAGGCGGCGGCGTTGAGCGTCTCGGCGCCGCTCGAGCCGAGCACCCGACTGGTCACCCAGGCGACGCCGCGGATCACCAGTTGCATGATCCCGAGGTGGTAGAGCACGGCGAAAAGGGCCGCCACGAACACGATCGTGGGCAGGATCTGGAAGGCGAACACGAACCCGACCGGCCCGTCGGAGGCGACGAGCTTCTCGCCAAACAGAAACCGCGCCCCTTCCAGAGCGCAGGCGAGGATCGAGTTGACCCAGGCGGCGGCGGCGTCGAGCACGCTTCGGCCGGCAGCGCTGCGAAGCAGGGCGATGCCCAGCCCGATTTGCAGCGCGAGCCCGCCGAGCACCATCCGGGGCGAGATCGCCTTTCGATTGTCGGAGATCACCCAGGCGAGGCCGAGGATCGCGATCACGCCGGCCAGGCCTTGAAAACGAGTCAGGTCATCCATGCGAGAAATCCCCGGAAAGATCGATGATCCGGCAACAGGGTAGCGGAGGACCGGGAAGGGAGTTGGGTTTTTGGGTGGTGGATCGTGGGAGCGCGGGCGAATTTTTGTGGATTTTTGGTGTGCGATCGCGGATTGGGCGGGTTGGTGGTGAACGGTTTGCGGCTCTCGGGGACCGGAAAAGCCCAACGGCCCGCCGTCCCCCCGGCTCGCGCCGGGGGGCTTCTATGGAAAAGGGGACTGGCTCCGAGCGAAGCGAGGTGCCTGTACCCTTTTCCAACTCGCACCCAAACGCAATACGGGTTCGCGAGGGGCGAGCCCGCATGGGCCTTTTGTTTCTGGTATCCTTGCAAAATCTTCATTTTTGCGGGCCGCTGGCCCGTCCGGAAGGAACCCTCAGGCCCCGGAGCGCAAAAATGCTCGCTTTCCAGAACCGCGTTGTCTTTATCGGGTTCGGCTCGGTCGCCCGCTGCACGCTGCCGATCCTCTTCGACCACGTCGCCGTCCCCCCGGACCGGGTGACGATCGTCGATTTCGACCCCGAGGAGGACGTGCTGGCTCCCTGGATCGCCAAGGGCGTGCAGGTGGTCCGCGACAAGATCACTCCCGACTCGCTCGACCGGACCCTCGGCGAACTGCTCGCCGCCGGCGACATCCTCATCGACCTCGCCTGGAACATCGACACCGGCGTGATGATCGACTGGTGCCACCATCGGGGGGTTCGCTATCTCAATACCGCCGTCGAGCTCTGGGACCCCTACGACGTCGCCCCCGGCACCCATCCGACAGAGCTCACGCTTTACGCCCGCCACATGCGGCTGCGGGAAATCCGCGACGGCTGGCGCGAGCCGGGACCGACGGCGGTGGTCGAGCACGGGGCCAATCCGGGCCTGATCAGCCACTTCACCAAGCAGGCTCTGCTCGACATCGCAGCGGCCTGCCTTGACGAGCGGAAGGTGACGGGAGAGCGGGCCGAGCGGATCCAGGGCCATGCCGACGCCCGGGCCTTCAACCACCTGGCCCACGAGCTCGGCGTGAAGGTGATCCACTGCAGCGAGCGGGACACCCAGATCGGCAACCGTCCCAAGGAGATCGACGAGTTCGTCAACACCTGGAGCGTCGAGGGCTTCCGCGAGGAAGGCACGATGACGGCCGAGCTTGGCTGGGGCACCCACGAGCAGGAACTTCCCGAGTTCGCCTACGAGCACACCGACGGCCCCGGTGGCCAGATCTGTTTGGCCCGGATGGGGATCAACACGCAGGTGGCAAGCTGGGTGCCCGGCGGGCCGATCGTGGGGATGGTCGTCCGTCACGGCGAGGCCTTCACGATCACCGACCACCTGACGGTCTGGAGGAACGGCCGGGCGATCTACCGGCCGACGATGCACTACGCCTACTGCCCCTGCGACGCGGCGATCGCCTCGCTCTGGGAACTGCGGGGCCGCGACTACGAGATCCAGCCCGCCGAGCGGATCATGTACGACGAGATCATCTGCGGCGACGACATCCTCGGGGCCTTCCTGATGGGCCATCCGCTGGGAGCCTGGTGGTGCGGCTCGATCCTCTCGATCGAGGAAAGCCGGCGGCTCGTGCCGGGGCAGAATGCGACCACGATGCAGGTGGCCGTCTCGGCGGTGGCGGCGGTGATGTGGATGATCCGAAACCCCGACTGTGGCCTGCTTGTGCCAGACGACCTGCCGCACGACGAGATTCTCGACGTCGCCAAGCCGTATCTCGGCGACTTTGTCTCGACGAAGAGCGACTGGCGGCCCCCGGCCCGCACGGCCGCGGCCCGCCGCGGCGACGATCCCGACGCGATCTGGCAGTTCCGCAACTTCCTGCTCGCCGACGGCGACGACTTGAAGGACGTGGTCGCCGGCAAGACCGCCGCTCCCGGCCCACGGCGGGAAAACGCGAAGCTCGCCGGCAAGACCGCCGGAGCCAAGCGGCGGAAGCGAGCGGCCGCCCGTTCCTGACCCCGCAGGGCAGCGGCTCGTGGTTCGCGTGAGTCGGTGCCTGGCGCCAGCGGCACCGCCAGGAGGCCGGGGGGCTTTTATTCCGTTGACACGCGCGCCAACGGAATACGGGTTCGCGAGGGGTGAGCCCGTGCCAGTCGAGCGGCGTAGAAATCCGAGCGCAGCCGACCAATCCGCTTCGCGGATCGGTGCCCGTGGCGAAAGCGCGGTTTCCCACGAGCGAGCGAAGGGCATGGATGCCCGCAGCGAGCGTCCGTGAGACGGCACGGGCTTACCCCGAGCCTGCACGAGGTGAAATCCGCCCTGGGCGTGGTGGTGAACGGTTCAGCAACGCTCGAGAATGAGCGGGCGGGGGGCCGGCCGCTCGGCAGCGATCGTGACCGCGCTGCGGAACAGCGCCACCGCCTCCGGCACCGCAGCGGCGTGCCGGGGATTGAATCGCAGTTCGGCGAGCCCGTTGCCGGCCGAGACAGGATCGCCGACGGCATGGTGGATGATGATCCCGGCTGTTGGATCGACCGCGTCCTCGGCCGTCCGCCGGCCGGCCCCCAGGAGCATCGAGGCCTGGCCGACCGCGAAGGCCTTGAGCTCGTGCACGTAGCCGCTCTGCTCGGCCCGCACGATCTCCACGCACTCGGCGCGGGGGAGAATCTTTTCCGGCTCGTCGCAGACCCGCCCGTCGCCCCCTTGGGCCTCCACGACCCGCCTGAATCGCTCGAGCGCCGAGCCGTCGGCGATCGCCCGGCGGCAGCGGTCGAGGGCTTCGTCGCGGTGCCTGGCCACGCCGCCCGCCAGGAGCATCTCGGCGGCCAGCTCGAGCGACACCTCCATCAGGTCGGCGGGGCCGTCGCCATGCAGGCAGGCCACGCACTCCGAAACCTCCAGCGCGTTGCCGACTGCCCGGCCGAGCGGCGCGTCCATGCTCGTCAGCACCGCCTGCACCGGCTTGCCGAGGGCCCGGCCGATTCGGGTCATGCTCTCGGCCAGGGCCCGGGCGTCTTCGATCCGGCTCATGAAGGCGCCGTCGCCGCACTTGACGTCGAGCACCAGCGCGTCGATCCCCTCGGCGAGTTTTTTCGAGAGGATCGAGGCGGTGATCAGCGGGATGCTCTCGACGGTGGCGGTGGCATCGCGGAGGGCGTAGAGCACGCGGTCGGCCGGGGCGATCTCGGCGGTCTGGCCGATCAGGACGAGGCCGCAGTCGCGAGCCACCTGGCGGTAGGCGGCCAGGTCAAGGTCGATCCGGAAGCCGGGGATGCTCTCGAGTTTGTCGAGCGTGCCGCCGGTGTGGCCGAGGCCGCGGCCGGAAACCATCGGCACCGTCACGCCGCAGGCGGCGGCGACCGGCGCGAGGATCAGGCTGGTCTTGTCGCCGACGCCGCCGGTCGAGTGCTTGTCGACCTTGGGGCCGGGAATCTCGGAGAGATCGAGCACCGTTCCCGAATGCAGCATCGCCTCGACCAGCGCCGCGGTCTCGTCGGCCGTCATCCCTCGCCAGAGGATCGCCATCGCCAGGGCCGCCCACTGGTACGTTGGCACGACGCCATCGGTGAGCCCCTCGACGAGGAAGGTGATCTCGTCGCGGGAGAGCTCCCCGCCGTCCCGCTTGCGGCGAATCAGATCGACGGCTCGCATAATCGGGTGGCTCCTGGCCGCCTGCTCGTCGGAGGAATGATGGACGCCGCGGCTGCCTGTCAATCTGCCGGAACCGTGCCGAACTGCCGGTCACCGGCATCGCCCAGACCGGGCACAATGTAGCCGACGTCGTTGAGCCCGTCGTCGAGGGCCGCGACGTGGATCGCCACGCCGGGGATGCCCCGGGCGAGCGTCTCGACGCCCTCGGGCGAAGCGATCAGGGCGACGAACACGATCCGCGGAATCCCGACCGCCTTGAGGATCTCACAGGTCCTCACCGCCGAGCCACCGGTGGCAAGCATCGGGTCGACCACGATCGCCACGCTGGCGTCGAGCTTCTTGGGCAGCTTGTTGTAGTACTCCTTCGGCTGGAGTGTGACCTCGTCGCGATAGAGGCCAACGTGCCAGACCTCGGCGTCGGGTATGAGTTCGAGGAGGCCGTCGGCCATCCCGAGGCCCGCCCGCAGGATCGGCACGATCGCGATCCGGTCGGTGAGCCGCCGGCCGGGGGCCTCTCCCAGGGGCGTCGCCGCAACAACATCCTCCGTCGGCAGCCCCGCCGTGGCCTCGACGGCGACCAGCCTGGTCAGCTGCCGCACCACTCGGCGAAACTCCGAAGGCTTCGTGGCCGGATCGCGGAGCGTGCAGACGTGGTGGGCGACGAGCGGATGGGTCGAGACGTGGGCGGCGGACATGGGCATTCATGAGGGGAGACGAGGGGGAGAGCAGCATACCCGCTACGGCGGCTCGGCAGGGGCGTGGGGGATCGCTGGGGACTGGGGCGGTCGCTCCGCGACGTGTATAGTGTTGTTCCATGCCTGATCCGTCCGCAGCCCAGAGCGATCTCGTCGCCCGCGCCCGCGAGGTGGCTGCCAATGCCTATTCGCCCTACTCCGGCTGGCGGGTCGGGGCGGCGGTTGTGTTCGCGGAGTCGGCCGGGCCCTTTGTCGGGGCAAATGTCGAAAACGGCTCCTACGGGCTAACGATCTGCGGCGAGCGGTCGGCGATCTTTGCCGGTGTCGCTGCCGGCGGCCGCCGGCTCGAGCATGTCGCCCTCACCTGCCGCGACCGCGACGGTACGCTCGTGGCCAAAATAGCCCCCTGCGGAGCCTGCCTGCAGGTGATCGCGGAGTTTGGCACGGCCGACACCGTGATCGAGATCGACGGCCGGGGCACGTTCCGGCTGGCCGACTTCCTGCCGCGGCCCTTCGGGGCCGACTCGCTCAAGGGCTGACCGGTCACCGACCGACCTCGAGGCAGACGAGCCGGCGGTCGTCGCGGAGATAGAGCCGCCCGTCGGCGAGCGCCGGCAGGGCCCGGATCGCCCCGGTGAAGGCATCGCCGAAGGGTCGGCAGCGGGCGAGGACCTTCAACTCGTCGGGATCGGGCTCGACCAAGAGCAGTTCACCGTTGGTTTTGGCGACGAGCAGTTTTCCGTCGGCGGCCAGCAGCGTGCCGTAGCCGAAGTCCGGCTCGCTCCAGCGGACGTGGCCCGTCGCCGGATCGAGGCACCGGAAGCGAGCTGGCGGAATGTCGTCACGGCCGTCGATCACATAGAGATGGCCGTCGAGGAGGATCGGCGTGCAGTACTGCGTGGCCAGCGAATCGATGCCCTCCCAGATCGGCCGGGCGGCGGTGCCGTCGAAGTCGGCGCAGACCGAGCCGATCCCGTAGGCGGCGGTGACCAGCAGACGGTTCGCCGCCAGCAGCACCGGAGTGGCGGCATTGACTGTCGGCCCCCGCTGGCCGAAGCGAAACTGCCAGCGGACCTGGCCGGTCTCGGCATCGACCAGCAGGCAGGTCAGCCGGGTGACCGCCAGCACGTGGGGCCGGCCGCCGACCTCGACCGCCACCGGTGCCGAGTAGCTCGCCGCGTCAGCGAGCGTCTGCCAGGCCGTCTCGCCCGTTGCCAGGTCGAAGGCGACCAGGCCCGCCTCCTGCCTGGCCCCGCCGACGTTGACGATCACCCGTTCCCCGACGACCAGCGGCGTCGAGCCGGCCCCGAAGTAGCCCTCCGGGGCGGCGAAGTCACGGTGCGTCTCGCGGGTCCACTGCCGCCGGCCGGTCGCGGCGTCGAGGCAGGCGAGCGTGCCGGAGGCGCCGAAGATGATCAGCCGGCCGCCGGCGACGACCGGCGTGCACAGGGGCCCGTCACCCCCGCCGACCTGCGGCCGAAACCGGGTTGGATGCCCGGCGTCCTTCCAGACTAGTTCACCGGTGGCCGCGTCGAGGGCCTCGACGAGTTCGCGGTCGGCGACCCGGTGAAACAGGTAAACCCGCCCGTCGGCCACGGCGACTCCGGCATAGCCCGCCCCGATCTCTCGCGACCAGACCACCGCCGGCCCGGCGGCCGGCCAGGACGCGGCCACGCGTTCATCGGGAGCGGCGTGCCCACTTCGCTCGGGCCCGAGAATCTGCGGCCAGTCGCCGGACCGGGCCGGTGGGCTCGTCAGCCACAGGGCTACGAACGGCCACAGCCATCCGCACGGAAAAGACCGGCTGAGCCAAGACCACCGGCCACGATTCGACTGTAAACGGTAAGGCGGCGGAGCGGTCGTCACCGGTGGCCCCGTTGCCGCTCGTACTTGAGACCCGGAATGAAGAAACAGGCGGCGCTGACCAGACCGAAGATCACATGCTGCCAGGCGGGCACCAGGCACATCACGAGGGATGTGGCAAACAGGACCGCCGCCTGAATGTAGAAAACGCCTGAGAGAATCCCCGCCTTGGCGAAGAACACGATGCCGGCCAAGAGCGCCAGCACCGGGGAGAGCGTGAGGACCGCGAGCGGCTGGCCGCTGGAATCCCGCAGCAGCCCCTCCACCCAGAAGAGCATCACGCTGGCGATCACGCTGGCGCCCCAGATGTGGGCGATCTGCCGCTCGACCGCCGTCACCGGGCCGGTCCGATGGCGGAGAGCCCAGAAGATCGGCGCCCAGACGGCCAGCCCGCCGCCCCAGAGAACGACATACGGCCAGCGGCT
Source organism: Planctomycetota bacterium (assembly GCA_027592945.1). Lineage (GTDB taxonomy): Bacteria > Planctomycetota > Planctomycetia > Pirellulales > UBA1268 > QWPN01. The sequence goes on from JAQCJP010000070.1 coordinate 11,592, forward strand.
GGTGATGTCTCGCCAGGCCAGCACGTCGGTGACCACGCAGAGCGTCAGGATCACCACCGAATGCCACATCCAGAGCAGGCCCCAGTTCTCCAACACCGTCGCATGATGCGTCTCACGGAAGAGCCGCGACGCAACGTCGGAAAGGCCGCCCCGGCGAGCGGCAACCGGCTCACCGGCGAGGAAAGCCCGCAGGTCGGCGGCGAGGCCGGCGGCGGAGGCGTACCGGAGATCCTGGGGCTTCTGGAGGCTCTTCAGCGCGATCAACTCGAGGTCGCGGTCGACGCCGGGATCGAGCGAACGGGGCACCGGTGGATCGCTCTCAAGCACCGCCAGGAGCGTGTCCATCGCATTGGCAGCCTGAAAAGGGGGTCGGCCGGTGAGCATCTGATAAAGGATCGCTCCCAGGCTCCAGACATCGCTCGTCGGTCCGACATCACCCCGGCTGCCGGCGGCCTGCTCAGGCGACATGTAGCAGGGGGTGCCGAGGATGGCTCCCGTGTGCGTCATGCTCTGATCCTGCTCGATCCGTTTGGCTAGGCCAAAGTCGGAGACATGCGGCTCGCCGGCGCTGTCGATCAGGATGTTGGAGGGCTTGAGGTCCCGGTGAAGCACGCCCCTGTGATGGGCCGCGTCGACCGCTTCCGCTACCTTCGCCAGCAGCCCGGCCGTCTCCCGGAGGGGCACAGGCCCTTCGGCGAGGCGTTTGGCGAGCGTCGTGCCCTCGATGTATCGCATGCTGTAGAACGGATGCCCCCCGCACTCGCCCACCTCGAAGATCGAGACGATTCCCGGATGGTCAAGCCGGGCGGCCGCCTCGGCCTCGCTCCGGAAGCGGGCCAGGTCGGCGGCGGTGGCCAGGTCGCGACGCAGCAGCATTTTCACCGCCACGATTCGGCCCAGGCTCTTCTGGCGAGCACGATAGACGATCCCCATCCCGCCCCGTCCGATCTCCTCCAGGAGTTCGTAGTCGTCGAACGAAGCCGGCAGCGGCGTCACCCCGGGCACGAATGAACCGGCCGGCAGGGGCACCGCGGGATCCTCAGCCGCACGGGATTCGGGCGGCTCAAGGATGGTCGAGGCTTCCGCCACTGCGTCGGCCATCGACATTGCGGCGAAGAGTTCCCGGAGATGGCTCGCAAGCCGAGGATGGGCGGCGACCTGTTCATCGAGCAGCCTGACGGCCTCTCCGCCCCGGGCCTCGGAAAGCACCTCGATCAATTCCGCCAGCCGCTCCTCGTCGGCTGGCGAGAGCGGCGACTCGGCAGCCTGCGTCGCGGACGGTGTCATGGCTTGGTGGCGGTTCGAGGATGCGGCCCGACTTGCATAATAGACGTCAAGCGGCCTCGGGACACCGCCCCGCTCAGCCCTGCAGCAGACCCCGCAGCCGCCGCATTGCCCGCAGGTATCGCATCCCGGCGGCCGGCTTGGAGAGCCCGAGCACCTCGGCTGCCTCGGCGGTCGAGAGATGCTCAAAGTGTCGCAGCAGCACGATCTGCCGGTCGGCCTCCTCGAGCTTCTCGACCGCGGCGGCAAACCGCCGCTCCAACTCGTGCCAGGTGGCCGCGGCGGCGGGCGTGAGTTCACGATCCGTGAGATGGGCGGCCAGATCGGCCTCCGACCGATCGCTCGCCTCACCGGCAACCAGTGGCACCTCCTTGTCGACACTTCGGCTCCCGGCCACCCGGTGCCGGCGATGGGCGTCGATCAGCCGGTCGCGGGCCATGTGCCGCAGCCAGAGGCCGAACGGCATCGTCGGATTGGCCAGGTAGTCGCCCAGCCGCCGGTTCGCCTCGACCATCACGTCCTGAACGATGTCGCTGGCGTCGACCCGTCGCTGCACGGCACGATCCATCCGGCGGTCGATCATCCGCCGGATCGCTGCCCGGTGTCGCTCCAGCAGGCCGTTGATCGCCTCGCCATCGCCCTGCCGCACCCGGTCGAGCAACACCAACGTGACCGCCGGCTCCTCCGCTGGCGAACCATTGGGGTGGGCTGCATCCTCGCTCGGTGAGGAAGGCATGGCGACTCTGCCGGGGGAACAAAACACGTACCGGTATCGTACCAGCGTGTCGCGGCCTTCGTTGATAGCGGTCGTGCGGAGTGTGCGAATCAGGCAACCGAGGCCAGCGAGGAAAACCTTGTTTTTGTGATCTCGATTTTTGCCCGGCCTTGCCCCGTGAGCCATAATCGCAGGCGGTCGGACGGACAGACCGCTGGTTGCCGCTGCCCCCCCTAGCGGCCTCCCGCCAACGGATTGTCGCGTGATCGCTTTCTGCAGCCGCCCGCGGAACCGACTCCTGTGCCAGGGCCTCAGCGGTTTCCTGGCCGCAGTCGTTCTCTTGCTCGCCGGCACCGCCGTCGCCGAGCCCTTTCTCAAGTGGGTCCCCGCAGGGCCCGTCTCGGCTGAGCCCGGCAGCCCGCAGGCCGATGATCTGGCATCCCGCACGACGGCGCTGGTCCACCAGGGTCGCTGGTCGGACGTCGTCACGATCTGCGAGCGGGCCGCCCGCAAGGGCACGCTCGACCCGGCCCTGGCCAAGCAGTACGACCTGGCCAAGTTGCACTGCGATGTGGCCCGGCGACATGCCGAGCCGGCCTACCGCCGCCAACTGTCCCTCCTCTCCGAAGCGGAGGCCCGCCGGGCCTATGGAGAGATCCTCGGTCGGATCGCCTCGCACCACGTCGACCGGCCCGACTTTGCCCGGCTCTCCTCGCGGGGCCTGCTCGCTTTGGAAATCGCCCTCGATGACCCAGGCTTCCGCAACACCCATGCCGCCCAGGCGACCCCTGATCGCTGCCAGGCGTACGAAAGCCAGGTGGATCGGATCATGGCCACGAGGCCGGTCGTGTCGCAGGCCGACGCCGAGGCCGTCGCTGCCTGGGTCGCCCGTACCGGCCACTCAATCCTCGGCATACCGCCGGCGGTCACGTTGATGGAGATGGCCGCCGCGGCCGTCGGCGGGCTCGACGAATACTCGGCCTTCCTGACGACGGGGCAGTTGGAGGATCTCTACTCCCAGATCGAAGGCAACTTCGTCGGTCTCGGCGTCGAACTCAAGAGCGCCAGCGATGGCCTGCTCGTGGTGCATGTCATCCCTGGCAGTCCCGCGGAACGGTCGGGAATCCGGGCCGGCGACCACCTGATCGGCGTCGGCGGCCGCTCGATCGGAGGCTTGAGTGTCGACGAGGCGGCTCACCTCCTCCAGGGGCCAGAGGGCTCGCTGGTGACCCTGGCCGTCGTCCGCGGGCCCGGCGCAGCGCGGGCGGTGACGGTCCGCCGCGAGCACGTCGAGGTGCCGAGCATCGAGGATGCGGCGATCGTCGACCAGGCTGCAGGAATCGCCCGGATCCGGCTGACCTCGTTTCAGAAGACGACCGCCGCCGATCTCGAGGCGGCCCTCCGCCGGCTGCACGGGGCGGGGATGCGGTCGCTGGTGCTCGACCTGCGGGGCAATCCCGGCGGGCTCCTGTCGGCGGCGGTCGAAGTGGCCGACCTGTTCATTGATCGCGGCCTGGTGGTGGCCACCCGGGGCCGCAGCCCCGAGGAAGACTTCAACTACACCGCGGCCCGCAGCGGCACCTGGCGGATGCCGCTGGTGCTGCTCATCGACGGCGACTCGGCGAGCTCCAGCGAAATCCTCGCCGGGGCGATCCGCGACCATCGCCGCGGCACGATCGTCGGCTCCCGCAGTTACGGCAAGGGCTCGATTCAGGGGATCTTTCCGCTGGAGGCCGCGGGCGTCGGGATGCGGCTGACGACGGCAAAGTTCTTCTCCCCCCGGGGCCTTCCCTTCAGCGGCGTGGGCGTCGAGCCTGACGTGGCGGTGGTGACGGCCGCCCGGCCGGCCGGCGGCAGCCTGGCCCAGGCTGATGCCCAGCAGGCCGACTCCGCCTTCTCCGCCGCCCTCGAG
>JAQCJP010000071.1 GCA_027592945.1 Planctomycetota bacterium
TGCTTTCCGAGTGCGAAACCATCCCTGGCCTTCGCACTCTTGGCAACCTCCGGTTGCTGCGGACTTCCTGTCCGCGAACCCGGGGCCGATCTGAAAGATCCTCACGCACCTGGGCGTCCAGCTCGAACCGCCGCCCATCTCGCCAGCTCGTGGCCCGCCCACCGACTGGGGCGAGCTCGTCCAGGTTCACTTTCGACCGGGCAATCTTTCAGACGTCGCCCGACGAGCTGCCCGACATCGACATCCACAGCCTCTGACGGCATTCCATGCCAACGTGCGGACGGCACGCGAGAAGAGCGGTTTCAAGGCCGGTCTGCGCCGACGAGAAAAATCCGGCCTTGAGCGTGGGTAGGAAGCTCTTCGGCACCTTCACGATCGGGTCGCATCCAGCCCGATCAACTCCGGCGGTTGCTCCTCATGATCCGCCCCGCTCGGCCGACGGTTGCCGAAGTGCCATTGGCCGACCTATCGTTAATCGGCCCACCGGGACGGTCCCAGAAGGGATTGTTCCGTCTCGTGCACAACTGCGAATAGCGGCGGCCGGACTTGAACCGGCGACACCCGGCTTATGAAGCCGGTGCTCTAACCAACTGAGCTACGCCGCCCTGCTGGTCGAAATATAGCTCACCGCTCGGCCCTCGTCAGCCGGGGCCCGTGCCGGCAGCGATTCCCGGCGGGGCCGGCTGCGGACCGGGCGGGTGGACGTGGCTGAGGGAAGTCGCCGGCGGGGAGTCGCATGGACTCTGGGTCGCTGTGTGGGACGGGGAGATCAGGATCACAGCTCGCTGGCCGTCGCTGTGCCAGGGGTCGCCGGTGAGGTTGCGGCGGGGTGCGTCGCGGCTGCAGGGGCCGACCCCTCCGACATAGCCGGCCGCCAGCACCCGGCCGGCCAAGCTGAGATCCTCGATGCAGTAGTCCCGCGACTCGTCGACGTCGGGGTCGATCCGGTGGGTCGTCAGGTTCCAGGCCTTGGTCGTGAAGCGGACGCCGATGTCGCGGCTGATCTGGCCGACCCAGACCGGCCGGCCCTGAAAGGCGAGCCGGGAGAGCCAGAGCCGGAGGTGGATCCGCTCGTTGATCGAGTGCCGGGTGCGCTGGAGGGCGATGTCCTGCGGGCGGCCGTAGAGATAGAGGGCGCTGACAGGTGAGTAGCGGTAGTTGAAGCCCAGCAGGAAGGCCTTGACCGTCTTCCAGCAGGTGGCCAGCGTGATCGTCTCGCTCTCGTCCCAGCGGGCGGCGAAGGCGCCCAACAGCGTGGCGAACTCGCCGATCACGACGAGGTTGACCGGATCGCCCGAGCGGCTGCCGGCAGCGTTGGTCGTCGTGGCGGGAAGGGCCTCGAGCCGGGCGACGAGTTCGGCGAGCGTGACCGGCTCGACTTCGGTCGCCGGCACGATCGCTTCGAAATCGCGACGGAGGTAGTCGGCGGCGATTCCCGGGACAGGCACCGTGAAGGCGAGATCGACGACCGGCTGCGGGGCGGCGGCCTGGGCCAGGATCTCGGCGTCCTCGGCCGAATCGGCCTGCTCGACCGCCTCGCGGATGTCGCCGGCCGGCACGAGCCGGACGTGGACGACCTTGGTGCCGAGGTCGAGGGTCGTGAACACAAAGCCCTCAGCCTGCTGGCTGGCGAGGATCGGTCCCAGCCGGAAGCCTCGCTCGCGGAAGAGATTATCCATCCGGCGATTGGCCCGGTGGGCCGTGACGAGCTTGAAGGGCACGAGCAGCAGCAGCGGCAGGAAGACCCAGCCGAGGAAGCCGAAGGCGGAGAGTCGGCGAACGATCGAGAAGTGGACCGCCGCGGCGGCCTCGAGCGGGGTGAAGTAGCGAGGGTCGATGCCGACCATTTGCAGCCGCAGCGGCTCCGGTGAGCGATTCTCAATCTTCAGGTACACCGGCTGGATGCCGCGGCGGGCCAGGTCGACCCCGAACAGCCGATGGCTCTCGGAGCCGGTCAGCACGGCGAGCGTCACGCGAACGCGGTCGTCCTCCTGCGTCTCGGCCCGCTCGAGGTGGGCCGCCTCGGACGGGTCGGGCAGGTAGGGGGTGATCACGAAGTGCCAGAGCCGGCGGAGGGCCGAGGTGATCATGCGAGGCCGCCCAGAACTTGAGAGAGCCCGCCGGGCCAGCCGGGGCCACCCGCTGGCGGCCCCGGCTGGGGTGCGGCAGACGTCAGTCGACGAGGTTGCAGGAGGCCTCGACGAGGGCGTCGATCTTCTCGTCGGAGAGGCCGCCCTTGGCGAAGGCGTGGTTGGCCTTCACCTCGCCGCCCTTGTAGCAGACGACGGTCACGTCGGCATCGGGGGCGATCTTCATGTTGTCGGGCCCGTTCTCCGCATTGGTGGGCACAACGAAGGCGATCCGCTTGATGTCGTGCTTGGCCACGAAATCAGCGGCGGCCTTCTTGAGGCTCTCTTCGTCGGTGCCGATCATGTTGACGAAGGCTGTCAGCTTCTCGTCGGCATGCTCCTCGAGTTCACCTTCGAGGTTCTTGAGAAACTTGGCGAACTTCTCGTCGGCCGAGCGGGCGAAGACCATCACCACCGGGCGGTTACCCATCTTGCAGCGATAGCAGAGGGTCTTGCCCTCGTCGACGCCGTCATCGGGATTGCCGGTCACCTTCGTGACCGTGAAGGCGCCGACCTTCTCGCCCACCTGGGGCCCGCTGGTGACCTCCGCCGAAGCGGTCATCGCCATGCCGATCACGAAAGCCGCCACCAATCCGGTCGCAATGCGTGCACGCATCGTTTGAAACTCCTCGGGAGGTGCGCTGGACACGCCAGGCGGAGATGCTCGGCACTGCCCATCGCGTTGGATCGGCCCGTCCACGAACGGGGCCGCTTGAAACACCGCATCAGTAGCAGAGCAACGTGCCCTGCCGCGGCGTTCCTTGCGAGAGAAAGCCTATCGCGGATACGATGCGTCAGGCAACTTGCGGGGATCGGCGGTCGATCGGTCCCGTCCAAGAAGCCCGTTGCCTTCGCACACCAGAGGACATTTCTCATGGCCACCGTCGCCGAACCCCGCCGGGCCGCCCGGCCTGAAATCCGCCAGACGCAGCTCTTCATCGACGGGCAGTGGACGCCCGCCCGCAGCGGCAAGACCTTCGAGACGATCAACCCTGCGACGGAGGAGGTGATCGCCCAGGTGGCCGAGGGGGACGCCGCCGACGTCGAGGCTGCGGTGCTCGCCGCCCGCAAGGCCTTCGACGATGGGCCCTGGCCGCGGATGGACGCCCGCGAGCGGGGCCGGATCATGATGCGGCTGGCCGACCTGATCGAGGCCGAGATCGACGAACTCGCTGCGCTCGAGGCGCTCGACAACGGCAAGCCGGTGAGCGATGCCCGGCTGGGCGACATCCCGCTGGCGATCAGCGTCCTGCGGTATTACGCCGGCTGGGCCGACAAGATCCAGGGGCAGACGATCCCGATCAACGGCAACTTCTTCTGCTACACGCGGAAGGAGCCGGTCGGGGTGGCGGGGCAGATCATCCCCTGGAACTTCCCGATCCTGATGGTGTCGTGGAAGTGGGGGCCGGCGCTGGCCGCCGGCTGCACGATCGTGATGAAGCCGGCCGAGCAGACCCCGCTGACCTGCCTGCGGCTGGCCCGGCTGGCCCAGGAGGCGGGCGTGCCCGATGGCGTGATCAACGTGGTGCCCGGCTTCGGGCCGACCGCCGGAGCGGCGATCGTCAAGCACCCCGGCATCGACAAGGTGGCCTTCACCGGCTCAGGCGAAACGGCCCAGGTCATCATGCGGCAGGCGGCCGATCAGCTGAAGCGGCTGACCTTCGAGCTTGGCGGCAAGAGCCCCAACATCGTGTTCGCCGACGCCGACCTCGACGCCGCGGCGGCGGGAGCCCACGTGGGGATTTACTTGAATCAAGGGCAGTGCTGCTGCGCAGGCTCGCGGCTGTTCGTCGAGGACAAGATTCACGGCGAGTTCGTCGAGCGGGTGGTGGCCGACAGCAAGGCCCGCCGCGTGGGCGACCCCTTCGACCCGGCCACGCAGCAGGGCCCGCAGGTCGATCGGGCCCAGTACGACAAGATCATGGGCTACATCGAGGCGGGGCAAAAGGAAGGGGCCACCCTCGCCACCGGCGGCGGCCGGGTGGGCGAGAAGGGCTTCTTCATCGAGCCGACGGTATTCACCAACGTCGCTGACGAGATGGCGATCGCCCGCGAGGAGATCTTCGGCCCGGTGCTTTCGGTGCTGAAGTTCTCCGACATGGACGAGTTGATCCGGCGGGCCAACGCCACGAACTTCGGCCTGGCAGCCGCCGTCTGGACCCGCGACGTCGCCAAGGCCCATCAGACGGCCAAGCGGCTCCGGGCCGGCACGGTGTGGGTCAACTGCTACGACGTCTTCGACGCGGCGGCCCCGTTCGGTGGCTTCAAGCAGTCGGGCTTCGGCCGCGAACTCGGCGAGAAGGGGCTCGACCCCTACCTCGAGCACAAGACCGTGACCGTGAGCCTGGACTGAAGCATCTGAGACATCTGCGATTGAGCATCTGAGATTGGCACGACCTGGAGGGGTTGCCCGTGCCAATCGAGCGACCGGAGGGCAGGAGGCCCGAAGGGAGCGTCCGGCGAGATGGCACGGGCAACCCCGGCCCGCTCGACGGCGACTCACACCAACCCTCCTGACCCCGTGAAGTGAGACCGATGGGACGCGTTACAACCGGCGGTGGCTGGCGGGCCGTGCTCTACACGTTGAAGAAGGCCCGCGAAGCCGGCGGGCTATGGGCCCTCTGGAAGGCCATGCGGACGAAGAACGCCTGCAAGACCTGCGCGGTCGGGATGGGCGGGCAGGCCGGCGGCATGGTCAACGAGGCCGGCCACTTCCCGGAGGTCTGCAAGAAGTCGTTCCAGGCGATGGTCGCCGACATGCAGGGGGCGGTGAAGCCGTCGTTCTTCGAGACCTACTCGATCCCGCAGCTGCGGCGGTTCTCGCCCCGCGAGCTGGAGCACTCCGGCCGGCTCGTCCAGCCGGTCGTGCTCGAGAAGGGCTCGCAACACTACCGACCGCTCTCCTGGAGCGAGGCGATGGAGCGGATCGCGGCGAAGCTGCGGGCGACCGCCCCGGAGGAGAGCTTCTTCTACTTCAGCGGCCGCTCGAGCAACGAGGCGGGCTTTCTCCTCCAGCTCTTCGCCCGGCTCTACGGCACCAACCACGTCAACAACTGCTCCTACTACTGCCACCAGGCCAGCGGGGTCGGGCTGGCCAGCGTGATCGGCAGCGGGGCCGGCACGATCCAGCTCGACGACATGGAGAAGAGCGACTTCACGATGCTGATCGGTGGCAACCCGGCCAGCAACCACCCGCGGCTGATGCGAACCTTGATGATCGTCCGCCGCGCGGGCGGGAAGGTGGTCGTCGTCAATCCGATCGTCGAGACGGGCCTCGTCAACTTCTCGGTGCCGAGCGATCCCTGGGCCCTCTTCTTCGGGGCCGAGATCGCCAGCAGCTACGTGCAGCCCCATGTCGGCGGTGACCTGGCGCTGGTCTACGGGATGATGAAGCGGCTGGTCGAACTCCAGGCCGAGCGGGGCCGCAACGCCGCCGGCGAGTTGATCGTCGACGAGCCCTTCCTCCGGGAGCACTGCACCGGCTGGTCCGACCTGGCCGCCCGGATCGAGGCCCTCGCCTGGGACGAGATCGTCGCCGCAAGCGGCGTCTCGAAGGCCGAGATCGATGACCTGGCCGGACAGTATGCCGAGAGCCGGCGGGCCGTCTTCGCCTGGACGATGGGCGTGACGCATCACCTCCACGGGGCTGCCACGGTCCAGGCAATCGCCGCCCTGGCGTTGATGCGGCGAATGGTGGGCCGGCCCGGTGCCGGCCTCCAGCCGATCCGGGGCCACTCCAACATCCAGGGCATGGGCACCGTCGGCGTCACGCCCACGCTCAAGGCGGCGATCTTCGAGCGGCTCGAGAGCCACTACGGCGTGACGCTGCCGACGACGAAGGGGCACGACACGCTCGGCTGCCTCGACGCGGCCGAGGCCGGCCGGATGCGGTTTGCCCTCTGCCTGGGCGGCAACCTCTGGGGGGCGAGCCCCGACGCCACGTTTACCGAGCGGGCCCTCGGCAAGGTCGACACGGTCGTCTACCTGAGCACTTCCCTCAACACCGGCCACGCCGGCGGGCTCGGCGGCGAGGAGACGATCATCCTCCCGGTGCTCGCCCGCGACGAGGAGCCCGAGCCCTCCACGCAGGAGAGCATGTTCAGCTACATCCGGCTCTCCGACGGCGGCCGGCCGCGGCACGCCGCCGACGAGGCGAGCGGCCCGCGGGCCGAGGTGGCGATCATCGCCGAACTGGCCCGGCGGGTGCTCGGCGAGGGCGGCCCGGTCAACTGGGAGGAGATGGCCCACACCAGCACGATCCGGCGGGCGATCGCGGCGATCGTGCCGGGACTCGAGGAGCTCGCCGAGATCGACGCGACGAAGCGGGAGTTTTCCATCCCCGGCCGGGCGATCGACCGGCCCTCCTTCCCGACCGATGACGGCAAGGCCCATCTGGCCGTCCACGACCTGCCGCCGGCCCCGGACGGCCTCGTGTTGATGACGATCCGCAGCGAGGGGCAGTTCAACACGGTCGTCTACGAGGAGGAAGACCTCTACCGCAACCAGACGCGGCGGGACATCGTGCTGATCCATCCCGACGACATCGCCCGGTTCGGGCTGACCGCCGGCGGCCGCTGCCGGATCGCGAGCACCGCCGGCGAGATGCGGGGCCAGATCGTCTCGGCCTTCCCCGAGATCCGCCCCGGCTGCGTGGCGATGTACTATCCGGAGAGCAACCTGCTGGTGCCCAAGACGGCCGACCCGCTCTCGCGAACGCCGGCCTACAAGAGCATCGCCGTCACGATCGATCCCGACGAGGCTCTCGCGACGAGCCCCGGCCCCCGGCCCGAACTCGTCGGAGCTGGCACGCCGCGGGACAAGATGAACCAGTGCGGCTGACCGGGTTCGGGGTGGCCAACGCTCGACCGCGCGGAGGCGAGGGGTGGCCCGTGCCATCTCGCCGGACGCTCGCTGCGGGCGTCCTGCCCGCAGCTCGGTTGGCTTCACCTCGCGAACCCGGATTCCGGGCATCCTCGAAGTTGGAAAAGGGTACAGGCACCTTGCTTCGCTCGGAGCCAGTCCCCTTTTCCAGAGAAGCCCCTCGGGGCGTGCCGCTTACTCAAACAACGACTTCTGCTCCGCCGCCACGGGCTTGCGGCGGGGCTTCGGGCTGGCCGCTGCATCGCTCTCGAGCGCGAGCAGGAGGTCGCGGGCCCGCTCGATCACCTTCGAGGGCACGCCCGCCAGCCGGGCGACGTGGACGCCCCAGCTCTTGTCGGCAGCCCCCGCGGCCACCTGGTGCAGGAAGACCAACTCGTCGCGGTGTTGCTGGACGAGCACCTGGGCGTTGGCCACGCCGGGGAGCTTGTCGAGCGCCGCCAGCTGGAGGTAGTGGGTGGCGAAGAGCGTCCGGCAGCCGACGCTGCCCTGGAGATGCTCGACCACCGCCTGCGCGATTGCCAGGCCGTCGAAGGTGCTCGTGCCCCGGCCGACCTCGTCGAGGATCACCAGGCTGCGGGGCGTTGCCCGATTGAGGATCCGCGCCGTCTGCGACATCTCGACCAGAAAGGTGCTTGCCCCCCGAGCGAGATCATCGCCGGCCCCGATCCGGGCGAAGAGCCGATCGACGATCCCCAGCCGACACCGCTTCGCCGGCACGAAACTCCCCGCCTGGGCAAGCACGGCCACGAGGGCCGCCTGCCGGATGAAGGTGCTTTTACCGCCCATGTTGGGACCGGTGACGAGCAAGATCGCCGGAGCATCAGTTCCCGGGGGGGGGCCGTCGGGCGGCCGAGCGGCGAGCGTCAGATCATTGGCCACGACCCCGCCGGGCGGGAGCAGCTCCTCGAGCATCGGATGACGGCCGGCTTCGATCTCGAGCTCACCGCCGGCGGTCATCTCCGGCCTGACCCAGCCACGGCGGCGGGCGACGTCGGCCAGCGAGACGAGCACGTCGAGGATCGCCAGGATACCGGCCGCCCGGTCGAGGCGGGCCCGCTGGCTGGCGACAACGCTGCGCAACTCGTCGAGGAGATGAATCTCGCGGCGAAGGGCCTCCTCCTCCGCGCCGAGCACCTGCCGCTGCCGCTCGTCCAGTTCGGCCGTCGTGTACCGCTCGGCATTTTTGACGGTCTGCTTGCGGACATACTCCGGCGGTACCTTGTCGGCCTGCCCGCGGCTGACCTCCAGAAAGAAGCCGAACACCCTGTTGTAGCCGACCTTGAGGGTGGCGATGCCCGTCCGTTCGATCTCGCGAGCTTGATAATCGGTGATCCAGGCCTTGCCGCCCGTCGCGAGCTCCACGAGTTCGTCGAGCCGGGCATCGCAGCCGGGGCGGATGAAGCCTCCGTCGCGGCCGTAGACGGGGCAGCCTTCGCGGAGGGTCGTTGCGATCCGCGAGGCGAGATCTTCGCAGGGATCGAGCGACTCCCGCAGGTCCCCAAGCAGGCCGTCGCAGTCGCTCAGGAGGCCGATCAGGCGGGGCAGCATGCTCGTGGCGTGACCGATCCGCTCGAGGTCGCGGGGGCCGGCTCGTCCGGTCATCACTCGGCCCACGAGCCGTTCGACGTCGCCGATGCCGGCGAGCGTCTCGGCCAGGCGGGCGGCCCGGCCGCCATCGGCAAGCAGCGTTGCCACCGCCTCGTGCCGGTCGACGATCGCCCCCCGATCGACCAGCGGGACCGACAGCCATTCGCCGAGCAGCCGCCCGCCCATGGCGGTCTTCGTGCGGTCGAGCACGCCCGCCAGCGATCCCTCGCGGCGTCCGGTCGCGGTGCTCCGAAGCAGCTCCAGGCTGCGGCGGGAGGCCTCGTCGATCTCCATCCGCAGCCCCGGTCGCCAGGGAGTGAGCGTGTCGATGCGGGAGACGGCGGCTGGTTCGTTTTCCTCGAGATAGGCAAGGATGCCGCCGGCCGCGGCCAGTCCGGCGGTGTCGTCAGCCTCGAAGCCGAGCCCCTCGAGCCGCCTGCCCTCCAGCGCCTTATCCAGGGCAGCTCGGGCGGCGTCGTCCTCGAACCACCAGTCGGGCCGGCTCGTCACCACTCGCGAGCCGCCAGCCGCCCGCACCAGTTCCTCGACCTCCGCCTTCCCGCGTTCGCTGCAGAGGCACTCCGCCGGGTCGAGCCGGAGCAGATGGTCGGCCAGGTCGTCCGCGACGACGACGGCAGCTTCGAACCGGCCTGCGGCGACATCGATCCAGGCCATGCCGATGCGGCCCGGTCCCGCTCGCCCCGCGTCGGTTGCGGCATCCCCCCTCCGCCGCTCAGGCTGAATCGCCACCAGCCAGTTCGAGCGGGCGGGATCGAGCAGCGACTCGTCGGCGGCGATGCCCGGCGTGACGATCCGGGTCACCTCCCGACGCAAGAGCCCCTTGGTTGTTTTGGGGTCGTCGATCTGCTCGCAGATCGCCACCCGCCGGCCGGCCGCCACCAGCTTCGCCAGCTGGGGGTCGAGCTGATGGTGCGGAAAGCCGGCCATCGGCACGGCGTCGGGCCCCTTGTCGCGGCTGGTGAGCGTGAGATCGAGAAGGCCGGCGGCCTCGCGGGCGTCGTCGCCGAAAAGTTCGTAGAAGTCGCCCATCCGGAAGAGCACGAGCGCCCCGGGGCAGCGGTCCTTGGCCGCCTCGAACTGCTGCATCATCGGTGACTTTGCGGCTGCCATCGCCAGAAATGTAGCAGGCTTCGGCCGCTGCGGCGGGCCGCCCTTTGACCGTTGTCCCCGCCGGGCGTACAACCAACTGGCAGGATTTCGAGACCCGTTTCACGAGCGGGCTCCGATGAGAGGCCCCTGCGATGGGGGCCTGTGAACCTGGTCAGGGCCTAACCGCAGCAGCCATAAGCAGTCGTCCCTTTGTGCGGTGGGCCTCTCATCGGCGTCCGACCTACCCTGCCCGATCTCATGGCCACCAGCGAAGCATCCGAGAGCCCGGCGGCCGCCCCGGCGGAGGCGGGCTCGGGAGGCGGCTATCAGGTTGTCGCTCGCCGCTATCGGCCGCAGCGGTTCGCTGATCTGGTCGGTCAGGAGCACGTGGCCCGGGGGCTCTCGGGGGCGATCGAGTCGGGCCGGGTCGGCCATGCCTACCTGTTCACCGGGGCCCGCGGCGTCGGCAAGACGAGCGCCGCCCGGATCTATGCCAAGGCGCTCAACTGCGAGCAGGGACCGGCCGCCGAGCCCTGCAATGCCTGCGACACCTGCCGAGCGATCACCGCCGGCCAGGACGTTGATGTGGTCGAGATCGACGCCGCCAGCAACCGCGGCATCGACGAGATCCGCCAGCTCCGCCAGAACGTGGCGGTCCGGCCGGCCCGGGGGCGGTGCAAGGTCTACATCATCGACGAAGTCCACATGCTCACCCGGGAGGCGTTCAACGCCCTCCTCAAGACGCTTGAAGAGCCGCCGGGGCACGTCAAGTTCGTGTTCTGCACAACCGAGCCCGAAAAGCTTCCGATCACGATCCTCTCCCGCTGCCAGCGGTTTGACTTTGTGACGGTCGACGCGGCGGCGATCGCCCGCCGGCTGGCCCAGATCGTCGAGGCCGAGGGTGCCGATGTCTCGGCGGAGGCCCTTCAACTGATCGCACGCCGGGCGGCCGGCAGCATGCGAGACAGCCAGTCGCTGCTCGAGCAACTGTTGGGAGCGGCCTCCGGACCGATCGGGGCGGACGACGTCCACGCGGTGATCGGCACCGGCAGCGAGGAGCGGATCGGCGAGCTGCTCACCGCGGTGGCCGAGCGGGACGCCGCCCGGGCGATCGCGGCCCTCGACGGCTGCCTGGCGGCCGGCGCCGATCCCGGTGGTGTGATGGAGCAGCTCCTCGCGGCGGTGCGGAGTTGCATGCTCGCCAGCGTGGGCTGCGGGGATGACCTGCTGGCCGACGCGGAAGGCCTGGGAGTCGATGTGAAGGCCATCGGCCAGAAGCTCGGAACGAACACGATTCTGGCGATGCTCCAGATTCTCGATCAGACGCTCTCCCGGATGCGAACCAGCGGCCATGCCGGCGTGCTCGCCGAGATGGCGATCGTCAGGCTGGCGGCACTTGAGGACCTGGAGAGCCTGGCCGGGGCCGTCGACCGCGTGGTCGCCGCCGGACCAACGACGGGTTCTTCTGCCACCGGCAGGCCACAGGCCTCGCCGAGGCCGGCAGTGGCCCCTCCGTCGCAGCCCGCGGCCGTTCCCGCTGCCGGGCCGCGCGAAAAAAAAACGACCGACCTAACCGCCGCGGCGGTTGACGATCCGGCTCCGTCGCCGCAGGCTGAGGCAGGGGAGCCGTCAGCTGTCTTTCCGACGGCAGCCCACGCCGGCTCGCTCCCTGCGGCTGCCACTGTTTGGAAGCAGGCCGGAGAATCGCTCGAGGGGCTGGCTGCCGACTTCATGGACACCGCTGCAACCGTGGCCTGGCGAGACGATCTCCTCGAGGTGAGTCTGCCCGCGACCGCTTCGACCGCGGCAGCCTTCCTGCGACGGCCTGATTCAGCGGCGGCGATCACAGCGGCCCTGAAGGCCGTCGTGGGCCGGTCCGTCCGCCATGCGATCATGATTTCGGAGACTCCGGCTGTGGAGCCGCCGCGACCGACTCATCGTGCCCCGGCGGCCTCCCAGGCGGCCCTCATCCGGGCAGCGGCCGAGCGGCCGCTGGTGGCCCACGCCCGAACGCTTTTTGATGCGGCGATCCGCAAGGTTGAGCCGCCTCGCCCGCGAGACCGCGGGGCGGCGGACGAGCCGGCCGAGACAGCTGCCGACGCGGCCACCGTTGCTGCGACTGAGATTCCGGTGAGCGAGCGTAGCAATGGCTGAATCCCAGGGGGCGGTGGCCCGACTCATTACCGCGTTCAGTGATCTTCCGGGCATCGGCCGTCGCTCGGCGGAGCGTCTGGCCTATCACGTCTTGATGATGCCCCAGAAGAAGGCCCTCGACTTCGCGGCGGCGATCCGCGCCGTCAAGGAAAACCTCAAGCCCTGCCGCACCTGCGGCAACCTTGCGGAACTCGAGACGTGCGACATCTGCCGCGACCCCAAGCGAGATCAGAGCCTCCTCTGCGTGGTCGAGCAGGTTCGCGATCTCTTGGCGTTGGAACAGGCGGGCAGTTACCGCGGTGTCTATCACGTCCTTCAGGGCCGGCTTGCGCCCCTCGAGGGCAAGCACGCCGAGGGGCTGACACTCGACGCGCTCGAAGCTCGGATCCGAACGGGGGGATTTCGGGAGGTGATCCTTGGCACGACGCCAAACGTCGAGGGAGATGCAACCGCCCTGCTGGTGGCCGAGCGGCTCGCCGGGCTGCCGGTCGAGATCACGCGGCTGGCCCGCGGGCTGACCGTCGGCGCATCACTCGAGCAGGCCAATCGCGAGATGCTGGCCGACGCCTTTTCCGGTCGCCGCCGCTGGGCGGACTGACCGTCCCCGGAAATCGCTCACGGAATCTTCACCGGCAGGCGGTGAACGGTTCCGTTTGGAGTATTCTACAGGAAGCGGGGTGGCGGTGTCAGGGCCGCCCCCGGGACAGGGAGCAAGACGGCGATGAGGATGTCATTCGGCCAGGAGATGCGGTTAGCGCAGAAGCAGGTGCTTGCGCCCCGCATGATCCAGTCGATGGAAATCCTGCAACTCCCCGTCTTGGCTCTCGAGGAGCGGATCGAGCAGGAGATCCAAAACAACGAGACACTCGAGGTCGAGGAGGTCGGCCAGGATGAGGGAGGCCCCGCGGAGCCGGCCGCTGCCGAGACACAGCCGGAAGCCCTCTCGACCCGGACGGTCGACGAGACGCCGCTGGTCGTCGATCACGAGCATGCCAATCAGGCCGACTTCGAGCGGTCCTACGACTGGTCGGCGGAATACCCCGATACCGACGATGATCGCAGCCGCCCTTCCGCCGCCCAGATCGATCAGGCCGGCGATCGGTATCTCGACATGATGGCCAACATGGAGGAGCGGCCCGAAACCCTCTCCGACCACCTCCATGACCAGCTGGCCAGTGAAGACCTCTCCGAGGCGGTGCGGCTGGCCGCCGATCGCATCATCTACAACCTCGACGCCAATGGCTATTTGCCGATGCCGTTGGAGGAGCTCGTCGACCCTGACGGGCCCGCCGACCAGTTGGATCGGCTTGGCGAGGCCTTGCGACTGGTGCAGGGGCTCGATCCCCGTGGCGTCGCGGCCCGCGATCTCAAGGAGTGCCTTCTCCTCCAGATCAGCGACGACATGCCCGACGCCGAGGACCTGCGGCGACTGGTCCGCGATCATCTCGAGGATCTCGCCGGCAATCGCCTGCCGGTGATCGAGAAGAAGGCGGGCTTCTCACTCGACGAGATCGAGCACCTTCGTCATCAGCTCCATACGCTTCAGCCCAAGCCGGGGGCATCGTTCATTTCGCCGGTCGTCGTAGCGGTCAAGCCCGATGTGTATGTCGATCCCCAGCCTGATGGCAGCTGGAAGTGCCGGCTCGAAGAGATCGACCTGCCGGCGCTGCGGATCAGCCCGACCTACCGCGACATGCTCCTCTCTCCCGACACCGATCCGGCCACCCGGGAGTACATCAAGCGGAAGATCAACTCGGCCCAGTGGCTGATTGACGCCATCCAGCAGCGGCGAAGTACGCTGCTCAAGACCGCCCAGGCGATCGTCGATCACCAGACGCGGTTTCTCACGGAGGGCGCCGAGGCGCTCGAGCCGCTGAAGATGCAGCAGATCGCCGACCGAATCGGCATGCACGTCACCACGGTGAGCCGGGCGGTCGACGACAAGTGGCTGCAGACGCCCCGCGGGCTCCAGCCCCTGCGGCGATTTTTCGTGGGCGGCACCACCCGGGCCGACGGCGACGAAGTTGCCTGGGACAGCGTGCGGATGAAGCTCCAGGAGATCGTCGACGGCGAGCCCAAGGATTCTCCCTTCAGTGACGACGAGCTTGTCGATGAACTCGGCAAGCAGGGAATCAAGGTGGCCCGTCGAACGGTGACCAAATATCGCAAGGCGATGCAGATCCCAAGTTCACGGCAGCGGCGGGATTGGAAACTGGCCCGCGCGACGCAGGCAAACGGGATCGAAGCAGCGGTGGCCAACGGCCATGGCGCGTCGGGGAATCAGGCCGATCCCGGGGGCATCCCCGGCTGAAACGGCTCCGGCTTGCCGCTTCCACCGTCGAGGCGCTACATTTCCCGCACTCTGGAGAGGTTCCGATGCGTTGTCCCTTCTGCCGCGCCGACAATGATCGGGTGATCGATTCCCGGGCCGGCGACGATGGTGGCTCGATCCGCCGCCGCCGCGAGTGCCTCGCCTGCCGCCGACGGTTCACCACCTACGAGCGGATCGAGCGGCAACTGCTGACGGTTGTCAAGAAGGGGGGCGTCCGCGATCCCTTTGACCGCGACAAGATCAAGCGGGGCCTCGCCAAGGCCTGCTGGAAGCGGCCGGTCACCGAGGACGACATCGAGAATGCCGTCGCCGCGGTCGAGGCGGAGCTCTACGGCAGTTACGAGAGCGAGGTGCCCAGCGGCGTGATCGGTGAGCGAATCATGGAACTGCTCAAGGGCATCGATCAGGTGGCCTACGTCCGCTTTGCCAGCGTCTACCGTGAGTTCAAGGACGTGCGGGATTTCGTCGAGGAACTCGAGCCGATCCTGGCCCAGGCGGCTCGCCCGGCGGGCGGTGCGACGCCCCGCTGAATCCGGTGGCGATCCTCAGCGGCGATAGTCGCCCCGGACGCCACCGGTCTTTTCCTCGAGCCGGGCTGCGTCAATGGTCATCGCCGGGTCGATCGACTTGGCCATGTCATAGATCGTCAGGGCCGCCGCTGTGACCGCCACCAGCGCCTCCATCTCGACGCCGGTCCGCGCCGTCGCCCGGACGGTTGCCTCGATCGCGACATGATCGGCCGGGGAGGGGTCGATCGCGACCTCGACCGCATCGAGCGGCAGCGGATGGCAGAGGGGCACGATCTCGGCGGTCCGCTTGGCCGCCATGATGCCCGCCAGCCGGGCGGCGGCGAGGGCGTCGCCCTTTTCGAGGCTGCCGGCCCGGATCCGGGCAACCGTCTCCGGAGCAGCCGCCAGCCGGGCGGTGGCCCGGGCCGTGCGGAGCGAGACCGGCTTGCCGCCGACGTCGATCATCCGGATTTCGGCGGGGGGCTGGTCGCGCATGGTAAGAGGATACCGTCGGGAGGCGACCGGGCGGGAAACCGGCGGTGGGGTGCTGGTGGACGCGGCTTGGGCGGGTTGGTGGTGAGGGCGTGGTGGTCATCTGGACCGGGATGGCCCATCGGCCCGCCGTCCCCCCGGCTCGCGCCGGGGGGC
>JAQCJP010000072.1 GCA_027592945.1 Planctomycetota bacterium
GGAGGTCCCAAAATGGCGTCGAAAACGGTCCTGAGCAGCCAGCCCGCGGATTGCGCATTCGGTCAACTCAAGGCCGGCGACGGACGCTACTATATTGAGCGGAGAAAGTTAGGATTCGGCTTTTGCTTTTGCCCGCACAGCCGGCAAAGCCATTTTCCTGATTGAGGGGTTGCGGAGGGTAACGATGATCACCAAGAAGTTGAGTGGGCAATCGGTGGCTCGTTGGCCGGCGTCTTGTTGGCCCGGTTTTTCGTTGCTCGTCACGCTCGCCTTTTTTCCCGTCGCGGCCCGAGCCGAGCTCGTGACGAAGGCCGACAACACGACTGCCCTCGATCTCGGCGGCAGTTGGGAGGGCGGCGTCGCTCCGGGCGTCTCGGACACGGCGGTCTTCGACGACATCTTCCAACAGGCGGGCAACATCGGATTCAGCGGCACGCCGGTTGCGTGGGGTGGGATCGAGGTGCGTGGAAGCAGCGTCACGAGCCTCATCAACATCGACAACGGATCCGGGGGCCGACTCGACCTCGGGGCAGGCGGCATCGAGATGGAGGCCGCGCCGCGTGACTTGAGCATCCGAAGTCTCGACGTCACCGCGAGTCAGGCCTGGGACGTCGGGAGCGGCCGCACCCTCACTGTCGGTAGCAACCTGTTCTCCGGCTCTAGCGGTGTGACCAAGCTTGGGGCCGGCACGCTCACGATCGCCGGCGGCACTGCCGCCTACACCGGATCGCTCACGATCCGTGAAGGCATCGTGCAGGTGAGCAATGGCGCCTCGCTCGCCAACGGCTCAGGGATCACGATCCAGGGTGGTGGGGCGGCCGTCGGTGGGGCGAACTACCCGTTCTTGGGTGCGATCCGCAGCGGCACGCTTTTGCTCCGGGACGACAGCGGCTCGCCTGGTGGTAATCAGCTCGGCAGCCAGACGGTCGCGCTCGAGAATGGCACCGTCTTGTGGCAATCGGGCGGGGGTGCCGACGCCACCACGATCAGCGACCTTACGCTTGCCGCGGGGTTCAACACCGTGGCCGTCGCTCCGGTCAGCAACCCCGACGTGCTCACCATCACAGACCTGACCCGTTCCGCCGGTGCGACCGTCGAGTTCCGGGCGATGTATGCCCCGATGGGAACCGGCGAGGTGCAGATTCGTCCCACGAATGTCAACAGTGCTCCGATCGCCAACACCAACGGCATTCTCGGTGGCTGGGCCTTCGTCGCGGCAAACTCAGGTGTCGGCACGTACGGCGGCCCTGCCCGCTCGTTCGCCGCTTGGGATCCGGCTGCCACGATCGGCGTGGAGACGGGCTCGATCGTCGCCGCCACCCCCGACAAGTCCAACGGCACCGGCGGTGCGACAACTGACGGGCAGGACATCGCCACCGGCACCAGCACCGAAAACTGGCTGATCAACGACAGCGGCAGCAACAACGCGATTTCCAGCGGCACGGTCACCATCAACTCGCTGATCGAAGAGCGAGATCTGTTCATCAACAACGGCTCGACGCTTGTGGTCGAAAGCGGCGGCGTGATCTTTCGCAACACGAACTTCTGGATGCAGACCAACGCCGGTGCGACGGGGTTCCTCACGTCGGGCACCAACGACCTCTACCTCCAGACCGACGGTGGCGTCGGCGATCAGCGAATCCGGGTGATCATGACCGATGGCGATGCCGGCGCGGTCACGCTTCGCAAGAGCGGCCCGGGGCGGCTGCGGCTCGACCAGATCAATACGTTCACGGGGGGCACCGTCGTCAATCAGGGCACGCTCGATCTCGGCACAGGCGGTGCCAGCGGTGCCATTCGGGGCAGCGTGACGGTCAACGCGGGCGGCACGCTGCGGTTGAACGCCGGCGATGCCACCGGGTGGGCCGGGGGCAGTCAGGCCGTAACCGCGATCGATCTCAATGGCGGAACCCTGGATGTGAATACCAGTGGCGTTAATCAGACGCTCGGCGGGGCCGCGGTGACGATGACCGGCGGCACGATCTCTGGCGTCAGCGGTAGCAACCTCGCCTTTTATTCCAGCGGTGGCGGGACCTCCTCGCTCACCACGCTTGCGTCCTCGACGGCCTCCGTGATCAGCATCCCTCAGATTAGCCTGCGGCAAGTTGCGGGGGTTACGTTCACGGTGGCGGCTGGCGCGACGTCGAGCGGTATCGATCTTGATGTCTCTGCGGTGATCGCCAGTGGCGTAGACGACAACGGGCCGCTGATCAAGGCGGGGCCCGGCGTGATGCGTCTCAGCGGTGCGAGCACGTACAACCAGGGCACCACAATCTCCGGGGGCACCCTGGTGATCGACGCGGGGGGGCGTATCTACAGCGGAAGCTATCAGAGTGCCGCCGTGCTCACCGTCGGAAGCGGTGCGACGCTGGATCTCCAGTCGTGGGCTTACGGTGAAACGACCCAGTCGCTGGGGGGCCTGAGGGCGGCCACCGATGCCGTCGTGGTCGACGGCGGCACGATTCGGATCTCTGGCAGCACGCCGACCGCCTATGGTCGGGGTGTGACAGTGCAGTCTGGAGGCATACGACTCGAAGCGGCGGCGGGGGCCGATTGGACGCTGAACACCACAGACGGTGCTGCCGACAACTGGTCATTTTCCGGTAATCCCTCCGTCACGCTGGCAGGGGATGGGACGGGTTCGCTGGAGAAGATACTCTCGCTTGGAAGTGGTGGGCTCACGAAGGCCGGGAGCGGCACCTGGACCCTCACCGCCGCGAACACGTTCACGGGCGGCACGTCGATCAACGCCGGCACGCTCATTGCGGGCAGTGCCAATGCCCTCGGTACCAGCGGCAGCATCACGATCGGAGCCTCAGGCACGCTCGGCGTCGCCGCGGGCGTGGCCTTCTCCCGCCCGCTGACGATCACGGCGGGTGGCAAGGTGAGCCTTGGCGACGGAGCGAGCGTGGCTCTCCCCGATGCCGCGGCGCTCTCTACCTTCGAGAGCACGAGCACGGCGGGGGCGGCGACGACCGCCGAGATCCTGTTCGGCTCGGGCAGCACGACGCCCTCGTCGCTCACCAGCGGCTGGCTCGCCCAGCCCGCCGGTTCCTTCTCCGACATTCTTTCGCTGGATGGCACGGGCACGGGTAACGTCTATGTGCTTTCGATGTCGTACGACGGCGCCGCACCCGATCCGACCGGGCTGAATATTGGCTACCGGGCCGGCACGACCGGGGCATTCACGAACGTGGGTACGAGCAGCCAGGGCAGCGTCCCCTGGAACAGCGGGTTCACGACGGTCGGCCAGTACGGCGTTGACACCACCTCCGGCACCGTCTGGGTCGTGACCGACCACAACAGCCAGTTTGTGGTGGTGCCGGAGCCGGCCGTGGGCCTGGCGGCGGCAGCGGGCTGTGCCGGCATCGTTGCCGGCCTCTGGCGGCGGCGGAGGCGTGGCTGATTCCGTGAGGCGTCCTGTTTCATTTCTGGCATTCCGAAGAACCGAGCGGTTTGCCAGAGCAGGCGGGCGGAAGGCCGGCCCGACGACGGCGAAAGGCTTTACGCTCGTCGAACTGCTCGTGGTGATCGCGATCATCGCCACGCTCGTCGGCCTGCTCCTGCCGGCGGTGCAGGGAGCGCGTGAGGCTGCCCGGCGGACGCAGTGCGGCAACAACATGCGGCAGATCGGGGTCGCGATCCAAAACTTCGTCACCCAAAATCAGCTCTATCCCAACGGCTCGTCGGTCAATCAGAACGGTGACCAGTGGGGGGCGTCGTGGGCGACCTTCATCCTGCCCAACATCGAGCAGGAGGCGACGTTCGCCCAGCTGAACTGGGGCGGCTCCAACACGTTTCACCCGGGTTTCGCAAATGACGCGGCCTTGTTTGACTTCTTGCCGCCGATGTTCACCTGCCCGACCAGCCCGCTGCCGCGGATGCTCGAAATCCCCGACTGGGGCCCGACCCGCCGCGGGGCGAGCACCTACGCCGGGATCGCCGGGGCTGCTCCGGATTTGCAGAAGCCGCAGCGGGTCGCCAATACGGCGACCTACAACGGCCAGGCAGCCTCCAACGGCATTCTCTTTCCGGGTGGCAAGCCCGATGCGGGGCTCGACCCGGCCCTGATTCGGGACGGCACCTCCAATACGCTGCTGGTGGGCGAGCAGGGAGACTGGATCATCGCAAGCGACGGCAGCCAGAAGGATCTCCGCGCCTCCGGCATCTACGGCAGCTTCATCGGCTGCAACGAGCGATCGCTGCCGGCTGCCAGTTCGAGTTGGGCGACCCGGCAATGGGCGCGAGCCTTTGGCGTGACCACGATTCGCTATCGACTCGGCTGGAAGGCCGAGAGCCTGGGCATGAGCAACAACATCGGTCCCAACTCCTCCATTCAGTCGGCCCACGCGGGAGGGTCCAATCTGCTCTTCGCCGATGCCAGCGTTCGCTGGTTCTCCGACACGCTCGACTTCGACATCTTTCGGCAGGCGGCGATTCGCGATGACGGCAGAGGGGCGGTGAATGAATAGGAACCGGAAGGCCGGCGGGTTCGCCCCGGCCGACAGTCGGCATGGTCGGGTATGGGCCGCAGCGGGCTGGCTGTTGGCGGTCGCGGCGGGCTGCAGCCAGCCTCCCCAGGCGACCGTGCAGGGGACCGTCAGCCTGGCCGGCAAACCGCTGACCGCTGGGACGATCGTTTTCGAGGCGGAGGGCCGCTCCTACACCGGCGCGATCGGGGCCGACGGTCGCTATGCCTTGCGGTATCTCGGGCAGCCGGGCGTGTTGCCGGGCGACTATCGGATCGCCGTGGTGCCGCCCGCGGCGGAGGTGGTGGCCGACCCGAAGACGACCGAGCTGAAGGCGGTCAATCCGGTCAACCCCCGCGACTACCCCGAGCGGTATCGGCTGCCTTCCACCAGCGGGATCACGAAGACCGTTCCCGAAGGCGACTCGACGATCGACATCGATCTGCCGAAGCCCTGAGGCTGGCCGACGCTGGTCGGTCGGCTAGACTGCGGGCATGAGCAACACGCCCACAGCCGCCGACCTCGCCGCGAAAAAGTGCGTTCCCTGCGAAGGGGGCGTGCCGAAGTTCTCGGCCGCCGAGGCCGAGGCGCACCTTGCCGCCCTGCCTGCCTGGCACCTGACGCACGATGGCACGCGGATTCGTCGCGACTTCACGCTGCCCGATTTCCGGTCAGCCGTGAAACTCCTCAACACCGTCGCTGCCCTCGCCGAGCGGGAGCAGCATCACCCCGACCTCCATCTCGAGGGCTACCGGAAGGCCTGGGTGGAGATCCACACGCACGCCATCGGCGGGCTCTCCGAGAACGACTTCATCGTCGCGGCGAAGATCGACGCGGTCGCGCCGCCGGCGTGAGGTGGTGGCGTCCGGGAGAAGCCGCTAGCCGCCGCAGTAGTCGATCGCGCGGGCGATCTCGCTCTTGAGATCCTGGCGAGACACGATCCGGTCGACGAAGCCGTGCTCGAGGAGGAACTCGCTCGTCTGGAAGCCCTCGGGCAGTTCGACACGGATCGTCGCCTTGATCGTTCGCGGGCCGGCAAACCCGATCAGGGCCCGGGGCTCGGCGAAGCAGAGGTCGCCGAGCGAGGCGAAGCTCGCCGCCACGCCCCCCATCGTCGGATTGGTGAGCACGGAGATGAACAGCCCGCCGGCGGCTGAGTAGCGGGCCAGCGCGGCCGAAACCTTGGCCATCTGCATCAGCGAGAGAATGCCCTCGTGCATCCGGGCCCCGCCGCCGGAGGCGCTGATGATGATCAGCGGCAGCCGGCCCTCGGTCGCCCGCTCGATCAGCCGAGTGAGCCGCTCGCCGACGACGCTCCCCATGCTCCCCATGATGAAGGCCGAGTCGGTCACGCCGATCGCCACCCGCCGGGCCCGGATCATCCCGTTGCCGGTGATCACCGCGTCGGAGAGGCCCGTCCGCTTCTGCTCGGCCACGATCCGGTCGGCATAGGGCTTCTTGTCTTTGAAGCCGAGCGGGTCGGTGGGCCGCAAGGTCGCGTCCCACTCCTCGAAGGTGCCGGTGTCGAGCAGTTGGTCGATCCGGCGGCGGGCCGAGACATACCAATGGAAGCCGCACTGCGGGCAGACGTTTTGGAGTTCTTCGGCCTCCTTGCGATAGATCGTGGCGCCGCAGCCGCCGCACTTGAGCCAGAGGCCCTCCGGCACGCCCCGCTTGGCCCGCGGGCTCGTGGGGGGCGAGGGACGGCCGGTGGCCGGCGGGGAGCCCTGCGCGGCCGGCTGGCGAGCGGGCTGCTCGAGCACAGGGGCCTCAGGCGGGGTGGCGATCGCGGAAGGGCGTCGTGCCATGCTGCTTGGATCGATCGGAGGATGCCGAATCTCGCCACGGTGTTGCGGTGGCTACTCACGACTCCAGAGTCTACCCGGAGCCGTTGGGCCGATGCTGCGCCGGATTCCCTCAGCCGGAGGCGGCCTGGGCCGGGGGCAGAGGGGCCGCGGCGGCCGGCTGCCACTGGGCGGCGACGGGAAGTTCCGCAACGGGATCGCGGCAGTCGTCTCGCCGCCAGAGGTCGCCGAGCGGTTCGCCAGACACCAGCCAGCGGATGACGGCATCGAGCGGCGGAGGCACCACCACGGCGATCCGCCCCCCGGGATGCTTGCGGAAGAGTTTCTCGAGCACCGCCTCGACGCGTTCCCGGGCCTCGTCGAGCTGTTCGCCCTCCGGCGGCGAGACGCTCCAGGGATCCTCCTGCCACTGCCGATAGAGCCGGGGCTGGAGCTTGCGAATCTCGGCCACGAGCTTTCCCTGCCAGAGCCCCAGGTCGAGGTTCTCGAGCAGGTCGAGCCGCTTCGGAGTCAGGCCGCAGCGGTCGGCGATGATCCGGCCGGTCTCTTCCGCGCAGGCGGTCGGCGCCGTGTAGATGGCGGCCGGCGGCGATGCAGCCAGCCGCTTGGCGGCAGCGCGTGCCTCGGCCAGACCCTCCGGACAGGGCGGCAGGTCGAGCGACCCGCGGACCCGCCCCTGGAGGTCGTAGTCGGTGGCGGCGGAGCGAATGACGATCAGGTGATCGGGCATCGGGAAACGAGAGTCTCCAGGGGGAACGGGGCCGCGGGCATCAGATCGCTCCGCGGGCGAGCGACTCAAGCTCGCTGATGGCACGGCCATAATCGGCGGCCCGGATCACGGCGCTGCCGGCCACGATCAGCTCGGCGCCGGCCGCGGCTGCGGCTGCAATCGTCTCCGTCGAAATGCCGCCGTCGACGCCGAGCCAGAACCGGCTCCCGCGGTCGCGACGGATGGCTGCCAGCCGGGCGAGCTTGTCGAGCGCCTGCGGCTCGAACGCCTGGCCGCCGTAGCCCGGCTCCACGCTCATCACGAGCACGCCGTCGCAGTCATCGAGAAAGGGCTCGATGCGGGCAACCGGGGTGCCGGGGCTGATCGCGAGGTGGGCCCGCGAGCCGAGCGAGCGGATTTCCTCGAGCACCTCGACCGGGTCGGCAAGGGCTTCGACGTGGACGGTGATGATCTCGGCACCGAGTTTGGCGTAGTCGGCCAGCGACTGCTGCGGCTCCTCGATCATCAGGTGGACTTCCAGCGGGACGCCGGCCGCCTTCCGGATGGCCTCTACGACAACGGGCCCGTAGGTAAGTTGGGGCACAAACCGGCCGTCCATGATGTCCAGATGGAGAGCCTGGGCCCCGGCCTCCTCGAGCCGATCGACCTCCCGGGCCAGATGCCCGAAATCGCAGAGCAACAGGGCGGGCAGCACGACGGGCCCTTCCGACTCGAGGATCGACGTCACTCGAGCGAGATTCTCTGCAGCCGCTGAACGTGGTGCGGGTGTGTGCTGAGTCATAATCCGCCAGTCGCTGACGACCGGCGAGGCGGAGAGTGTACCACAGGCCCGCGGCGGTCCAGAGGGGGCCAGAACGCCGGCTGGAGACTCCCCCTCGGCCGCCCTCACGAAACCCTCACAATTCCCGACTAGGCTTCCCGGCGGTCGGGAAACGGCGGTGGCGGCCGCAGCGAGACGGCAGCCGGCACTGTGATCGTGGCCCTGACGCGGATGCCGAGACGCCAGGAGAACCCACGTGTCGCTTGACCGATTCCCGCGGATGCTCCGGGCGGCCCTTGCGACTGCCGGAACCGCCTGGCTGATTGCAGTCGCTTCCGATTCTCGAGCGGTTGCCGAGCCGGTCGTGGCCGAACTGCCGGCCTACGAGCGGGTTCCCGGCGAGGTCGCCGGTTCGCTGAAGTGCGTCGGCTCCGACACGATGAACAACCTCGTCGCTCTCTGGGCGGAGGGATTCAAAAAGTTTTATCCGAGCGTCCGCGAGGGGATCGAGGGGAAGGGGTCGGCCTCGGCTCCACCGGCGCTTGCCGAGGGCACCTGCACCTTCGGCCCGATGAGCCGCGACTGGAAGCCCTCGGAGATCGACGCCTTCAAGGCAAAGCACGGCTATGCCCCCGCGATCGTGCCTGTGGCGATCGACATGCTGGTCGTCTTCGTTCACAAGGACAACCCGCTGGAGTCGCTCTCCCTCCAGCAGGTCGACGCGATCTTTTCCAAGAATCGTACCGGCGGGGCCCGCGGTGACATTCGTACCTGGGGCGACCTCGGCCTCAGTGGCGAGTGGAAGAACCGGCCGATCAGCCTCTACGGCCGCAACGCCACCAGCGGAACCTACGGCTACTTCAAGGAGTTCGCCCTCTTCAAGGGCGACTTCAAGCCGACCGTCAAAGAGCAGCCGGGCAGTTCGGCGGTTGTCCAAGCGGTGGCCAGCGATCGCTTCGGGATCGGCTACAGCGGGATCGGCTACCTGACGGCCAACGTGCGGGCGGTGCCGCTGACGGCCGAGCCGGGCGGGGAGCCGGTGGCTCCGACCGCCGAGTCCGCCTACGCCGGCGAGTATCCGCTGGCGAGGTTCCTGTTTCTCAGCGTCAATCATCGGCCCGGATCGCAGCTCGACCCGCTGCGGCGGGAGTTTCTCCGATTCGTGCTCAGCCGCGACGGCCAGGAAAGCGTCGCCAAAGATGGCTACCTGCCGGTGACCGCGGCGGTCGCCGACGAGGCGTTGGGTGAGATTGGCATCGCCGCTTCTGAGTAACGCATGCACCAGCCGAGTGCCCCCCGCGGGCCTGCTCGCCCCGCGAGATCCCGGAATGCCTGACCAGGCCCTCTCCACCGCTCGAGAGACCGCGGCATGAATGCCACCGGGACCTTCACTGGCCGTCGCCGACGGCGGACGAGCCATCCCTGGGTGCGGGCGGGTGATGCCGTGGCCCGCGGGCTGATCACGGCCGGCGGCATCGGCACGATCGTGGCCGTGCTGGCGGTCGGGGTGTTTCTGCTGGTCGTGGCTGCGCCGCTTTTCAAGCCGGCGGGAACAACGCCGGCCGGTCGGGTGACGCTCCCGTCCGAGACCGCCTTGGCCCTCGGCAGCGACGAGTCGGGCCATCTCGCCTGGCTGGTTGACGGTCAACGCCTGGGGGTGATTGGCCTGGCCGACGGGCAGACGCTCCTCGAACGGCCTGTGGAGGAGACCGGGCTCGAGGGCTGCTCGGTGCTGCGGAACGTGCCGGGCCGGTTGCTGGCGGTGGCCGGCTTTGATGACGGCTCGTTTCGCTCCGGCCAGCTCGGCCTGGCATCGGCCTACCTCAATCCGACCGAACTGCCGGCCGAGCTGACGCCGCCCGGAGAAGGGGAGTCGATCGGCTGGGAGGAGTCTGTCGTGGTCGGCGGAGCCGGCGGGCAGCTGTCCCGCGTGAGGCTCGTCTCCGATCTCTCAACCGCAGGCGGGGAGCCTCTGCCGGCGGCCGTCATCGACGTCGATATCACCCCGCTGGCCGGCGGGCCGCTGGTGGCCGCTCTCGATGCCGAGGGGAACGTGCGGGTCGAGTCGTCGACGTCCCGCCGCAACATGCTCACCGGCAAGCGAACGACGACGACCGCCGGCGGCACGATCCCGGCCGACGCCGATTTCAAGCCCGCCTTTGTGCGGGTCTCGGAACTGGGCGACCAGCTCTTCCTGCTGGCCGCCGACGGCCGCGGGCGGCGCTACGCGATTCGCTCGATCCGCGCCCCCCAGTTGATGGAGTCCTTCTCCGCCGGGGCGTCCGTCACGGCCGTGACAAGGCTCTTTGGCGGCATGGCCCTGGCGGTGGCGGATGCAACCGGCGGCATCCGCGTGATGTTTCCCGCGCGGCGGCAGGCGAGCGACCGCGATGACCGTGACATGCCGGAGGACGGCCTCCGGATGGTGACCGCCCGCCAGTTTCCGCCGGTGTCTGACAGTGCCGTGACCACCCTCGCGGCCTCGCCCCGCTCGCGGCTCTTCGCCGCGGCCACCGAGAACGGCCGGGTTCGCCTGCTCCACTCGACGTCGGGCCGGCAGGTGAGCAGCCTTGCCCCGCCGAGTGCGACCGCCGCCGGCCTGCCGGCCACCGCCGCCCTGGCGATCCCGCCCCGCGAGAATCGGCTCCTGGCAGCGGGCGGCGGCGGGCTCGCGGCCTGGGCGATCGATCCCGGCTACCCGGAGGTGTCGTTTCGCACCCTCCTGATGCCGGTCTGGTATGAGAGCTATCCGGGCCCGAGCCACGCCTGGGAGACGACCGGCCATGAGTCGTTCGAGTCGAAGTTTGGCCTGCTGCCGCTGATCTTCGGCACGATCAAGGCCACGCTCTACTCGATGCTGTTCGCCACGCCGATCGCGATCCTGGCGGCGATCTACGCCAGCCAGTTCATGCACCCGCGGTGGAAGGCCCGGATCAAGCCCACGATCGAGATGATGGCCAGCCTGCCGAGCGTCGTGCTCGGCTTCATCGCCGGGCTGGTCTTCGCGCCGGCGATCGAGCAGTCGTTGATGCCAGTGCTGACCGGATTCTTCACCGTGCCGCTGGCGATCCTGGCCGGGGCCCATCTCTGGCAGTTGTTGCCCGCGGCAACCCGGGCCAGCCTGGCCACCTGGCGGTTTCTGGTGGTGGTCTTTCTGGCGATGCCGGCGGGCGTGGCGGGGGCGGTTGCCGCGGCACCGCTGGTCGAGCAGGTGCTGTTTCAAGGGGATGTCCGCGGCTGGCTCGACGGCCGGGACGGCAGCGGCTTCGGCGGTTGGGTGGTGGCGATGCTGCCGCTGGCGGCGGTCGTCACGGTCTGGCTCGTCAGCCGGCAGATCAACCCCTGGCTGCGGCGGGTCGGGGCCGGCTGGAGCCGGCGGCGGGCGGGCTTCGTGTCGCTTGCGGTCTTCGCCGGCGGGCTGGCGGTGGCGGTGCTCCTGGCGGTGGCGGCGGCCGCCTTCTTCGACGCGGTGCGGTTGGACACCCGCGGCGGCCTGCTGGGCACCTACGTGCAGCGAAACGCGATGGTGGTTGCCGTGGGCATGAGCTTCGCCATCATTCCCCTGGTCTTCACGATCGCCGACGACGCCCTCTCCAGCGTCCCTGAGCATCTCCGCAGCGCGTCGCTCGGCGCTGGAGCGACGCCCTGGCAGACGGCGGTGCGGGTGATCGTGCCGGCGGCGGCCAGCGGTCTCTTCTCGGCGGTGATGATCGGCCTGGGCCGGGCCGTCGGGGAGACGATGATCGTCCTGATGGCGGCCGGTAACACGCCGCTGATGAGCTGGAACCTGTTCAACGGTTTCCAGACGCTCTCGGCCGCGATCGCCACCGAACTTCCCGAGGCGGCCCGCGGTAGCACTCACTACCGCGTGCTCTTCCTGGCGGCCTTGGCCCTGTTCGCGATGACGTTTGTCGTCAACACCGCCGCCGAAATCGTGCGGCAACGGTTCCGGAGGCGGGCCCATGAGCTCTGACCGGCAGCGACCGCGGCGGCTGCGGAGCGTTCACTCGGCCCTGGCCGCCCAGGGAGAGCCCTGGGTCTGGCTGACGGCGGGCTCGCTGGGAACGGCGATCGCGATGATCGTCGGCCTGCTCGCCCTGATCGCCATCCGGGGGGCGGCCACCTTCTGGCCCGTTCCCCTGGAGCAGATCGAACTCACCGACGGCCGCCGGCTCCTCGGAGAGGTGACCGAACAGGAGGTGGCCGAGCCTGCCACGGCCGACAACGTGGGCCACCCCGCCCGGATGCTGATTCGGACGGCCGCCTTCGCAGAGACCGGCAGCCGCTTCGAATGGGTCGACGAGGCTGCGATCGCGGAGACCAGCCGGCCGGAATGGGCAACGGTCGTCGAGCGGCTCGAAGGAGGCCGGCTCCACGGCGTTCCCCGCCGACTGGTGCATGGCGAGACGACGGTCGCCGAGGGCCCGGCCGCCGTCTGGGACGCCTACCAGCGGGAGCATCCGCCGGCCCGCCGCCGCTGGCGAGAGGCGATGCGGATCGATCGCGTTGACCGCGGCGAACTGCAGCGGCAGCTGCGGGCCGCCCGGCTGGCGGTGGTGGAGGCCCGGCTCGAGACAGCCGCCGAGAGCGAGCCGGTGACGGCGGCGGAAGAGGCCGAGGCCGCGGTGCAGGCCGATGTCGCCGCAGCCAGCCGCCGCCTCGACGAAGAGACAGCCGCCCTCCGTGAGCAAAACGCCGGCTGGGTGGTGGAGTTTGAAACGGCCTCCGGCGGCACGACGAGCGTGCCCCTGGACGGGATCGTGCGGGCCTGGCAGCCCAACCGGCTCGGCCTGGCCGGGAAGGCCGGCGTCTATCTCGCCCGCTGGGGCGAGTTCCTCAGCGACGACCCCCGCGAGGCCAACAGTGCCGGCGGCGTGTTTCCCGCCATCTGGGGCACCGTGGTGATGACGCTGATCATGGCGATCCTGGTGGCGCCCTTCGGGGTCCTGGCGGCCCTTTACCTCCGCGAGTATGCCTCGAGCGGGCCGATCACCTCGGCCGTCCGGGTGGCGATCAACAACCTGGCCGGCGTGCCCAGCATCGTCTACGGCGCGTTCGGCCTGGGCTTCTTCTGCTACGGCCTCGGGGCGGGGATCGACGAGGTCTTCTTCAAGGCCAGCCTGGCCGCCGACAACCAGCCGGTCTTCGGCACCGGCGGCCTCCTGTGGGCCTCGCTGACCCTCGCGCTGCTGACCCTGCCGGTGGTGATCGTCGCGACGGAGGAGGCCCTCGCTGCGGTGCCCAACTCGATGCGGGAGGGTTCCTACGCCTGCGGCGCCGGCAAGTGGCAGACGATCCGGCGGATCGTCCTCCCGCGGGCCCTGCCGGGAATCATGACCGGGCTGATCCTGGCGATGGCCCGGGGAGCGGGCGAGGTCGCCCCGCTGATGCTCGTCGGCGTCAAGAAGCTCGCCCTCGAACTGCCGGTCGACGGGAGCTTTCCCTACGTTCACCCCGAGCGGGAGTTCATGCACCTCGCCTACCTGATCTACGACGTCGGCTTCCAGAGCCCCGACAGCCAGGCGGCCCAGCCGATGGTCTTCACGATCACCTTCCTGCTGGTGGCGATCATCGCGATCCTCAACATCGCGGCAATCTGGCTGCGGTCGCGGCTTCGCAAGCGGTATGCCGCCCACCAGTTCTGACCTCGGCGTGTACAATCCGACGCTCCCGCATTTCGGTGATTCATGCAGTCTGCCACCAAACCTGAGCCGCAACCCTCCGCCGAGGCCCAGCCGGAGGACCGCCTCCTGGCGGTCTCGCGGGGCTTCGAGGTCGAGGCCGAGGTGCACGAGAGCGTGGCGGCCGAGCGGCCGGTGCTCGAGATCGATCGCTTCAACCTCTGGTATGGCAGCAAGCAGGCCCTCCACCGGATCACGATGCCGATCCCGAACAATAAGGTGACGGCCCTGGTCGGCCCCAGCGGCTGCGGCAAGTCGACCCTCCTGCGAAGCGTCAACCGGCTCAACGACCTGGTGCAGAGCGTCCGGATCACCGGCGACATGCGGCTCAACGGCGACTCGATCTACGACCCGCGGATGGACGTGATCGAGCTCCGCAAGCGGATGGGCATGGTCTTTCAGAAGCCCAATCCCTTCCCGATGAGCATCTACGAGAACGTCGTCTACGCCCTCCGGATCGACGGCGAGAGCAACCGGGGCGTGCTCGATGAGGTCTGCGAGATCAGCCTCCGGGGCGCTGCCCTCTGGGACGAGGTCAAGGATCGGCTCCACGACAGCGCCCTCGGCCTCTCGGGCGGCCAGCAGCAACGGCTCTGCATCGCCCGGGCGATCGCCGCCGAGCCGGAGGTGCTCCTCCTCGACGAGCCCTGCTCGGCCCTCGACCCGATCGCCACCGGCAAGATCGAGGACTTGATCCAGGAGTTGCGGGGCCGCTACTCCGTCTTGATGGTCACCCACAACATGCAGCAGGCCAGCCGCACCAGCGACTACACCGCCTTCATGTATCTCGGCCGGCTCATCGAGTACGGGGCCACCACCGACATCTTCACCAAGCCCGTGCTCCGCGAGACGGAGGCCTATGTCACCGGGCGATTTGGATAGGCCCGGGACCGCAGCACACCATGACACGTCACATTGAGCGGCAGATCGAGAGCCTCAAGGAGCGGATCCTGCGGGTCGGCACGATGGTTGAGGAGGCGATCTCCAAGTCGATCACGGCCCTGATTAATCGGGACGTCAACCTCGCCCAGCGGGTGATGGCCAACGACGAGGAGATCGACCGGATGGAGGTCGAGGTCGAGGAGGAGTGCCTCAAGATCCTCGCCCTCTACCAGCCTGTGGCGGCCGATCTCCGCTTCGTGGTGGCCGTCCTCAAGATCAACAACGATCTCGAGCGGATGGGCGACCTGGCCAAGAACATCGCCAAGCGGGTCGCCCAGCTCGCCGGCCGGGAAATCGAGCTGCCCGCCGAGATCCGCTCGATGGCGATGCAGGCCCAGGAAATGGTCAAGCAGTGCCTCGACGCGGTCGTGCGGGGCGACCCCGCCCTCGCCCGGCAGGTCCGCGAGGAAGATGACGTCGTCGACGAAGGCCGGCAGCGGATCCAGCGGCAGGTAATGGCAGGCATCAAGGCCGACCCCGAGAACGCCGAGAGCCTGCTGCGGATCAACTCCGTCTCCAAGCACATCGAGCGGATCGCCGACATGGCGACCAACATCGCCGAAGACGTCGTCTACATGGTGGAAGGCGACATCGTCCGCCACCGCGCCGAGACGACCTGAGCCGCCGCCGCGTCCGCCTCGCACTGGCTCGGGGTGAGCCCGTGCCATCTCGCCGGACGCTCGCTTCGGGCATCCCTGCCCTCCGCTCGCTCGTGGGAAACCTCGCTTTCGCCATCCTGGCTGCGCTCGGTTTCCCAACGCCGCTCGATTGGGGTGGGGTTCACCTTACGCACTGGCTCGGGGTGAGCCCGTGCCATCTCGCCGGACGCTCGCTTCGGGCATCCCTGCCCTCCGCTC
>JAQCJP010000073.1 GCA_027592945.1 Planctomycetota bacterium
CCCGCCTGCTCGTGGTCAGCGTGCCCACCGGTTTCCGGCACGGCTCGATCGGCACCGCCGAGGGCGTGCTCGAGAAGCTCGGCCGCGACAGCGGGCTCTATCACCTCGACTACCTGCGGATGCCGGAAGGCAACAAGAACGACCCTGCCTGGCAGGAGAACCTCGCAGGTCTCTTTGCCACCGCCTTCGCCCCGGAAACCCTCGCCGAGTTCGACGGGGTGATGTTCGTCAGCACGACCGGCGAGCTGCCGCTGCCGGATCTGGACGGGTTCCTCGACTGGATCAGGTCAGGCAAGGCCTTCATCGGCTTTCACGCTGCCAGCGACACCCTCAAGAGCTCCGATGCCTACGTCGAGATGATTGGTGGGCACTTTGCCGGCCATCCCTGGAATGCCCGCGGCGAGCACGGCTTCGTCGTCCACGAGCCCGCTCACCGGCTGGCGGCGATGTACCCGCCCCGCTTTCGCTGGCAGGACGAGATCTACCAGTACGACGCCCGCTACAAGCCCGAGAACGTCCGGGTGCTGATCAGCATCGACATGGCAGCCAGCACCCCCAAGAACCCCTGGCAGGTGCCGGTCTCCTGGGTGCGGGACTACGGCGAGGGCCGCGTCTTCTACACGAACTTCGGCCACAACGAGACCACCTGGAACGACCCGGCCTTCCAGAAACATGCCCGTGAAGGAATCACCTGGGCCCTGCAGCGATCCGAGGCCCCGGCCGAGCCCAACCCGGAAGTCCAGGCGGTCGAGTATCTCCGGAGCGTGCTGGCCGCGGCCGCTGAGCAATGCTCGGCAGACCACGACACCCTCAGGGCCAAGGCCGATGCCAAGATCGCGGCCGATCCCGGCTGGGCGGTCGCCCTCCGGCCGAAGCTCCTCCCGCTCCGGGAGATGAAACCCGCTGATCGCGAGCCGGCCTACCGCAAGCTGTTCACGGAGATCGAACGATGAACAGCAGGGTGCTGGGCATCGCTGTTGGCTCCGTTCTGGCATGCCTCGCCCAGCGGGCTGTGGCGGAAGCCTCCCGCCCCAACGTGGTCATCATCCTGGCCGACGACCTCGGCTTCTCTGACCTCGGCTGCTACGGCGGTGAGATCGAGACACCGAATCTCGACCGGCTCGCGGCCGGCGGGCTCCGCTTCGCCCAGGGCTACAACACCGCCCGCTGCTGGCCGACCCGAGCGGCGCTGCTGACGGGCTTCTATCCGCAGGCGATTCGCCGTGACGCTCTCCCGGGAGGCACGGGCGGCACGGGCGGCCGGCGTCCCGAGTGGGCGGTGCTGCTGCCGCAGCGGCTGGCGGCGGCTGGCTACCGCTCGTATCACTCCGGCAAGTGGCACATCGACGGTGACCCGCGACAGCAGGGATTTGTCCGGTCGCTTGATGTGCTGGGAGCCGGCCAGAGCAACTATTTCGATCCCAGTGGCGTCACCGACGACGGCAAGCCGATCCCGGCTGCCGATGACTTCTACACGACGACCGTGATCGGCGATCACGCGGTTCGATGCCTTGCCGAGCATGCCCTCGACTATGCCGAGGAGCCCTTTTTTCACTACGTCGCCTTCACCGCGCCGCACTTTCCGCTCCAGGCGCCGGCTGACGTGGTCGAGAAGTATCGCCAGCGGTATTCGACCGGCTGGGACAACGTCCGGGCGGCCCGGGCCCGGAGGCTTCGCGAGTTGGGACTCGTGACAACGACGCCTTCCGATCCCGAGCCTGACGTCGGTCCTCCCTATCAGCCGAATAAAAAGACCCTCCGGCGGCTCGGCCCGGGCGAGCTCGACCGGCCGCGAGCCTGGGACTCGCTGACGGCCGAGCAGCAGGAGTTTCAAGCCACCAAGATGGCGATTCACGCAGCGATGGTCGACGTGATGGATCGCCAGATCGGCCGGATCGTGGCCCAGCTCGAGGCGATGGAGGCGCTCGAAGACACGCTGATTCTCTTTCTCAGTGACAACGGGGCCTCGGCCGAGATCATGATCCGCGGCGAGGGCCACGATCCGGCCGCCACGCCCGGGTTGCGGCAGACCTTTCTCTGCCTTGGCCCGGGCTGGTCGACCGCCGCCAACACGCCCTTTCGCCGGCACAAGACCTGGACGCACGAAGGGGGCATTGCCACGCCCTGGATCGTCCACTGGCCCGCGGGCATCACCGCTGCGGGAGCGGTTCGCCGCCAGCCGGTGCATGTGATCGATGTCGTGCCGACCGTGCTGGAGCTGGCCGGCGTGTCTGAGCGGCCGTCAAAGCCCACGCCGCCCTTGCAGGGCCGGAGTTTTTCAGCTGCCCTGGCGAGCCCGGACGCACCGCCGGCCCACGAGTCGCTCTGGTGGTGCCACGAGGGGCACCGGGCGGTGCGGATGGGCGACTGGAAACTCGTCGCGGCCCGCGGGACACCCTGGGAACTCTACGACCTGACCAGCGACCGCTGCGAGACAAAAGACCTGGCTGCCGACAAGCCCGATCGCGTGGAAACGTTGGCCAAGGAGTGGCAGCGGATCGCCGCGGAGTGCCGCAGCATGGCCCAGAGTGAGAAGATTCCGCCGCAGCAACGCCAGCCTGCCCCCTCAGACGCCGCCAGTGTGCCACGCCCGCCCAATGTCGTCATCGTCTTTGCCGACGATCTCGGCTACGGCGACCTCGGCTGCTACGGCGGCACGGCCGCTGCCACACCGGCGATTGACTCGCTGGCCACCGCCGGCATCCGGTTCACCGACTTTCACGTCGCCCAGGCCGTCTGTTCGGCATCGCGGGCAGCGTTGCTGACCGGCTGCTATCCCAACCGGATCGGAATCGCCGGGGCGCTTGGCCCCGAGGCCCGGCACGGCCTTGCCGCGGAGGAGACGACGCTTGCCGAACTGCTCCAGGCCCGCGGCTACCGCACCGCCTGCGTCGGCAAGTGGCATCTCGGCCACCGCGAGCCCTTTCTGCCGACCCGTCATGGCTTCGACGAGTACTTCGGGCTTCCGTATTCCAACGACATGTGGCCCCATCATCCCGAGGCAAAGCCGGGCACCTATCCGCCACTGCCGCTCTTCGAGGGGGAGCGCGTGGTCGACGCCGAAGTCAGTCCGGACGACCAGGCCACCCTCACCGCCCGCTACACGGCCCGGGCCGTCGACTTTCTCGAGCGGGCTGGCTCCGCGGCCGACGGCCGGCCGTTCTTCCTCTACCTCGCCCACTCGATGCCGCACGTGCCGCTCTTCGTGGGCCGGGAGTTTCGAGGCACCAGTCCCGACGGACTCTATGGCGACGTACTCGCGGAGATCGATGCCTCGGTCGCTGCCCTGCTGGCTGCCCTCGACCGCACCGGCCATGCCGAGAACACGCTCGTGATTTTCACCAGCGACAACGGCCCCTGGCTCTCCTACGGCAACCACGGCGGTTCGGCTGGGCCGCTGCGGGAGGGAAAGGGGACGAGTTTTGAGGGGGGCGTGCGGGTACCCTGCGTCGCCCGGCTGCCAGGGTTGATCCCGGCGGGGACGGTCTGCGACGCTCCAGCGATGACGATCGACCTCATGCCGACGATCGCCGCGGTGACCGGTGAGCCGCTGCCGGCCGCCCCGGAAGGCCACCTCCTGGTGGAGGGCCGGCGGATCGACGGGCGGAGCATCGAGCCGCTCTTGCGGGGCGAGAGGAAGCCCGCAGCCCCGCCGGTGTATGCCTTCTGGTATGCGAACAATCAGCTCCAGGCCATCCGCGAGGGTGATTGGAAGCTGGTCTTTCCCCACACCTACCGTTCGATGGAGGGACAGCCGCCGGGCAAGGACGGCATCCCAGGAAGATACCGGCATCCCAGGACTGACCTGGCCCTCTACGACCTGAAGGCTGATCCGGCGGAATCACGTGACCTGGCCGCAGCCCATCCGGAGATCGTGGTCCGGCTCGAATCGCTCGCCGCCAAGGCCCGGGCGGAGTTGGGCGATTCGCTTACGAAGGTCGAGGGCTCAGCTGTGCGTCCTGCCGGGCAGCTCTCAGCTGTCGGGGCCACGGTTCCTCCCGCCGTGGCCGCCAGGGTGGAAGGCCGCACCCGCGTGCCACAGCCGAGCGAGACCGATCCCGTTCCCCTCCAGCCATGACGAAACCCCGATCTCTTGTCACAGAGGAGCCTCTCATGACCCGTCGTGCCTGCATCTGGTTTGTTGTCCTGGCGGTGGCTGGCTGCCTCGGCAGCCTGTCTGCCGCAGAACCTCGCCGTCCGAACATTGTCTTCTTTCTCTGCGACGATCTCGGCACCGGCGACCTCGGCGTGCTCGGCTCCAAGGACATCCAGACGCCCAACATTGACGCTCTCTTCGCCCGCGGCACGCAGCTCTCCTGGCACTGGGCCGGCAACGCCGTCTGTGCCCCGAGCCGCTGCGTGCTGATGACCGGCAAGCATCCGGGGCACGCCGTCGTGCGGAGCAATCGCGAGGTCAAGCCCGAAGGGCAGGCGCCGATGCCGGCCGGCACGGTGACGCTGGCGAAGATTCTCCACGATGCCGGCTACGCCACCGGCGGCTTCGGCAAGTGGGGGCTGGGAGCACCCGGCAGCCAGTCCGATCCGGTCGCTTCGGGCTTCGATCGGTTCTACGGCTACAACTGCCAGCGGGAGGCTCACACCTTCTATCCCGGCCACCTCTGGGACAACCGCGACAGGGTTGCGCTGGAAAATCCCTCGCTCGCCGGTGAGCCAAAGGTGGCCCGCACCGGTACGGTCGATCCCGCCCGGGCCGACGATGAGGCAGCATTCGCCAGGTTCAAGGGCAATCAGTATTCGGCCGATCTGATCGCCAACGAGCAGGTGGCCTTCATTCGTGAGCACGCGGGCGAGCCGTTTTTTCTCTACGTGCCCACGACGGTGCCGCACCTGGCCCTCCAGGTGCCGGCCGACGAGCCTTCCCTGGCCCACTACCGTGATCACTTCGGCGAGGAGAAGCCCTATCTCGGCGGCGGCGGCTATGTGCCCTGCCGCCGACCGCTCTCCACCTACGCCGCGATGATCACCCGGATGGACCGCGAGGTCGGGCGGATCGTCAGCCTGCTCGATGAACTCGGCCTTGCCGATGAGACGATCTTCGTGTTCACCAGCGACAATGGGGCGACCTTTCCCGGCTGCGGTGGCATCGATACCGGCCGGCTCAAGAGCAACGGGGACTATCGCAGCTGGAAGGGCTCGCCCTACGAGGGCGGGCTGCGGGTGCCAACGGCGATCGTCTGGCCGGGGAAAATCCCCGCCGGAAAGACGATCACCGCCCCGACCGGCTTCGAGGACTGGATGCCGACCCTGCTCGACCTGGCCGGACTTCACGACGAAATCCCCGCCGATATCGACGGCATCAGTCTGGCGGCGGCTGTCGAGGGCAAAGCTCCTCCCGTTGACGATCGCTTCCTCTACCGCGAGCTCACCGAGGGCAGGTGGCAGGCCGTGACCGACGGCCGCTGGAAGGCGGTGCGGCGGCAGGCTGGTCCCAAGCGGGCGGAGCAGGCCCGGCCGACCGAACTTTTCGACCTCGCCGCCGATCCATCCGAGAAAACCGATGTGGCCGCCGAGCATCCCCAGGTGGTCGCCAGGCTCGAGGCCCTGATGGACCACGAGCACGTGCCGCACCCCGACTGGCCGCTTCCCTTCGCCGACAAGGCAGCCGGGGCTGCCGCGCCACGGTAGCGGGCCGCCCTCCCACCGGCGCGCGGGTGCGCCCTCCATTCTTGCCGGCGGGAGTGTATCCTTGCGGCCGGCCAGCAGGGTCGGAGAGGAGGTGCGGGTGTCGCAGCAGCAGGATTCCACGCAGGGTTCAGTGTCGGTCAACCGGGTGGGCCTGGCGCTGTTTGGCGTCTATGTGCTCCTCTACGGCGGCTTCATGGCGTTGGTGCTGGCGGGGCCTGATCTCTTGGCCACGCGGGTCTTCGGCGGGGTCAATCTGGCGATTGCCTGCGGGCTTGGCCTGATCGTGGCCGCCGTGGTGCTCTCGGTCGTCTACATCCTCGCCCGGGCCAGCCGCGACCGGCCCGGCCGCTCGTAGGATCAGGACGCGAATCGGATGCTTCACGAGACCTCACCGCTGGCCATCGCCATCTTCGCTGCCTTCGTGGCCGGCGTGCTCTGGCTCTCCTTCCGGCTCGGCCGCAAGGGCCAGTCAGCCGAGGGCTACTACGCGGCCCACGGCCAGGTCCACTGGTTCGTCAACGGCGTCGCCTTCGCCGGTGACTATCTCTCGGCGGCCTCGTTTCTGGGCATTTGCGGGCTGATCGCCTTCTACGGCTACGACGGCTTCCTCTACTCGATCGGCTTTCTGGCCGGCTGGGTCGTGGCCCTGTTCGTGATTGCCGAACCGATCAAGGCGCTGGGGAAGTTCACCTTCGCTGACGCCCTCGATTCCCGCTTTGACAGCCGCGGCATCAAGCTGGCCGTGGCGATCTCGACGCTGGTGGTGAGCGTCTTCTACCTGATCCCGCAGATGGTCGGAGCCGGGGCGCTCGTCACGCCGCTGCTGGGCCTGCCCCACTGGGCCGGTGTGATCCTGGTGGGGGTCGCCGTCACCTTCATCGTGGTGACCGCGGGCATGGTCAGCACCACCTGGGTGCAGTTCATCAAGGGATCGCTGCTGGTCTTCTTCTGCGGCGTGCTGACGCTCTTGATCTTGAATCGCGGCCTGGTCGTCAACGCCGGCCGGCCCGGGCCGCCCGATTTCACTCCCCAGACCAGGAGTATTCGACCGGACGGGCAGGTGCTCATCGACGGAGAGCCCCAGTCGGCCGAGCACGACCTGCGGCCGGTCGGAACGCTCGCCAGCCTCCCGGAGCGGTACGCCGGGGAGGGCAAGACCGGCCCCTTGGGGCCGCTGGCCTACCTCGCCACCCTGGAAGACTCGACGGTCGTGACCTGGCGGAGGCAGACCACCCGGGATGACGACGGCACCCACGATGTCTTCACTCCGCGGGAGCGGCCGGCCGCCGAGCTCCTCCGCCCGGGTGGCTATTTCAAGGGTCTCGCCGGTGGCAGCCTCATCGCCCGGCTCGACTTCGCGAGCCTGATGCTGGCCCTCTTCTGCGGCACGGCATCATTGCCCCACATTTTGATCCGCTATTACACCGTCAAGGATGCGGCCGCTGCGCGGAAGAGCACGGTGGTGGGGATCGCCACGATCGGAATCTTTTACGTGCTCACGCTCTACCTGGGGCTTGGCGCCATGACCAGTGGCTTTCTCGATCCGACCAACTCCAACATGGCGGCACCGCTCCTGGCCAAATCATTCAGCAACACGCTGTTCGCGGTGATCTCGGCAATCGCCTTCACGACCGTGCTCGGCACGGTCAGCGGGCTGATCATGGCCGGCAGCGGTGCGGTCGCCCATGACCTGGTGGAAAACGTGGCCGGGGTGCAAATGACCGATCACGAGAAGGTGCGGGTCGGCAAGCTGGCGGCGGTCGGCCTCGGCATCGTGGCGATGGCGCTGGGGATCCTGTTTAAGGGGTTCAACGTCGGCTTCCTCGTCGGTTGGGCCTTCAATATCGCGGCCAGTGCCAACCTGCCGGCCTTGGTGATGCTGCTCTTCTGGCCGCGGACGACCAAGCAGGGGATCACCGCGGCGGTGACGGTGGGCATGACGGCCTCCCTGGCCTGGATCCTCCTTTCGGCCGACACCTTTGAAAAGGTCTATGGCATCTCCCGAGACCTCGCTCCAATGCCCTTCAGTCAGCCCGGGCTGGTGACAATCCCCCTGGGATTCCTCGTGCTCGTCGTCGTCTCGCTCCTCACGCCCGCCCCTCGGCATCGCTGATCGCGGCCACCCTCGCCATGCCCCGCAAGAAATCTGCTCCAACCCGCCGGCCGGTGATCCGATGTACCGCCACCGAGTTGCCGCGGATTCGTGAAATCTTGAACGAGGCGATCCTGCACACGACCGCCATCTACGAATACACGGCCCGCAGCGAGGAGACGATGCAGGCCTGGCTGGCCGAGCGAGAAGCTGCCGGGATTCCTGTGCTCGGAATTGAGTGGGAGCCAGGCCTGCTGGCCGGGTTTGCCACCTGGGGACCGTTTCGGATGCGGGCGGCCTACAAGTATTCCGCCGAGCATTCGGTCTACGTGGCCGAGCAGTTCCGTGGGGAGGGCATCGGTCGTCAGCTCCTGCAGGCGATCGTGACAGAGGCAAAACAGGCCGGTCTCCACATGCTGGCGGCGGGCATCGACGCGACCAATGTTGCCAGCATTGCCCTGCATAGCTCGTTGGGCTTCCGCTGCTGCGGCACCGTCCGCGAAGCCGGCTTCAAGTTTGGCCGCTGGCTCGACCTCGAGTTCTGGCAGCTGATTCTGCCGACGCCCGAGCAGCCGACCGACGGCTGAAACCAGCGTCGCCGCCCCGCCGCTACCCGTCAGGCTTTGCCCCGGGCGGCCGACTTGGCGTTGCCCTTGCCGGACACACGGGAGCGGGTGAGCCGGCCGGCGTCGCCGTTGCGGCCGGGCTCGAACGACACGCTGAGAACACGAGCCTCGCCACGGCTGCCCGGAAAGATCGCGTGGGGTAGCGAGGCGTCAAGATAGACGCTGTCACCAGTGGCCAGCACGATCAGTTCATCGCCGTAGATGATCTTGAGATCACCGTCAATGACGTGGAGAAAACGCTCGCCGTCGTGATGGTCCGGGCTCTTGCGATTGCCCGTGCCGGAGATGTGAAGCATCACAGGCTCCATCGCCCGCCGCTGCCAGGTATCGGCGAGTGGCTCGGTGGTCATGCCGCTGCGGCCGTTCCTGGCTGACTTCTTCGGATTCTCTCCCCGCCGAGCGACCACGAAGCGGGGGGACGCTGAGAGCCCCGCCACGAGGTCGTCAACGCCACATTCGAGAACGTCCGCCAGCCGCACGAGTCCTTCCAGCGAGGGCGCCAACAGACCATTCTCGATTTTGGACAGCCAGCTGACCGTGAAATCGGTCCGCGAGACGACCTCTTCCAAGGTCAGCCGCCGGGCGAGCCGGGCGGCCCGGACGCGACGACCAAGATCAGCGAGGTTGAGAGTTGAGTTCATACACCGAACTCTACCCTCGTATGGGCCCCTCTGCAAGAGGGAGAAGACCCACTACTCAGGCACCGGGCCGCCGGAAATGCCGGTAGGCCTGGAGCACGTCGTAGAGATCCGACGAAACCGTGATCTCTTCGTCAGCGAAATCCTTGAGCCAGGTGCGATCACTGCTGACCGCGTCAGCGAGCAGCGGGAGCACCTCGCCGAGAGGCACCTGCACGCCGCCGCGGGTTTCGGGCAGCGTGCTGTAGGCCACCGTCTCGATTTCAGGCTCTGTGTAGAGCTTCAAACGCCGCATCGCCATGGCACTCACTCCCTTTGGCCTGGAACTTCTGGCGAAACCGACCCGGCATCCTGCCGGATCATGGCTCACCACTGGGAGATATCGGCACTTCTGGTGGCTCGATGTGAACGAATCCGCCGGCTATGCCGAATTTGCCACCTCTGGTGACCGGCAAACGGTCGGGCGGGGCAAGATGGGAAACCAGGCTCAGCCGGCCTGCCCGTTGCCGGCCTTGACCCGGTCGATCCGGCCTGCGCGATAAGCCTCGCCGATACTCTTGGGAACCAACGCTTCGGCTTCCAGGAGGCGGGCCTTGTTCTCCGAGACCGCCGCCTTCATTTCCTGCTCTCGGGCGATCGCCACGCTGCGACGTTCCTCGGCTTTGGCCCGGGCCACCCGGGTGTCGGCTTCGGCCTGGTCGGCCTGCAGCCGGGCGCCGATATTCTCGCCGACCTCGATGTCGGCGATGTCGATCGAAACGATCTGGAATGCCGTCTGGGCGTCGAGCCCCCGATCGAGCACTGCTTTCGAGATCGTGTCGGGATGCTCCATGACTTCAAAGTGGCTCTCGGCCGAACCGATCGATGTGATGATGCCCTCACCGACTCGG
Organism: Planctomycetota bacterium; assembly: GCA_027592945.1. Taxonomy (GTDB): domain Bacteria; phylum Planctomycetota; class Planctomycetia; order Pirellulales; family UBA1268; genus QWPN01. Next base: position 9,893 of record JAQCJP010000073.1, read on the forward strand.
GCGATGATCGTCTCCTCGGTGGCCCCGCCGATGAGCTGCTGGAGATTCGTTCGCACGGTGACACGGGCGCGAATCCGCAACTCGACGCCGTTGCGGGCGACCGCCGAGAGGGTCGATTTGCCGCTGCTTGTCGCCGGGCATTCGATCACCTTTGGATTGACGCTCGTCTGCACCGCGTCGAGCACGTCCCGTCCCGCCAGATCGATGCCGCAGGCCCGGTCGAAGTCCAGGTCGAGGTCGGCTCGTTGGGCAGCGATCAGGGCTCGGATCACTCGCGGCACGTCACCACCGGCGAGATAGTGAGCCTCGAGCTTTTTGGATGGAAAATCACCGAGTCCGGCCTGGGTGGCCATGATCTTGGCCTGGACGATCGTCCGGGCATTCACCTTGCGAAGGCTCATCCCGAGCAGTTCGAAGAAGGTGACCCGAGCCTTGGACCAGTAGGCCTGGAACCAGAGCTGCCCGTAGTTGAAGAGCAGCAGCAGCATCGTCAGGGCGACGATGCCCAGAAGGATGGTGGCTCCATAGACAAGGATGTTGGACTGGTCGTTCACGGGTCGGCTCCTCGAGGTCTTCGCAAGCCTAGTTCGCATCCTCGGCCGGGGGAAATTGTGGCTTTTCCCCGACCTACCCCTCGATCCAGCCACCGCCGAGCAGCTGGTCGCCGGCGTAGACCACCGCCGGTTGGCCCGGTGAAATCGGCCCTGGGGTAGCCTCCGGGCCGCCGGTAAAGCGGACGCCAAAGCGGGCGTCGGCACGCGGCGTCACGACCGCAGGGGCGGCCTTGCGTTGGGCTCGGCACTGCACCTCGGCCTCAAAGGGGCCCGCCGGCGGCGGAACAAGCCAGCGGACGTCGCTGGCGACCAGTTCCGTCTCGGGCACCTCAGCGCGGGGCCCGACGACAACGCGCCGGGCAGCCGCCTCGATCCGAATCACGTAGAGCCGGTTGCCGGTGGCGATGCCCAGCCCATGCCGCTGACCGACGGTGAACTGTTCGATACCTTCGTGCCGGCCGAGCACGCGGCCGTGGGAGTCGACGATCTCACCGGCTCGGGAGCCTCCCAGGCGAGCGGCAACCAGCCGGGCGTGCTGGCCCGGGGGCACAAAGCAGATCTCCTGGCTGTCGGGCTTGTCGGCTGTCACGAGGCCGAGCGATTCCGCCCGTCGGCGAACGTCCCTCTTGTGGAGGCCCCCGATGGGCAAGAGCATCCGCCGCAGTCGCTCGGCCGCGATATCAAACAAGACGTACGACTGGTCTCGATCGGCATCGAGGCCGCGGCGGAGCGACGGCCAGCCGGCAGGGTCGATGGTCAGGCGGGCGTAATGGCCGGTGGCGACGTGGCTGGCCCCGATGGCATCGGCATGGTCGAAGAGCCGGCCAAACTTCAGCCAGGCGTTGCACCGCACGCAGGGATTCGGTGTGCGACCGCGGCCGTATTCGTTCGCAAAGTCGTCGATGATGCGTTCGAAATCACCGGTCAGGTCGAGTGGGTAGAGCGGGATTCCCAACCGGTCGGCGACCCGCCGGGCGTCGAGGGCGTCGGCGGCACTGCAGCAGCCCTGGTGGCCGGGGGCGGCCACGACCGGCAGATTGCTGGCGGCGGTTGGCAGAAGGGCGGGCGCCGCCTGCCGCATGAAGACTCCCACGCAGTCATAGCCCTGCTCGACCAAGACAGCGGCGGCGACGCTCGAGTCGACACCGCCGCTCATCGCGACGACAACTCGCGGTCGGGATCGGCCCGCGGTTTCGGTGGTCATGGCCTCGGCAGTCATGACCTCAGTATTGCAAGACGCTCTCCACCCGGTGCGGCGCCAGCCGCTCGCGACCTCCGAGAGCCTCGATCTCGACGAGGAACGAGGCTCCTACCACCTCACCGCCGGCCGCCTCGACCAGCCGACTGCAGGCGGCGGCCGTGCCGCCGGTGGCCAGGACATCGTCGACTACCAGCACCCGCGCCTTGGCGGAGAGAACCCCGGCGTGCATCTCCAGCCGGTCGCGGCCGTATTCGAGATCGTAGTCGTGGGCGATGGTGTCAGCGGGAAGTTTGCCCGGCTTGCGGACCGGAATCACGCCGATGCCCAGTTCCAGGGCGAGGGGCGTGGCGAACAGGAATCCCCGCGCCTCGACCGCCGCGATCGCGTCGAGCCGCTCCTCCCGCCAGGGCTCGACCAGGCGATCGATCGCCTCGGTGAGCCCTTCCGGGTCGGCCAGCAGCGGGGTGATGTCACGAAACAGGATGCCCGGCTTGGGAAAGTCGGGAATCGGGCGAATCAGCCGGGAGAGATCCATGGGGTGGAATCCTACGGAAGGTCGGGAGGGTCAGGCGCCGCGGCGAAGCCGCAGGGTGGCCCGGGGCACGGCGTCGAGTTCGAGCGCCAGACTGGCGAGCGTCTCGCTCTCGATCTGCCGAACCCGCTCCCGGGTGAGGCCGAGGACCCCGCCGATCTCCTTGAGCGTCATCGGATCGCCTCCCCCGAGCCCGAAGCGGAGCTTGATGATCCGGCTGGCCCGCTCATCGAGCCTTTCGATCCGATCGAGCACGTGCCGGAGCGTGTCGTCGTCGAGCATCACCTCCGCCGGACAGCGGGCGTTTTCATCCATGACCAGCTCCCCGAGCGACCAGCCTCCGTCTGCTGATTCCGCCTGCGGGGAGGCCTGGTGGACATGGATCGCCTTCTTGACGATCGAAAGCTTTTTGCGGGCCAGCCCCAGCATCCGGGCCACCTCCTCCGGTGTCGGTGTCCGACCGAGTACCTCGGTGAGTCGAAGGGTGGCCCGCCGCCACTTGGAGAGCAGCTCGACCATGTAGGCCGGAATCCGGATCGTCTTGCCGGAGTTGATCAGGGCTCGCTTGATCGACTGCTTGATCCAGTAACTGGCATAGGTGCTGAAGCGGGTGCCCATCGTGGGATCGAAGCCCTCGACGGCCCGCAGGAGACCGAGGTTGCCCTCTTCGATCAGGTCGGGCAGCGGCAGGCCCCGATTGGCGTAGCCCCGTGCGATGTTGACCACCAGACGGAGGTTGGCCCGCACCATGTGGTCCCTGGCCAGGGCATCACCGGCCTGCACGCCCTGGGCAAGTTGTTTCTCTTCGGCGGCGGTCAGCAGCGCCGTTTGGTTGATGTCCCGCAGATAGGTCTCGAGGGGATTCTGAACGGCGGACGACTTCTGACCGGCGGACACCTTCGGTCGACGGGACGGTTTGGGCATGGAATGGATTCTCGAGACAGACGTGGAACAACACAGGTGACGCAACGACCGCCGGGGCGGCGAATCACAACCGGCGACGATGCGGAGCCGGCGACATCCGGCCCGGAAATGGGTATCGACGGCGGGCGGCGGCGTCTGCACAAACCCGTCCGGAAAGTCGTGACGTGCGGCCTTTAGCGGGTGTGCGGCGCCCGGCCTTCAAGCAGGGCCGTCCCCATGTCGGGAACAGCCCCCTTGCCAGATCGAAACCAAGCCAGAGAGAAATCCGGCATGGCCCAGCCAGGATCAGCGCTGCGGGAGCTGGCCGCCAGGGGTGAGCTCATCGATGATCTTGGGAATGTAGCGGGCCAGGACCCGTCAGCAGTGGGATCTCCGACAGCGGGAGACACAGACATTGACGGAGCGGCAACACGCTACCAGATCGCTGGACTGGCTGCCTCGTGGCGGGAAACGCCAGGATTTTCACTCCCTGCTGCTCCGACACTCGAGCTCATGGCAGGGTGGCTGACTCGCCACCGTTGCGGGTGCTGAGGGCCTGCCAGACAAGCGGATCGATGTCATCGCTCACAGCCTGTACCGAGGCATCCATCCGGGCCGCATTGACCACTCCCTGGTGGTAGCTTCTCGCGGTGATGGCAGCGAAGGTCCGGGCGGTGGCGCTCTTGCCCTCCTGCATCGAGTTGTAGTCGATGTCGTATTCCTGCCCGCCGCTTGCGAAGGGCACGCGGGTGTTGGGGGGAAAGGTCGTCGTAAAGCCCGTGTGATGGACGCGGCCGTCGGGCCACTCGGTGTGGCCGGTGCAGGAGTTGGTGTCGGGGCCGAGCTTGGCCTGGCCACCGCTGGCGAGTCCGGCGATCAGGGACGGGTCGGCCGGAGGGTTGTTGGCCGGATAGGAGTCACCCGGATCGGATGTGTTTCGCATGTAGGGCGTGTAGGCCTTCACCTCCGCGGCGCAGAGCGTCTTGCTCATCCCGTCGGAAACCTGCCCTGCCTTGAGATGCGAGTTGGGAAAGAAGACGCCATTGCCGCCAGCTCCGGTGGCAGGGTCATAGATGAACCAGGTGCCGAAATTGAAGCCGTAGTTGAGGGGATAGCTGAAGGGGCTGCCGTTCTTGATCCGCACCCGGTCGTTGGCCTCGCTGGGGCAGAGGAAAACCGGAATCCTGGTCTGCGGCACGCCGCTGACGGCATTGGAGCCCTTGTCGAAGGCCTCCTCGAGGTCGACCTTCACCGCGGCCGTTCCCTCCTCGACGAAGGGCAGGATTCGCCCGCTGATGCCCCAGGAGCCGTTGTTGTTGGTAAAGGCCGTGCCGGGAGTGTGGATCATGCTCGGCGGCAGCCGCCGCGTGGTGCTCTCGTAGACGAGCGTCGCCAGGGCCAGTTGCCGCAGGTTCGAGGAGCAGCTCATCCGGCGGGCCGCCTCGCGGGCCCCTTGCACCGCCGGCAGGAGGAGCCCTATCAGGGTGGCGATGATCGCGATCACGACGAGGAGTTCGACGAGCGTAAAGCCACGAGCAGTGAGCCGGCATCGAGGAGCACTTGTCATCGCGGGAAGCCTCCGGGAGGTGCTTTTAGCGACGATACCTGGCCGAGCGTCGTTTCTCACGGTGAATCTTCCCGCAGCAGCCGGGGAACTTTTCCGCACGGCCGTGGAAATGCGGACAATGGGGAGGGGTCGGTCGCATGGGGAGGGGTCGGTCGCATGGGGAGGGGTCGGTCGCATGGGGAGGGGTCGGTCGGGGGCACGCGCAGAAGCCGGGGAATCTTTGCGCCTCAGAGTGGGCGTGCAGTCGGCCGAGCGAGCACCCTGTAGCAAAATCCCCCGGATTCGAGCATGTCACCGCCGGCCCCGGCACCCCTTGAGCATGTCACCGCCGGCCCCGGCGCCCCTTGAGCATG
>JAQCJP010000074.1 GCA_027592945.1 Planctomycetota bacterium
GCCGTCGGGGCGGAGGATGTAGTTCCGCGGGCAGATGTCACGATGCACGAAACCGGCGGCGTGAACCGTCGCGATCGCCGAGGCGGCCTGGCGGACGAGGTCGAGCCGCTGGGCGGGTGAGAGCGGTTTCTTCGCCGACACGAGCGAGTGGAGCAGGCTGCCCTCGATGAACTCCTGGAGCACGAAGGGATCGCCCTCAGTCGATTCGCCCCACTCGAGGGTTCGGCCGATGTGTGGGCCGCTGATCTGGCTGCCGATCTCCCCCTCGCTCGGCTTGCCGAGGCCCTTGTAGCGGCCCTCAATCGGGGCGGCCTTGGCCTGGTTGATGATCTTCAGCCCCCGGATCTCGCCGTCTTTTGTGTCGCGGACCTTGTAAAAGGCCGACATCGTCCCGGAGGTGCTCTCCCGCAGCTTCTCGAACCTCTTCCAGAGATCGACCCGCTTGGCACCGCTACCCCCCAAGAGCCCGGAGAAAAAGTCGGCCAGCCCCATCGGTCACATGCATCGCCTGGTGTCATCCGGATCGCGGCCGCTGCCCGCCAGCAGCCGCTTCTCGGAGAATCCCCCTAGAATACCGAAAGGAGCAACGCGCGGCACTGGCCGGAACCAGCGGCAGCGCTGCTGATGCTCGCAGAGAATCCGGTCAGCGATCAGGCCTGCTTGACCTTGTTCAGTTCGGCGTGGGCGGCTGCGAGTTCCTGCTCGAGACGGGCGGGCTCGGCTGGGTCATCCGGCTGCTGCTTTGCCGCCGCCAGGAGTTTCTGGAGCTTGGCGATCTTCTGCTGGAGCACTTCGATCCGCTTCTTCTGTTTCCTGTCCATCAGGCGTCTCCTCGGAGGCTGGTGATGCCGCGGGCCCGGAGGCCGGCTCGGCTGGGGGCGGGGCCACTCGAGATGGACGGCCTCCCCGCGGGCCCGCGTCGTCGTCTGGATCTCCACTCCCGCCGGCATTGGTCGCTTCGATGTCCTCGAGATAGGTCTTGGCGTACTGTCGGACGGGATCGGGCAGGTCGTTGGCTCCGGTGTGGAGGTTCCTCATCCAGCCCGAGATCAGCACGATCGCCACGCCCAGGCCGATGGTGACCGAGAGCCACTGCTTGCGGGCGTTGCGAATCCACTGCGTGCCGGCACCGCGACCGACCAGGCCGCTGGCGAGATAGAAGACGATCATCGCGAGCAGAAACTTGATGCCGAAGAGAGCGTGATAACCGGTCTGCCCCATCCAGTCGGGCCCCCAGAGTTCGGGAGCGGCTTTCACGCGGCGGATCATCAGGATGTAGTTGGTCAGGCCGCTGGCCAAAAGGAGCGTGATCGCTCCGATCACCCAGGGGAGCCAGCGGCGGCGGACGCCGGCGTGGATCTTGTCAGCGGTCTCACCGCCCAGCTCGTCGGCGGTGGGCACGACCGCGAAGCGGGAAAAGAGGAGCCCGCCGAGGGCCGTGATGGCGGCCAGGATATGAGCCCAGCGAAGGAGAACGGACAACGGATCCATGAGGGCGATCTCCCTGAAGGCGGCGGGGCCGGATAAATGGAATCTCCCGAATCCTAGCCGATTCCGGCCCGCTGCCTACCCGGTAGCCGGTCGCTCCCGCGGAGAGCCGATTGCCCCTCCGGCCGCCGCCGTCGTACAGTGCGGTCGATGAACGAATCTGAACCGCTCGACCTGCCGGGCCAGCCGTACCACGAGCGGTGGATGAGGCTCGCCCTCGAAGAAGCCCAGCAGGCTGCGGCCGAAGACGAGGTGCCGGTGGGGGCGATCGTGGTCGCGGGCGGCCGCGTGATTGGCAGCGGCCACAACCAACGGGAGCAGCTCGCCGACCCGACCGCGCATGCCGAGATGATCGCCATCACCCAGGCGGCCGCCAGCCTCGGCTCCTGGCGGCTGGAAGACTGCACCCTCTACGTCACGCTCGAGCCCTGCCCGATGTGTGCCGGAGCGATCCTCCAGGCCCGCCTGCCGGCGGTGGTCTGGGGGGCGGCTGATCCCAAGGCGGGAGCGGCCGAAACGCTCTACCGACTCTTCGACGACGCCCGGCTCAATCATCGGGTCGAGCACATCGGCCATGTCCTGGCCGACGACTGCGGCCAGATTCTGACCACGTTTTTTCGCGCCAAACGCTGAAAAAAGGGGGCATCCCCCGTTTCCAGACTGCCGCGGGCGTTCCAGACAAGCCGCGGAAACGGGGGATGCCCCCTTTTTTGGCTGATCACCCGGCAGCCAGCCGCTCAGCTCCGCCGATCGATCGGCACGAACTCGCGGACGGTCTCGCCGGAATAGACCTGCCGGGGCCGACAGATCTTCTTGGTCGGCGAACGATGCATCTCCATCCAATGGGCGATCCAGCCAGGCAGCCGGCCCATCGCGAAGAGCACCGTGAACATCTGCACCGGGATTCCGATCGCCCGATAGATGACGCCCGAATAGAAATCGACGTTGGGGTAGAGCTTCCGCTCGATGAAGTATTCGTCGGCGAGGGCCACCTCCTCGAGCTGCTGGGCGATGTCGAAGAGGGGATCCTGACGGGCGATCTTCGCCAGCAGCTTGTCGCAGGTGGCCTTGATGAGCTTGGCCCGGGGGTCGTAGTTCTTGTAGACCCGGTGGCCGAAGCCCATCAGCCGGAACCCGGAGTCTTTGTTTTTGGCCATCTCGACGTATTTCTTGACATCGCCGCCGTCGGCAACGATCTCCTCGAGCATTTCGACGCAGGCCTGATTGGCACCGCCGTGGAGCGGACCCCAGAGGGCGGAAATGCCGGCCGAGATGCTGGCGAAGAGATTGGCGTCGCTCGAGCCCACCATCCGGACGGTGCTGGTCGAGCAGTTTTGCTCGTGATCGGCATGCACGATCAGGAGCATGTCGAGGGCTTCGGCGAAATCGGGGTCGATGTGGTATTCCTCGCAGGGCACCGCGAACATCATGTGGAGAAAGTTCTCGCAGTAGGAGAGATCGTTTCTCGGGTACATCAGCGGCTGGCCGCACGACTTCTTGTGGCTGTAGGCCGCGATCGTGGGGAGCTTCGCCAAAAGCCGGTGAACGCTCACCTCGACCTGCCGAGCATCACGGACATCGAGGGAATCTTGATAGAAGGTCGAAAGCGCCCCGACCACGCTCCCGACGATCGCCATCGGATGGGCGTCGCGAGGAAAGCCTCCGTAGAAGCTCCGCATGTCCTCGTGGATCATCGTGTGGAGGCCGAGAGATGAGCGGAAGTGATCGAGCTGGTCGACGGTGGGAAGCTCGCCGTAGATCAGCAGATAGGCCACCTCGACAAAGTCGCAGCGTTCGGCCAGCACCTCGATCGGATAGCCCCGGTAGCGGAGGATGCCCTTCTCGCCATCGAGGAACGTGATCGCGCTGGCGGTCGAGCCGGTGTTGACGTAGCCCTCGTCGAGCGTGATCAGGCCGGTCTGCGAACGGAGCTTGGCGATGTCGACGGCCCGTTCCCCTTCCGTCCCCACCACGACGGGGAGGTCATGGGCCTGGCCGTCGTATTCGAGCCGGGCTGTGCCGTCGGCGTCAGTGCCCGGCCAGGGTGGCGTCCAGGCTACGTTCGAACCGGGGGCGGCTTTGGAGGAGGGAGGGGTCATGGAAAAAGGGCTCCTGGGAACGTCGCGAGCGACCGCCGGGGGCAGGAAATTGCGGCCTGGCCAGGGGAGTTGAGGAGTGTATCTGGCGCCTCTCCGAGCGGCAATCAGCCCGGCTGCGACCGCGGCCAGAGCGATGCGGCGGGAAGCCGCTCCTGCCGGATGGCAGTCGGGCGATCAGCGGCGGCTCGGCGTTGGCCGGCCGGCGGTGAAGGTCGGCGCCGAGGCCGAACCGGTCGGGTCGTCGAAGATCGTCCAGACGGGAGTTCGGGCCCGCAACTTGTTGAGATACTCGTCGGTGGCTGCCTGCCGCTGCTCGAGCAGGAGTTGCGAACGGATCCCCACCTGGGCCTCGAGAAACGGCGTGCGGCCGGCCACCTCGCGTTCGATCACGCGGACGATGTGCACCGCGTCTTCATCTTCGAGAATCGCGCTGAGTTCACCGATCGGCAAGGAGAAGACGGCCTCGTCGAGGGTCTTGGAGGCGAGACTCCCCTCGCCGGTCCAGTCAAAGACTCCGCCCTGTGAGGCCGTGGGGCCTTCCGAGCGGCTGCGGGCCACCTCGGCGAAGGGACGGCCCCCGAGCACCTCGTTGCCCATCGCGGCGAGCATGTCCCAGGCGGCGGCCCGGGATCGCTTCAGCCCTTTCTTGACGGTCAGCACCTCGAAACGGGCCTTGGCAGGATACGCGTACTCGTCGAGATGGTTCTGATACCAGGCGATCAGATCGGCGTGGGGAATCTCCTCGTCGGCACCGACGTTCTTCCGCAGCCATTCCTGGGCCAAGCCCCGTTCGAAGAACATCTTCCGCATCCGGTCGAGCGACATGCCCCGTTTGCGGAGCAGCCGCTCGTACTCCAATGAGTTGGCGACGCCTTCTTCCTCCATCATGCGGGGGAGTTGCTGCTCGTCGAAGGCCTTGTCGACGTTGGCTCGGATTTCCGGAAGCTTGTCTTCCGGAATCTCCCGACAGGCATCGACATAGACCAGCAGGGTCTCGATGTGCGGATTGATGACCTGCTTGCAAATCTCGAGTTTGAGGGCCCGAATCTTCTCCGGGGGCAGGCTCGGGCTGACCTGCTCGAGCCAGGCGAGCGCCTTGGGCGTCATCAGATCGGCCTCGAGCACGACCTCCGGCCCCACCCGGGCCACGACTTCGGCCGCTTCGAGCGAGCGGGCGGAAGCCAGTTGCTGGGCCGTCAGCGGCGGTGTCGCTGGCTCCACATACTGGGCGGGCTCGACGCCGCCGGGACTCGAATCACCGTCCGCCGAAGCAACGAGCCCGTCGAGGGGCTCGCCGGGCCGATCCCGGATGCTCGAAAAAACGTGTCGACCCGCGGAGCTTGGAGCCGGATCGGTTGGCCAGCCCGCCGGCCGGGAGACTGCCTCTGGCACGTGCGGCTGGGGGACTTCCGCCATCGCCCCCCCGGTCGGCACGGGAGCCGGTATGGCGGCATCTTGCGGGGCTTCGTGAAACCCGTTGGCCAGTCGCTGAGCGTGTACGGGAGGCATTGCCGCAGCGGTGACGGCGACGGCGAAGAGGCCGATCGCACGGCCGGGCAGGGGGATGGCAGAGCGACGGGACGCGACAGGCATGGCGCAGCCGGCGGGACATTCGCCTCACGAACGGAGGAGGCGGGGGGGAGGACTATAGAAAGCCGGCCAAGACGCCCGCAAGGTCGTTCGGCGGCCGTTTTCCGGGCCTGATGCCCCCGGTTACGCGGCGGGCTCCGGTTCCACCGCCACCCGCAGGCGGGTGAGCCGATTGCCCTCCTTGCCCATCACCTCGAAGCGGAAACCGTGCAGCGAGAAGACCTCGCCGACCTTGGGGATCTCCTGGGCTGCGTGAATCACGAGTCCGGCCACCGTGTTGGCCTCATCATCGGGCAGCTGCCAGTCGAGGGCCCGGTTGAGCGTGCGAATGGCGAGCGTGCCGTCGACGAGATATTCCCCGTCGGCGGTCTGTTTGATCGCATGCTCCTCGCCGACGTCGAACTCGTCGGTGATCTCTCCCACGATCTCCTCGAGGATGTCTTCGAGGGTGATCAGCCCCTGGAGGGCACCGTACTCGTCGACCACGAGGGCGAAGTGCGTGTGGCGGCGGAGGAACTGTCGCATCTGCTCGTCGAGGGGGGTCGTCTCGGGGACGAAATAGGGAGGCATGGCCACCTCGAGGACATCGAGGTCCTGGAGGGCCGACCAGTCTCCGTTCTCGGCCCGCAGCAACTGGTCCATGGCGCGGAGGAGTTCCTTGGCGTGAATGACCCCGAGGATATTTTCGTCGGTGCCGCGGAAGACCGGCAGCCGGGTGTGGGGGCTGGCCAGCACCTGGCGGATGATCTCGGTGGGCGGCTTATCGGCATCGATCATCTCGATCTGGCTGCGATGCTTCATGATCTCGGAGACGTCGCGATGGGACAGATCGAGCGCGCCGAGCAGCCGGTCGCGGTCTTCTTTCTCCATCGCCCCCTCGGAGTGACCCAGGGCGATCGCCCCGGCGATCTCCTCGCGAAGGGAGAGGATGTGGCGGCCGGGATCGGTTCGCACGCCGAACAGGCCGAGCACACGGCGGACCAGACCCTGGATCAACGTGATGATCGGACCGAAGAGCCACATCATCAGCCGAATCACCGGCGCGACCCGGGCCGAGGCGGCTTCGGGCGCGAGGATGGCGAGGGTCTTCGGCAGCACCTCGCCAAAGATCAGCACCAGGAGGGTCATCACCAGCGTGGCGACCGCCACCCCCGAGGCTCCGAAGACCTTGGTCAGCAGAGCGGTGGCCAGCGAGGCGGCCAGGATATTGACGACGTTGTTGCCCAGGAGCAACGCGCCGATCATCCGTTCGCCATCCTCGGTGACATCGAGGGCCGTCTCGGCGCCGCGGGAGCCCTTGTCGGCCCGCGCTCGGAGTTTGCCGCGAGAAGCCGCCGTCAGCGCGGTTTCCGAACCGGAGAAAAAAGCGGAGAGCGCCAGCAGCCCGAAGATTCCGGTGGCCGTGAGCCAGAAGCTGGTATCGAGGATGTCGGCGAACATCGGTGGACAGGGAGGGCGGGCGGCACAACTGCACGCGGCCGGAAAACTTCAGCATGATAGCCGATCCCCCCGTGGGGCGGGCAGGGTGGCGTTCGGCGTGCGGTTTTCCGGGATTCGGCCGCTCCTTCTGATCCCAACAGGGCAGGTTACGGCGGCCGATGGGATCTCGTCGGGCAACGCCGCTCGATTGGCACGGGCACCGAGCCGACGCAGGGAAGGCCCGAGCGTCCTGGAGCCTGTCGCAGATGCTCAACCATGCCTGCGAAGAAGCGGACGCTCATCCATCTGCCGCAACGCAGTCAAGGCTGCCAAGGATCATCGCGGGCCGCCCTGCGGTGACGCATCCGAAAATGTTTTCTGCGCAATCGAAGCCTCGTTGACGGTCGGTGAGTCAGTAGACTCGAAATCGTCGATCGTACGAGCCTGACCGCTTCACGTCGGATGCAGACCTGGTGGAGGCGGGATGGCGGCTCGCCCGCATGGGATGTCATCGAAAGGTCTGCAAACCGGCCCGGGAACCACCCGTGCTGTTGAGAGGGGGAAAGTTTCCGATGTCAACTCGCGTTGCGGGCGTCTTGGTTCTGATGGCTGGTCTGGCGATCGGTTCAGCGAGCGTCCTGGCGGCTGACTCCCAGTGGACCGGCGACGTCGATGCCCTCTGGTCGACAACCACCAACTGGAATCCGGGCCTGCCCACGGCCAGTGACACGGCGCTCTTCGACTCGGCCGGCAACGGCAACACCGCGATCGATCTTGGCGGTGGCGCCACCGTGGCCGCGGTGCGGTTCGCCGATGCGACCGCGGCAGCCTACACCCTGGGCTCAGCCGGGCAGTCGCTGACGCTCGCCGGCGCCGGCGAGGTGATCGGACTGGCCAGCGAGGTAATCAACGACCAGACGGTCGGCGCCGACCTTATTCTGGCAGCTGCCGGCACAGCCACCGTCAGCAATGCCAGCGGAGCCGGCCTCACGCTAGAGGGCAGCATCACTGGCACCGAGAGCGGCACGGTCGTGTTCAATCCCGCTGGAAGCGGGGCGGTGACCGTGACCGGTGCGATCGACTCGTCAGCCGGTGCCGTCAGCATCGTGAAGGAAGGCACGGGCACGTTGACGCTCTCCGGCGGCGGCAGCTTCGCCGGCGACGGCTATGCCGACCCGAGCGGCTATCTGGCGTCTGCCGTGTTTCAGGAAGGCACCACGATCCTGTCGGGCGGCACCTACAACAACGGCGGCACCAACCTGATCGTCGGCAGCTTCACGACGGCCGGCTCGGCCGGCACCGATACCCTCCTCCAGCTCGAGGCCGGCACCACGCTCGAAGGCGTCGGGCAGTTGGCCATCGGCCGCGGCAACGGCACCGGGACGGTCTCGAGCGACGTCGTCCTCAACGGCGATGCGGCGATTTCGGCGGAGACCGGGATGTTCGGCTTCAATGGCGGCGACTCGGCCAGCACGCCCCGGACGAGCCTGACGCTCAATGATTCTTCCCGGCTGACGCTCAGCAGCACGGCTCTGATCCTGGGCCGCTCGGCGGGCTCAGATTCAAGCCTGACCGTCAACGACTCGGCGGTCGTCGACATGACCTACCAGATGACCACGTCGATCGCCGGCAGCGGCCTGACCGTCGGTCGCTCAGGCGGCAGCGGCACGCTCTTGATCGATGGAGGGACGGTCAATGCCACCTGGGTCGACGTCGCCCGCGGCGACAACAACCAGCAGACGAGCCTCGGCACGGTCACGGTCCGCAACGGCGGCACGCTCACGAGCCAGGGCTATTTCCGAATGGGCTTTGCCGGCAACAGCGACACCCAGGCGACGGTTCTGATCGACGGCGGCACCGTCGCGATCGGCTCGGATACTGAGCAGTGGATGGTCCTCGGCCGCTACGACGCGACCAACTCCACCGTCACGGTGACCAACGGGGGCCGACTCGAGCTCAACGGCGGCAGCGACATCCGCTTTGCCCAGGACAGCAACGCCGGCACGAATGTCTTCACCCTCGCCGATGGCACCGTCACGGGCTTGGGCAGCTCGATCATCGATGTCCACCGCGGCAACAACGCCGGCGTCAGCAACACCTTCAACCTCGACGGCGGCATCCTGACCATCGAGCGGATCGCCTCGGCCAACAATAACGGAACTGCCCGTTTCAACTTCAACGGCGGGCTGCTGCGGGCCAACCAGGCGACGGCCAACCTGATCAACATGGGGGGCGCCGACCAACTGGCCCTCGTCCGCGACGGCGGTGCCCGGATCGACACCAACGGCTTCGATGTCGGCCTGCCCGAGCGGCTTCTGCACAGCACCATTGCCGGTGATGCCGCCATCGACGGCGGCCTCACCAAGCTCGGCGACGGCACGCTGACCCTCACCGGCGTCAGCGACTACACCGGCGACACGATCGTTTCCGCCGGCGGGCTGGCGGTCACCACCGCAGCGTCTCTTGGCAGCGGCGGGATCAGCCTGGCCGACGGCACGAGCCTGAGCGTGGCGGTGGTCGGCGGGCTCGACACGCAGTTCACCACCTCCGCCCTGACCCTCGCCTCGGCGGGTCTGGCGATCGACCTGGCCGAGTTCGGCAATCCGTCACTCGCCCCGCTGGCGGTCAGTGGTGACGTCAGCGTCGGCGGAGCGACGATCGTCGACCTGGCGACCCTCAGCCCGACCCTCGGCACGATCCCGCTGTTCTCTTACGGAAGCCTGGCCGGCTTCGACAACCTCGCCCTCGGCACGCTGCCGCTGGGGATGACGGCCAGCCTCGTCAACAACACCTCGGCCAGCACGGTCGACCTCGTCGTCACGGGCCTCTCCCTGCCCCGCTGGAGCGGCGCGGTCAGCGGCGTCTGGGACGTGGGGGCGACCGCCAACTGGGTCGACGAGGTGACGGGCAACCCGGTCACCTTCGTCGACGGCGAGGCGGTCGCCTTCAACGATCTGGCGACCGGCACGACCGACGTGGCGATCAACGCAACTGTGACACCGGGCCGGATGACGATCGCCAACGAGATCTTGAACTACAGCTTTTCCGGCAGCGGAACAATCGCCGGTTCGGTCGGCATCATCAAGCAGGGGGCCGCCGACGCCACGATCTCCACGGCCAACACCTTCACCGGCGGCATCCGGATCGAAGGAGGGGGGCTGCTGGTCGCGACGCTCGGCGACGGCGGTGCCGCCGCCCCCCTGGGTGCGGCCACGGCCGACCCGGCCAACCTCGTCCTGGCCGGCGGCACGCTGGCCTACACCGGCGGCACGACGACCAGCGACCGCGGCTTCACTGTGGCGGCCGCTGGCTCGGCGATCGAGGTGACCGACGCCGCCGCCACCGTCACGCTCACCGGATCAGCGGCGTCGAGCGGCGGCGTCTTCTTCAAGACCGGGGCCGGCACGCTGCTGCTGGCCGGCTCCTCGCTCACCCTGCCGGAGGTCCGCCTTGCGGCCGGCACACTCTCGCTGACCGGCCCCGGACCAGACGCCACCAGCCAGACGGCCGCCGTCCAGGGCTCGCTCTGGGCCGGTTCGGAACTCGATCAGGGGGTGTCGCTGAGTGTCAGTAACACCACCCTCGACATCCGCGACTACCTCCAAATCGGCCGTGGCACCGGCACCACCGGCGTCACGTCCGCCGTCAACGTCAGCAACGCCGTCGTCGAGGTCGGGAACCTCCAGATGGGCTACGACAACCAGATCTCGGGCAACCTCGGCACCCAGACCCTCTCGCTGGTCGACTCCAGCCTCACCAACGGCGGCGTGACCAACATCGCCTACAGCAACGGCTCAACGTCGACGGTCACGCTCTCGGGCAGCTCGTCGTTCACGTCCTCCAGCCGCACGCTGATCGGCCTGGCGACCGACGCCAACGGAACAGTGATCGTCGAGGGCTCGGCCTCGTTTCAGACCGGGGGCTGGCTGTCGATCGGGAACAACGGGACCGGCACGCTGGTAGTGCGAGACACGGCCAGCCTGACGATGGGCGGCGACTTCAACGTCGCCGATCTTGACGGCTCGACCGGCACCGTCGAGATCACCGATCAGGCCGCACTTGCGACCGGGGCCGTCTACGTCGGCAAGGGCGCTGGAACCCAGGCGACCGTCACGATGGACGGCGGCACCTTCAGCGGCGGCAACAACACCGCCTTCCAGATCGGCCGCAGCGGCACCGGCACCTGGACCCAATCGGCCGGCACGGTCGATGCCAGCGGCAGCGTGGCGGTGGGCCGCCTTGCCGGCTCCAACGGCACGCTCGTCATCAATGGCGGCACCTTCAACCAGACCGCCAGCAGTGGCTTTCTGGCGGTCGGCCAGGAGGGCACCGGCACCCTCACGCTCGGCGGCGAACTCACCGTGGCTGCGTCTGGCGGTGTCCGGGTGGGCGATGGCAGCAGCAGTTCGGGCACCGTCAATATCATCGGTGGCACGCTGACAAGCAGCGGGATTCAGGGCGGGGCCGGAAGCAGTTTTCTCTCGATCGACGGGGGCACCATCCGGGCCGCCGCAGGGGCCAACGCGGCCGGATTCATCGCCGGCATCGGCGGGATCACCATCGAGTCGGGGGGTGTCACGATCGACTCCACCGGGCAGGATCTGACGGTATCCTCGTCGCTCGGCGGCTCTGGTGGGGTGACGAAGCTCGGCGGCGGCGTGCTCACGCTCTCGGCCCAAAACTTCTACCTGGGCCCGACCACGGTCAGTGAGGGCGGGCTGGCGACCACGACCGGAAGTTTCACCGGCGGGGCGATTGACCTTGCCGACGGCACCTCCTTCGACCTGGAGGTGGTCGGCTTCCAGGGCTCGCAGTTCACCACCGCCGAGTTCACGCTCGGTGGGCTCAACTCGCTCGGCTTCGACCTGGGCGAGTTCGGCAATCCGACCGCGGCCCCGCTGAATGTGTCCGGCGCCTTGACGACCGGCGGCGACGTGACGATCGACCTGGCCAGCGGCCGGCCGCAGCTGGGGCAGTTTCCGCTGATCCAGTACGGCAGCCGGGTGACGACGGCCGGCACCTACACGCTCGGCTCCCTGCCGGCGGGCGTGACGGCGGAGCTGATCGACAACACCGCCGCCAACTCGATCGACATCCTCGTCACGGCCCTGGCCAGCCGGCAGTGGAGCGGCCTGGCGGGGGGCTTTCTCGACGGCACCTGGGACGTCGGCACCACCGCCAACTGGGTGATCCCGCCCGACACCGCCACGACCTTCGCCAATGGCGACGAGGCGATCTTCAACGACCTCGCCTTCGGCAGCACCGACGTGACGATCAGCGGCGCGGTGGTCCCCAACGGCGTCTTTATCGACAACGATTTCCTCAGCTATTCCTTCTCCGGCAGCGGGGCGATCGCCGGCCCGGGCAGCCTCGTCAAGCGGGGCACGGGCAATGCGACGATTTCCTCGGCCAACACCTTCACCGGCGGGGTGCAGATCGAGGAGGGCCGGCTGGTGGTGCCGACCCTCGGCGACGGCGGCGCGGCGGGCCCGCTGGGCGCGACAACAGCCGACCCGGCCAACATCGTCCTGGCTGGCGGCACGCTCGCCTTCAGCGGCTCCACGGCCACCAGCGACCGGGGCTTCACCGTCACCGCAGCCGGCTCGGCGATCGAGGTGACCGACGCCGCGGCCAGCCTCACCCTCTCGGGGGCGACCGCCGCTACCGGCGGCGTCTTCTCGAAGACGGGGGAGGGCACCCTCGTGCTCGCCGGCACGGCCCTCGTCCTTCCGGAGACCCGCGTCAACTCCGGGACGCTCTCCCTGACCGGCCCCGGGCCCGATCCCGACAGCCAGACGGTGACGATTCAGGGGTCGCTCTGGGCCGGGGCCGTGCCCGATCAGGGGAGCGACCTCACCGTCGCCAACGCGACGCTCACGATCGAGGATCACCTCCAGGTCGGCCGGGGCACCGGCACCAGCGGCGTTGTCTCGACGGCGACCTTCACCAACTCGGTGATCACCAACAAGATCCTCCAGCTCGGCTACGCCAACGGCATCGCGGGCAGCCTGGGAACGCAGGAACTGACGCTGGTCGACTCCAGCCTGACCGCATCCAGCTACGCCAACATCGGCTACAACGAGGGCTCGACGTCAACGGTCACCCTCTCGGGCAGTTCCTCGCTCAGCTCGGCCGGCCGCACGCTGATCGGCCTGGGAACCGGTGCCACGGGCACGCTGATCGTCGAAGACTCCGCCTCATTCCAGACCGCCGGCTGGCTGGCGATCGGCAACCGGGGCACCGGCACGCTGATCGTCCGTGACACCGCCAGCCTGACGATGGGCGGCGACTTCAACGTCGCCGACCTCGACGGCTCGACCGGCAGCCTCGAGATCACCGACGAGGCCTCGCTGACGACCGGGGCCGTCTATGTCGGCAAGGGAGCGGGTGCGACCGGCACCGCGACGATGTCGGGCGGCACCCTCGAGGCGGGGGCCGACAGCAACTTCCAGGTCGGGGCCTCCGGGGACGGCACCTGGACGCAGACCGGCGGCACGGTCAATGCCAACGGCTGGACATCGATCGCCCGCAATGCCGGCTCGACCGGCGTGATGACGCTCTCCGGGGGCACCTTCAACCAGACCGCCGGCGACCGGGCCTTCTTCGTCGGCGAGGTCGGCACCGGCACGCTGACAGTCTCCGACACCGGCCAGTTGACCATCGCCAGCCTCAGCGCCGGCCTGACGATCACCAAGAACATCGACGCCGTCGGCACCGTCAATCTCGACGGCGGCCGGATCACCACGCCCCTCGTCCGGCAGAGCAACAACGGCACGAGCACCTTCAACTTCAATGGCGGCACCCTCCAGGCGGCCGAGAACGCCCAGGCGACGTTCATGGGCGATCTCACCGCGGCCAACGTTCTCGCCGGCGGAGCGGTGATCGACTCCAACGGCCAGGCGATCACGATCGACCAGCCCCTCCTCGACGGCGGTACCGGGGGCGGGCTGACGAAGCTCGGCCTTGGCACGCTCACCCTCGCCGGGACGAGCACCTACACCGGCCCGACGACCGTCTCGGCCGGCACGCTCCAGGTCGACGGCGACATCTCCGCCAGCGCCACCACGGCCGGACCGCTGGCGACCGTCTCGGGCAGCGGCACGCTCGGTTCGCTGGCGGTCGCCGTCGGCGGCACCGTCTCCCCCGGGGCCGGCGTCGGCACGCTTTCGACGACCGCCGGGGTCACCTGGGCCTCGGGCGGCAGCCTCAACTGGCAGGTCGCCGATGCGACCGGCGGGGCCGGCACCGGCTGGGACTTCCTCTCGATCGCCGGCATGCTCGAGATTGCAAGCTCCACGGCCGAGCCCTTCGCAATCAACCTCTGGAGCCTCTCCTCCGCCGACCCGCTGACCGACGGCGATGCGGCCAACTTCGACCCGACGCAGTCGGCCAGCTGGACGGTCGCCACGGCGGCAGGAGGTATCACCGGCTTCGCCGCCGACAGCTTCCTGATCCGTACGGCGGCCGCCAACGGAACGGCCGGCTTCACCAACGACATCGGCAGCGGCAGTTTCGCGATGGCGTTGGCGGGCAACGATCTCCAGCTCGTCTACACGCCGGGCTCGGCTCCGTCCGACATCGTGATCGACGTGCCCTCCGGCTCCCAGACCCAGGCCGAGGCGGGCTACCCGACCATCTCGGCGGCCGACTCGGTCACCAAGACCGGCCTCGGCACGCTGGTGATGAACGCTGCCAACGCCTACACCGGCCCGACGACCGTCTCCGCCGGCACGCTCGAGGTGGCCGCAGCCGACGCCCTGGCCGGCACGAACGTCACCGTCGACACGGGAGCGACGCTGGCGGTCGCCGCCGGCACGACGATGCGATCGCCGAGCGTGATCGTCGACGGCGGCACCCTCTCGGCCCCCGCCCTCCCCGTCAACGACTCGACGGGCATCACCTCGCTGGCGATCAACGCCGGCACGGTCGCTGGCAGCCCGCTGGTCACGATCACCGCCGGCGGCCAGATGGCCCTCGTCCAGGATGCCCGGGTTTCCGTCGCGATCGGCGGCCTGGCCGTCGAAGAGACCACCGGCGGCGGGAAGCTCGACCTCGGGGCGGGCCAGGTCGCGATCGCGGCCGGCGGGATCACGGCAGCCGACCTCCGGGCCGACATCATCGCCGGCCGCAACGGCGGGGCCTGGAGCGG
>JAQCJP010000075.1 GCA_027592945.1 Planctomycetota bacterium
GGTCGGGGCTACGCCCCTCCCTCCGACACACCGCGCTGACTCTTGTTCGCCAACTCTCTCATAACCACTGGTACAGAAACTGGGGAGGGGCCAGGCGATGAGGTGTCTGATCTTGGTCAGTGTTGCGGACGTTCGCAAACGCTTCTATTTCCCGGCCCGCTCGACCTTCACCCACTCGACCTGCATCTGGAACGTGCCCGGCTTTTTGTCGGCGAGCATGAAGCCCAGCCCGTTGACTTGGCTCGGCTCGACTGGCCCCATTCCCTGCACCCGCCTGCCGAACGCCGTAGGGATGAAGTCGGCCAGCGGGACCCTGACCTCGGTCCACTCGTCTCTCGTGGTCGGCAGCGGCGCCCTGTACGAAAAGGCCCTGCGACGGCTCTTGGTGTAGAGATTCAGGACGTATTCTCGGCCGTCGCCTTTGACCCGGACCACGATCGTGTCGCCGGCTGTGAGATCTAAATCAGTGGGCTTGGTCCGGACTGATGTGAAGCCGCCGTTGTTTTCAAGCGAGAGCGTGCCGAAGAATTCAAGGGCCCCAGCGTCGGTGATCTCGAATCGCCCGTCTGAAACGCCGCCCATCACGCCGTCGTTCACCGTCTGCCACCTCTGGGCAGCCTCGGGGCCGGCAAAGTCCAACACCGGCCTCAGGGCTTCTTCGGTCGCGACTTGGCTTGCCATAAACAGCAGGATCGCCGCCAAAATCATTCGCATGGGTTTGCCTCGGGTTCGTTCAGGGTGCCAACCGGTGAATAATAGGGCAGGACGAGCCAAGGCAGCCACCGCAGGGGGTTTCCATGTGCGGCCGATACACACTGATATCCCGGGCTGACGTGATCGCGGAAACGTTTGGCGTGCCAGTGCCGCCCACGCTGCCCGAGAGATTCAACATCGCCCCTTCCCAGCAAGTCTTGGCGATTCGGGAACAGCCGGACAGCCACCAGCGAGAACTCGTGGCCCTGCAATGGGGGCTGGTGCCGTTCTGGGCTGACGACCCCGAGATCGGCAGCCGGATGACCAACGCCCGCTCGGAGACCGCCGCCACCAAGCCAGCTTTTCGGGCAAGTTTCCGATCCCGCCGGTGCCTGATCGTGGCGGATGGCTTTTACGAGTGGCAGCCCCGAAACGGCACGAAGCAGCCCTACTCCATCAGGCTGAAATCTGGCCGGCCATTCGGGATGGGCGGGCTCTGGGAGCGTTGGGAGAAACAGGGCGAACCGCTGGAGACCTGCACGATCCTGACCTGCGACGCCAATGAATCCATGCTGGCGATTCACGACCGCATGCCCGTGGTCATCCCGCCGGAGAGTTTTGCCGTCTGGCTCGATCCGGCAGAGCACAACCCCGGCAAACTCGCCCGGCTCCTGCGGCCGTTTCACCCTGACGAAATGACGGCGTATCCGGTGAGCACGTTCGTGAACAACGTCAGAAATGACTCGGCGAAGTGCATTGAGCCGGTAGAGATACCACCCCCAGAAACACAGGGCCGGCTCTTTAGCCCCGATTCATCCAGGTGATCGAGAGTTGCAGCACCGTGGCAATCGAAACCCAGACGAAATACGGGACCTGGGCCACGGCCAACCAGCGGTAATACGGCCAGATCACGACCATCATCCAGACGAGCGTGCCCCAGACGACCACGATATCGATTGAGGCCAGCGGGAGGTTTCTCAGGCCGAACTGGATCGGCGTGAACACGAGATTCGCTGCGAGGTTGATGGCAAAGGGCAGGGCGACGAACCGCGGGATTTTGCCCCGGCCGGCCTGCACGAACACAAAGCCGAACGTGGCGATGATGACCGGATAGAGCACCTGCCAGATCAGGCCAATGGTTCTTGGGGCCGGCGTCCACGAGGGCTTGGCGAGGCTCTGGTACCACTCTAGCCACGGCACGTCAGTCATGAGCAGACCTGCGTATTTCCTTCGACGTGCTTGGGCTCATACGGGCAGTGGCGGCAGCCCGAGCCACAGCAGTAGCCGCGTTTCAGGTGATAGGCGGCCGTGTAGACCAAGAGGCCGTGCTCGAAGTAGTAGTCGGGCTCGGGGAGGGCTTTTTTGTTGTCATTGTCCGGGGGTTGGGTCGGCATGATCTAAACCCGCCCCATGCCCTGAACCCGCCGCCACGCCGAGAGTTGCCCGAGGTGCATGTTTTCGTGGGCAGCCATCACGAACACGAAGCAGTCGCCCAAGGTCGGCAAAAAGCCCCTGACGGCCTCGAGCGGCGTGGTCTCCTGCCAGCGAGACTGGGGGACGTCGGGCAGGGCAGCGGCGATCGTGGCGTGGGCGTCTTCGAGGACCTTTCGCAGCGTGGCCTTCGAGGGGTACCGGCTGGCATCGCTGGACGGGCTCGAACTCCAGTCGAAGCGGGCAGCCCAATCGGCCGGGCAGACGGGCTCTGCGCCGATCATGGCCCCGAGCATGTCCGCCGTGCAGGCCAGGTGACCAAGAACCCAGGCTGCATGGTTCATTCCCGGAGCGGGCTGCACAGCCATCTTGTCGTCGGGAATGTCGGCCACGAGGCGGTTGGCGTAGCCGAGGTTCAGGTTCCACGTGTGCAGGAGCGGGTCGGTCATGGGAGCCTCCGGTCAAGGTAGAGAACCATTCTTGCTATCAAACCACTGGACGGCCAAGTCTCCAGATATCGTGAGCGCCGACGGACTGCTGGCCGTGCCTGATCGGGCTACGGGGCCCGAGTTCGAGCTCGTGGCGAAGCCTGCGACGGTGGGCGTGCCGGAGGTGGTGGCGATGCTCTTGGCGGCGGCGAAGACGTGACGGGCCGTACGCTGTGGTCAGCCTCAGGCAAAGCAGTAAACTCGGCTCCCATGACCCTCTCCGGCGATGAGTTCCTGCGGCTTGAAAGCCTGATCTACCGGCCCGTTTCCACGCGGCCCGACTGGCTCAAGGCGTGGCGAAATGAGGCGAATTACTTGCTGTTCCTCGCACGCCGGGCCGAGGATACCGACGACATCGAGCTGCTGGAGGAACTAGAGGAGCAGGCCCGGGAGATGGCGGACATGGTCGAGGCCCGGTGGCTGGCGGAGGGGCTTTGAGGCTCCCCGATCAGCTGGTGTCTGTTTTACGCGAGTGACGTGCTGAAATCCCGGGCTGACATCATCGTGGAAATGTTCGGCGTGCCAGTGCCGCCCACGCTCCCCGAGAGATTCAACATCGCCCCTTCCCAGCAAGTCTTGGCGATTCGGGAGCAGCCGGACAGCCACCAGCGGGAACTCGTGGCCCTGCATTGGGGGCTGGTGCCGTTCTGGGGCAACGGCGGCAGCTGGAGCCGCAGCAATATCCACGCTTGAGATGAAAATGCCGCCGCAGGCCGAGACGTTGGCCGAGATGCAATTGGCCAAAATGTCTCTTGCCCACCACCCGGCCCGATGGCCGTCAGGCAGCATGCTGAGACATGGTCTCGCCGGGATTGGCCGAGCGGGTTCGACCCGCCGTGGCTGGGCGTATCATTCACATGTTCGTCCCCGTGATTTCCCATCCGCACGCTGGGAAGGGCGATGGTTCTTGAATTTCTCTTCGCGTTCATCCTGTTGGCCCTGGGTGCCATTTGGTTGACCAGCCCGCTGTTTGTGCTTTGGCTCCTACGCCGGGCTCGCAGGCTGGAGAAACAGGTCGAAGCTCTCCAGGTTTCCGTGCAGTACCTCACCCTCCGAAGCGAGGCTGCTGCCGAATTAGCGGATGGGGCAACGCGTGGGACTATTCCGGTTGAAAACGGGCGCGGGCCGTTGCGAAACGTTGCGGACCAGCCGGAACGGGAAGTGGTTCGGCAGCATAATGCCGCGGTGGGCAGCGGTCTTTCTGCGGGTGAACATGCCGTCACAGTGCCGCCGCCGCCTCTACCCGTTCAGCAACGGCAGTTGGCGCTCGATGGGCATCTGGAACGCGACAATCAAGACCTGGCCCGGCCTTTGCAACAGGAGCAATCTTTCGCCGGCCACCGCGAGGCCGTGGACGGGCCGCCATCTGCCAATGGGGAGGATCAGACGGCAGATGAGGCGGTGACCTCCCGCCTCTGGGAGGAGCGGATTGGCGGTCACTGGCTCAACCGAATCGGCGGCCTGCTGCTCGTGACCGGCATCACCCTGTTTCTCGGCTACTCCCTTCAGCAGCTTGGGCCGCGTGGCCGGCTCGCCTTGGGGGCGGCCGTGTCGCTTGGGCTGCTCAGCGGCGGCTTTGCTGCCGAGCGGTGGCAGGCGTATCGCGGGTTTTCGGCAGGCCTGATGGCCACCGGCTGGGCTGGGCTCTACATGACGGCCTATGCCGCTCATGGCATACCAGCCGCCCGAGTCATCGAGAATCCCTTCGTCGCGATGGGCGTGTTGGTAGCGGTTTCAGTTGGGATGGTCAGCCACTCGCTACGCTACCGCACACCCTTGGTGACGGCGATTGCATATCTGTTTGGCTTTGTAGCGATTGCGATTTCTCCTGTCGGGCCGTGGTCCGCCTACGGGTGCGTGCTTTTGGCCGGGAGCGTGTTGGTGGTGGCGACTCGCTTCGGTTGGGATGGGCTGGCGGTTGTTGGCCTGATCGGCACCTACTCCACGCTCTTGCTCCGCGGCCGCGAGATGCTTGAAGCCGCAGACCTCTGGCACGGGTTTACGGCCGGACACGCCCTGGTGCTGATCTGCTGGCTTGCCTTCGAGGGCTATGACATTCTGACGCTGGCCAAGGGGCCAACCCCGGGAATCGGCCGGGCGATCCTCCCCTTGAATCTCTGCTGCATGCTGGCAGCAGCAATCGGCATCTGGCCCAACACCGTATCGCCAAGCCTCCTCTCCGCGGCGGTGGCGGCGGCTTATGGCATGAGCACGCTGATTCGTCTTGCCGTCCGCCGGCCAGCGGCCTTTGACAAGGGCAGCACGCCGCTCAACCGAGGAATGCTCGGTGGCTATGAGGCGACGGTGACGGTGGCGGCCATTGCGACTGCAGTGACGATCTGGCAGCGTTTTCCCGGGCAGCCGGGCTGGCAACTGAGCCTGCTGGTACTCGAGGCTCAACTCCTGTTCCTGCTCGGCTTTTTCTTTCGAGAGCCTTTCCTGCGGCTGCTGGCTATTCCGTTTTTTGGGCTTTGCTTTGTTCCCCTGCAGCTGATTGCGGCGGATCCAGGAGGCGGATGGTCGTGGCTTTCGCCAACACCGCTCCCGGGCGTGCCGCAGGCGGTTGGCATGGCGGGCGTGTTTGTGGTCGACCGGACGCTGGCTCGCTTCCTCAATCCACAACCCCAGCACAGCCTCGATAGCCTGTTTAGCTACGCGGCGACGGGCCTGCTCGCGGCCTGTGTGGTTGCCGAAGGCTTTACTGGCGATCTCGGGCTCCAGCCGTACCACGTGGGCGTGATTGGTCTGCTGGCAGCCTGGCTCCTGATGCAGGTGGCCATTGCGGCTGATCTGGATGAGCTCTTCACGCTGGCGTTGCTGGGAGGCGCGGCCGGAGGGCTTGCGACGTTCGTGATGAATGGCATGCTCGTCGGTCTGCCGCCCGGTGCAGTTCCTCAGGAAGCCTGGAAATGGCTTCTTCCCGCCGCGGCCGTCTGCGGCCTGTGCGGCTGGCAGTTGTCGCGTGGGCCCCTGCCTGTGCGGCAGCTGCGGCTGCTGAGTGACTGCCGTGCGCTGGCTGTCGGGGCCGGCATCTGGCTGCTGGTGCTCTTTGGGTGGCACCTGCTTCCCGCCGCCGCGGTGGCGGTCGCCTGGATGCTCATGGCGATGCTGGTCCTGGCGGCGGGCGAGCGGCTTGCCGATCCAACGCTTCGGTTTCACGGCCATCTTCTCTGCCTCCTCGTAGCCAGCAGGCTCTTCATGGCAAACTACACGACCTTCGGAATGACCGCTGGTATCTCCCACCGGCTGCTCACGGTAGGGCCCATCGCTGCAGCCTTCGCATTCTTTGCCTGGTGGTCACCAAAGCGGACGAATATTCGCGAAGCGTCCGGCACTGGCGAAGCGTTCATGGCGTTATTCGCCATGCACTTCGCCACGCTGTCCGTGGCGGTGCTGATGCGATTCGAACTGGGACGTGTGCTCGCGCTGCCGGCATGGGCCCTGCTCGGCGTGTGCCTGTTGGTCCTGGAGAAACGCTGGCCGTCCACGAACCTCCGGCTGCAGGCGATGGTGCTCGCCGTGGTCTGCTTTGCCCGCAGTTGGAGCACCCACTTTTTCATTCCCGAGGGAACGCTGGGGCCAGCCGGGCCCGTTGTGATAGGCACGGTCGTGATTCTCTGCTTGTTTGCCGGCATGTTCATGAGCCCGCGACCGAGCGGCCTGCAAGCCCGGGGAACGTGGTCCCTCAACAAAACCGTCGGACAGGGCCGGGTCGTGTACTGTGCGATGGCCACCGTGCTGTGGGCTCTGCTGCTTTATCACGAGGTGCCCTGGAGAGCGATCACGGCCGCGTGGGGCCTGGAGGGGGCTTTGCTTGTGGTGGCCGGCTTTGCGTTGCGGGAGCGACTCCTGCGACTGGCAGGCTTGGCAGTGCTGAGCCTCTGCATCCCGAAACTCTTCTTCTACGATCTTCGCAACCTCGACACCCCTGCCCGTATCGCTTCCTTTTTGTTGCTCGGGACACTGCTGATCGCTGCGTCGTGGGCCTACACCCGCTTTCGCAGTCAGGTCCGTGGACTGCTGGAGGATCAGCCGTGATGCTTCGACAGCCATGGTTTTGGTTGATTTTTCTCGTGCTGGCTGCCTGCGGGGCCGTTGTCCTACTCGGCGATGCAGACGATTCTGTCAACATGAGCGCCGCCAGTGAGGTCTGGGGCGACGTGCTCCGCGATGTGGACCAGTTCGGGCTGAGTCTGACACGCGTTTCAGATGTTGACGAAGTCACGCTCGGTGAGAAGTTGGCGTCCGAACTGATCACTGCGGACGGCCCGGACGATCGACGAACGGCTTACGTGACGGCCGTCGGCCGGCTGCTCGAGCCCCACCTCCGTCGCCGGCATATCCCCTACACGTATCACGTCGTCGACTGGCCCGAGGCGAACGCGATGGCGCTTCCGGGAGGCCAGATCTTGATCACGACGGGCATGCTGGAACTCATCGAAACGGAGGCTGAGCTGGCGGCTGTCCTCGGCCATGAAATGGCGCACATCGATTTGCGGCACTGCATTGAACGATTTCAGGCAGCGGTGCATCTCCAGAAACTCGATCTGGGAACTATCGGCAATCTGATCGATTTGCTTCCCGCGCTGGCGCGGCAGGGCTATCGCAAGTATCAGGAGGCAGAGGCCGACGCTGCGGGGCAGCGGGTGACGATCGCTGCGGGTTACGATCCTCGAGCGGCGGTCGAGATCCTGCGGCGGGCCGCTGCGAGGCAACCCGAAGATCTGGAGAGGGGGCGAACGGCTGCTCGCAATCCAGTCACAGAGGTGCTTGCGGCGGCCGGCGAGGCAGTTGGAGGCTACGCGGCCAGCCATCCTGACCCATCGGAACGGATCGCCCGGCTGGAGCATCAGGAACTTCGTCGCCGGTTCTGGGCCGGCAGAAGATCATTCGTGATCGGCCGGGAAAACTACCGTCGCGGGATCACGGTGGCTGCGGAAACCTTCGAAGGCGAAACGACCGACGCGAGGTAAGGCCGGCGGGTGACGGTACTCCAGGTGCCTGGAACGGCGCGTCCGCAGCGAGAGGGCGATGACGCTGGCCGTCGCCGAGATGGACGTTCAGCGAATCCGGCGGGTGCGAAAATCGAAGCGTAACGTGAGACGCACCCACCAGGTGCCGTTGTTCAGCCAGAAGTGGGGCCGCGGGTTGGACGAACCGAGCGGAAAGATGGCCAATCAGCGCAAGGATGCTCCTTCAGTCAGTGGCCGCTGGGCGAGGGATCAAAATGGTTCTTCGGCACGGTCTGAATCGTCCTGGCTTGCGATAGCAGCCCAGGCGAGCTGGTGACTCGCAAGAGTGCCTGCCGCTGTGAGGTCGAGGCCGTTGAGAGCAACCTCGCGGGTCCCTACGTCCAGGACAACGGTGGCACCGGGGAGCACCCGAAGAAACCCGGAACCCAAGCCCGCCGGATCGCGAAGCACAAGCGTCCCGGCTTCGACCACCGTGCCGGCGGTGTGTGTGCTGGCCCGGTCGAGAATGAGGGTGCCGAGTCCTTGTTTGACAACGCGGGTCGTCCCGGCGTCCACGGCAGCGGTCACGACGGCACCGCTCGGTACGGAGAACACCTGGGGCGGCGGCTCTGGTACCACGGCATTGGTCGCCGCGGAGAACTCGCCCTGCCCGATCTGATTGACGGCAGCGACTCGAAACATGTAACCCGTGCCGTTTGTCAGGCCGGTCACCGTGGCCGATGCAGCCGACGAAACCCCGTCGTCGAAGGTCGTCCACGTCAGGCCTGAATCGGAACTGACCTGAATCACGTAGTCGGTGATCGGACGGCTCCCGTCCGTCGCTGGAGCCGACCACGCGAGGGCAACCTGGGCGTTGCCGGAAATCCCATCAACATCTGCAGGCATGCGGGGCCAGGGTGCTCACCGCAAGGAGATGACGAGGCTCGAGTTGCTCGAGTGGAAAGATGCGTTAACGCTGGAGCCGCCGCCGACGGTTTGAGTCGGTTCTGAAAATCCCCCCGCAATTTCTCATAGAGATAAAGTCATCATTGGCGAGCATGAGAGATTCACAACCTGACCAAAGGAGGCTTCCTCACCCCCACTCGTGTAGCATAAGGCTCAGTTGATGCGGCCACCACAGATGGGCACCGGCAACGACCGCTTCTGCTTGGAAAGCCTGGTCCATGAACCACGATGATTCCGCCCCTGCCGCTGACGCGGCTGATCCTGATCGCAGTCGGCAACGCCACCGGATCACCGCCGAAGCGGCTCGGCGGGTGACCGGGGGCAGCGACGTCCGGCGGGCGGTCTTTCGGGCGGCTCGCCGGGTCGCGGGGGAGTGGGTGCCGACCGATGAGCTTCCCGAGCGAGCGGAGATCCACCAGGAGGTGCACCGGCGATTGGACGCGACCGGCTCGCTCGCCCACTTGGCGGGTGATCGCTTCGATGCCCTGGCAACCCTCGTCGCGGTCCTCGCCACCGTCCGGCAGAATCCACAGCGGCATCCCGAGGGAGACGCCCTCGAACATTCGCTCCAGGTCTTCGAGCGTGTCCACTGCGAGCGGCCGTTCGACGAGGAACTGCTCACCGCCGCCCTGGTTCACGACGTCGGCCTGGGGATCGACCGTCGCGACGCTGTGGCAGCAGCCAGCGACGCCCTCGGCGATCTGATCACCCCGCGGACCCGCTGGCTGATCGAAACGCTGCCGGCGGCCACCGCCTACGCTGACGGCACGCTCGGCCATCGAGCCCGCAAGCGGCTCGAGGCCCACCCCGACTTTCTCGACGCCCTGCTGCTGGCCGAGGCCGATCGCCGCGGACGCGTGAAGGGGGCCGCGACGCCGTCGCTCGAGGAAGCGGTGGCCATTCTCCGGGAGCTCGACGCGGACGACGGTGCGGAACCTGACGCCACGGGCCGGGCGTGACGTTGGTCGCGGCCAGATCGACCCGGTTCGGCAGCGAAAGCCCCTTGCTGACGCCGATCGCCCGCAGCGTGCGGGAAGGCAGCGGCCGACCGTAGCCGCGGTCGATGAGGCGCTTGGACAGGCTGTGATCGCGAAGGGACAATCTCCTTGCCGGCCATGGTGGTTCATGCGCCATGCCACACTGGAGAAGCCGAATGCGTCCGCCGGCATGTTGGGCATGTAGATGGTCTCGACCGGCTCTGCTGGCGTGTCTGGCTGCCGCGGTCTCGCCAGCCTTGGCTGCCGATGGCGAGATCCCCGCGGCGCTCGAGCCGTGGCGACGCTGGGTGCTGGAGGACGTGGCAAACCTCGGCTGCCCCTCGCCCTACGACGATGCCAGTGAGCGGATTGCCGTTTGGCCCTCGGCGCTAGAGCTTTCTGTAACCGCCGCCGGCGGCGGCTGGTCGCTGAACGTGGACGCGTTCTGCCGTTCGTGGCTGCCGCTTCCCGGAAATGCCGACGCCTGGCCGATGGCGGTCACGCTCGACGGCGAGCCCGTGGCGGTTGTGGCACGGGAGGGCGTGCCGTCGATTCGAGTTGAGCCGGGGCGGTATGTCGTTGGCGGCGAGTTTCGCTGGAGTCGTCTCCCCGAGCGGCTGGCGGTTCCGAAAACGATCGGGATCGTGAGCCTCGTCCGTGAGCAAACACCGGTTGCCCTTCCGGAACGCGATGCCGGTGGCTGGCTCTGGCTGGAGCGAAGCCGCCCGGCCGAAGCAGAACAGGATCAGCTCACCGTCCAACTCGCGCGGGTGCTCGAGGATGGCCTGCCGATCTGGCTGCGAACCGAACTCGAACTCAGCGTGTCCGGCCGCAGCCGGGAAGAGGTGATCGGCCAGGTGCTCCCGGCGGGCTGGCAACTGGCGGCCGTGAACGGGCCGATTCCGGTGGCAGTCAATGAGGCGGGGCAGCTGCGGGCGCAGGTGCGGCCGGGAACCTGGCGGATTCGGCTGGATGCCTTCCGGACCGACGATGCGTCGCAGCTGATGTATCCGGCGGCCACCTCACCCATCGTGGCGGAGGAGTTGGTGGGCCTGGCGATGCGGCCCGAGTTTCGGGTGATCGAGTTCGACGACGCGGTGCCGGTCGATGTTGCCATGACCCGGTTCCCCGAGCGTTGGCGGAGCCTTCCCGTGTTTCGCTGGGAGACGGCGGAGCCGCTGAACTGGACGGTCAAGGACAGCGGGGCAGGGCTGCGTCGGCCCGATCGCTTTGAGATCGACCGCCGGCTGTGGCTGGACGATGACGGCCGCGGGCTGACGTTTGAAGACACCATTCAAGGAGCGTGCGGGGAGCTCTCCCGCCTCAATGCGGCGGCTGCCAGTGAGTTGGCCGTGGTCCGGATGAACGACCAACGGCAGCTGATCACCGCCGATCCCGAGTCGGGAGCGGCCGGCGTGGAGCTACGGTCTCCCCGCCCAGTGGTGCGTGCGATCGGCCGGGTGTCGCGCGAGGCCTTGCTGTCGGCGACCGGGTGGCAGGCTGACGCCGACAGCCTGCGAGTGTCCCTTGCCCTTCCGCCCGGCTGGCGGATGCTGGCCGTGTTCGGAGCGGACCGTGTCGAGGGCGACTGGCTGACGGCCTGGACGCTGCTCGATCTGTTTCTGCTGCTGGTCTTTTCGCTGGCTGTGTTTCGCATGCGGGGCTGGCTGGCGGGGCTTGTCGCCTTTCTGGCCTTCGGGCTCGCCTATCACGAGCTGTACGCCCCGCGGTTCACCTGGCTGTTTCTGCTGGCGCCAGTCGCGCTGCTTCCCGTGGTCCGCTCGGAGCGGGCCCTCTGGTGGATCCGGGCCTGGCGGCTGCTGGCGATCGGCCTGCTGGTGATGCATCTCATTCCGTATCTCACCAGCGAGGTGCAGTCGGCCCTCTATCCGCAGCTCGAGCCGGGGGGCATTCACTATCGGCAGCGGAGCCTGTCGGAGATCTTCAGCGGACCGCGGCGAGCAGCGGCCCCCGGCCAGGTGCAGTTGGATGCGGCATTGGCGACGTCCTCGGCGGTCTCGTACGAGTACGAGAAACGGGAGCAGATGGCAAAGGCAGGTCGCCAGGCTCAGCAGGCGAAAAACGTCCTTTTTGAGTCGGCCAACATGCAGTTCGCTCCCGGCACCAGCACGCAAACGGGCATCCCCAGGCCTGCCTGGCAGGGCAATCAGGTGAGATGTTCGTGGGATGGTCCGGTAAGTCGGCAGCAGACGCTGCGGACGATTCTCTTGCCGGCAACCGGGCACCGGATCGTGGCGGTGGTGCGGGTGATCCTCCTCGCCGGACTGCTGGGCATCTTTCTGTGGCCGGCGTCCCATCGCGAAAAGCCGTGGCAGCACGGCCGCGGAATCGGTGGAGCAACGGTCGCCGTGGCTGCCGCTTTGCTCACGGCCCAGGTGGCCCAGGCCCAGGAGAGTGCCGAGCCAGTGCCGCGACAAGACGAGTCGGCAGCGAGGCAGGCCGACGCGGGGAGGCTCCAGCAGGCCCTCTCGGCGGGCGATCTGCTCCCGTCACCAACGCTGCTCGCCGAGTTGCGAAAGCGGCTTATGAAGGGAGACGACGCCTTTCCCAGGGCAGCTGAAATCCCCGAAGCCTCGTTGCAGGTTGAGGGCAATCGCCTCTCACTGAAGGCGACGGTGCATGCAGCGGCAGCCTGTGCCGTGCCGCTGCCGGGCAAACTGCCCGTCTGGGCTCCGCTCTCGGTGACCTGCGATGACGACCCCGCCGCAGTGGTCCGGCGAGAAGACGGCCATCTCTGGGTGCGGGTGCCAGCGGGAGTGAGCAGGCTGACGGTCGAGGGTCGGATTCCGGACGCATCCGAATGGATTCTCGGGCTGCAGCTGCCGCCGCGACAACTCACGGTCGAGGCGGCCGACTGGATCGTCTCAGGCGTCAATGCTGACGGCCGGCCCGAGCGCCAGCTCTTTTTCACCCGGCGGCAGCGGGAAGGCGTCGCCGCGGCGGCCTACGACCAGTCGAATGTCCACGGCGTGGTGCAGATCGACCGTGTCCTGGAGGTCGGCCTGAGCTGGAAACTGCACACCACGGTGCGGCGGCTCTCGCAGCCCGGCCGCGCGATTACCCTGTCGGTGCCGCTGGTGCCTGGCGAGCGGGTGCTTTCCGCGGGAACGACCGGGGGCGATGGCA
This sequence comes from Planctomycetota bacterium, assembly GCA_027592945.1. Lineage (GTDB taxonomy): Bacteria > Planctomycetota > Planctomycetia > Pirellulales > UBA1268 > QWPN01. The sequence goes on from JAQCJP010000075.1 coordinate 12,655, forward strand.
CCATCGACGTCACACTCGCAGCGAACGCCAAGAGCTATTCGTGGGACAGCGAGTTGCCCCTCACGCCCGAGATTCGGCTCGTGGCTGCCGCTAGTCCTCAGGCCGTCGAGCGATGGTCGCTGGTCACGTCGCCGGTGTGGAATGTGGGCCTGGCGGGCCTGGGGCCGGTGTACGAATCGGGTGCGGCTGAGCTGATCCCGGTCTGGTATCCCTGGCCGGGCGAGGCGGTGACGTTGTCGTTTGAGCGGCCCGAGGCGATCGACGGCAAGACGCTCACCATCCGCGGCCTTGATCGGATGACCGCTTTGGGGACGCGGCGGCAGGGATCGTCAATCGACCTGCGGATTGAGTCGAGCCTGGGCGGTGAGTTTTTCATCGGGCTGCCCGATGCAGCGACGATTCGTTCGGTGACGCTCGACGGGCGTTCGCTGCCGGTGCGGCGGGAGGCCGGCCGGGTGCTCGTGGGCCTGCAGCCGGGGCAGCAGCAGGTGACGCTGGCCTGGACGACGGACGAGCCACTTGCCCGGCAGACCTTCTTTGATGCGATCGAGCTTCCCGTCGAGGCCGCCAACGTCACGAGTCAGATGGAGCTGCCCGAGTCGCGGTGGATTCTCTGGGCCAGCGGCCCACTCCGCGGGCCGGCGGTGCGGTTCTGGGCCGTGCTGGTGCTCGCCGTGGTGTTGGCGGCCGCTCTCTGTCAGCCGCAGCTCTCGCCGCTGAAGTTTCACGAGTGGCTGCTGCTGCTGATCGGCCTGACGCAGATTTCACTCGTGCCGGCGGCAGCTGTGGTGGGGTGGCTGTATCTCCTGGCGTGGCGGGGGCGGAAGGATCCGCAGGGTATGAGCTGGTTCAGCTTCGATCTGCTGCAAGTGCTGCTGGTCGTTCTGACCGTTGCGTCCCTGATCACCCTCGTGGTCGTCGTCAGCCGCGGGCTGCTCGGGACGCCTGAAATGTTCATCACCGGCAACGGCTCGTTCGGCAATCGGCTGATCTGGTTCAGTCCGGCGGAGGGCTCTGAACTGGGGCAGCCGTGGGCCTTTTCGATCTCGATCTGGTACTACCGGCTCCTGATGCTGCTGTGGGGACTGTGGCTCGCGAATGCGGTGATCCGATGGCTGATTGCCGGCTGGGGGCAGTTCACCGCGGGAGTCGCGTGGCGGCGGCGAAGTCGGATTGCCAACGGGTCCGGGAGCACGGCGAGCTGATCCGCTGGGCGGGAGCGATCGCCCGGCGTGGCGGTACGGATGGGACCGGTTCGGTCAGGTGGGGGCTGCCGCCAAAGCTCGTTCGATCCGGGCCAGGATGGTGGCGATGATTGGACGGTCAGTCTCCGGCCGGCGGGGGCACGCCGGATGGGGCTCATCGGAGGCGAGCAGGCCCCGCAGCGCGAGAGCCTGGGCCATCGAGTGCTTGTAGGCCGGCACGGGATCGCGGAACGCGAAGTCGCCGAGGGCCTGGAGGGCATCGTCGAGTTCATCGAACCGGCTGTCACCGGCAGCCCACCAGCGATCCCGGCAGGCGAACGCCTCCGGCCAGGCGGTCGAGAGGCCGAGCAGCCAGTCGCTGCCGTACCGGACCATGTCGATCGCGAGATCGTTGCCGGTGAAGACACGAAACTCCGGGCGGATCCGATCGCGGATTGCCAGCCGCTCCCATTCCAGGCGGCGGGACAACGAGGAATGCTTGGCCCCGATGCAGTTGGGAATCTGGATCAGTTCCGCGTAGGCCTCGAGGCCGAGAACCCGGCCGCTCGGCACGAAGGCGGTGGAGAGCTCGAAGCCGATGAACCTGGGAGTCTGCCGGGCAAGCTGCTGGTATCGCTCCAGGAAGTCGACATCGCTGCCGGTGGTGAGCCCGAACGATGGA
>JAQCJP010000076.1 GCA_027592945.1 Planctomycetota bacterium
GCCCTGCTTGACCCAGGCGAGCCAGACGTGCTGCAGGGTCGCGAGGTCGTCGACCCCGTAGTGCCGCTCGAGGGCGCCGGCCCAGTCGTCGCCGGCCAGGCCGTCGCCGACGAAACTCACATACTTGTGGCGACCGCCCCGCTCGATCAGGTAGCGGGCCAGGGAATAGCCCTGCGAGTAGAGCGGCAGCACGTCGGCGGGATACTCCCGCATCGCGAACATCTCGGGAAAGGCGATGCCCCGGCCGGTGGTCAGAAACTCGATCAGCATCTTGTGCTGACGGGCCCGTTCAACAGGATGCTCGACCGTCGTGCAGGCCCCCTCGTCGGCCCAACGGGGCAGCGGCTGCCGGAAATGACTGGCGAAGATCGTGTGGGTGATCTCGTGCGGCAGGACGGAGTCGAGGATTCGCTCCTCGCTCCCTTGGATGGTCATCGTCCAGTTGAAGACCTCGCCGCGGTCGAAAACGAAGCTCGTGGCTCCGCCGGCTCCGAGATGAGGAGCCACCTTCGCCGTGATCGGACAGGGCCGGCTCCAGCGGGGCAGCGGGCGGCCGGTCCACTCGACGGCCAGCGTATGGCGATACTGCTCGGCCGCGTCGCCGATCAGGCGGGCCAGTCGCTCGGTGGGAGCCTCGATCACGAAGTTGGCCGTGCGGTAGCCTGCCGCCGATGCGGACGCGGCCAGGGTCGCCGCGACGATCAGGGCCGTGAGGCTGCCAATCACCGGCCCGCGGCCACCACGGCCCCGGGTCACTCGGGCGGATTCCCCGCCGCGTCGTCGTCCCAGCATTCGAACCAAGCCTCCGTGCCTGCTGCTGGCTGTTCCCGGGCGGAGTCCGTCCCGCCGGGATGCCCGGAGCGGCTGACCTGCGGTGAGGCAGTCGCTGACCGGGCGGGCCATGCGCGATGAGCGAGGCGGACGTTAGCGGCGGCTCAAACGGCGAACCAGACCGGTTTTGGCCTTCCCTGGTTCACCCGGTTTGCCTGGCCGTCAGACCGGTGCCGGCCTCGGCAGTGGCGCACCAGCTGCCGAAGGCGAGCATCAGCCAGCCGGGGGCGGCCGGCTCCACAACAAGCAGCCAGAGGAGGCCGCACGCGATCCACCACCAGCGATGCAGCCGGGAGAGGAGGTCGCGTGAGAGGGCGGGGAACCGGTTCATCGCCAGCCAGCCGGCAATCAAAAGGCCGAGCAGCACGGCGGTCGCCAGGCCGCGATCGGTACGGAACGCCTGGCTGGCAGCCACGCCGCGAATGGTGACGCCCCCTTCGGCATCTGCCTCGATCCACGTCCGGGTCGGTTCTGCGGCGGTGGCCTGCCACGCGGCATACCAGGCCCGTTCACCCTCGGGCTGCCCACCGCTCGAGCGGCTGGCGGCAAAGGCGGCAAGACGGCCCCGCCACCGCCGCGGCGCCGCACGTACCGCCGCGGCCAGGGCTTCGTCGAGTCCCTGCCGCTCTTCCTTACAGCGGCGCAGATAGGCCTCGCGATCGAGCCGCCGGGCCGGCTCCGAGACCCGGATAGCGAAGCTGGAAGGGGTCTCGAGCGACCAGAACACGGGTCCGCCAGGCAGGCCGATAAGCCGCGGTGGCTCCAGACGGATCGGGCCACCGGCCGCGAGGCGATCAGCGACCTGCCCGGCGAACACGACCAAGAGCGAGCGGGGCCAGCCGGTGTCGTGGAGCCGAAGTTGCCAAGCGTTGCCGCCCTGCGGCTCGGCTGTCACATCCCGCCCGTCGACACGGACATCGAACAGCCGCAGCCCTGCCGGCAGCCGGATCGTGACCTGGGGCTCGGACGCGATCAGGTCAAACCGCGCCAGCCCCCAGGCCCGCCCCATGCCATCGATCGCCAGATCGACGGTGGTGACCGGTCCGAACGAGCGGTTGGTGACGGTCGGGACGGCCGGGTCTTCCTCAGAGCTTTCCGGCAACGGCAACGGCGGCGCACCGGAGCGTTCGTACCGCGGTCCCTCGTCGTCCGGGCCGATCACCACCCGCGGCTCGGCAGGCTCGTCCCCCAGAGCGTCGTTCGCAATGACCAGCAGCGACCCCATCTCGTCGTCCACCCGCCAGGCGATCTCGAGCGGGTGGGGAGCCAATTCGACCCGGGCCACCGGCAGTTTGCCCTGCCGCGCCGCCGCCACCGGCAGCACGGCATCGAGTTGGAAGTCATACCGACCTGGCTCCGGCCGTTGCACCACGACCACGACCTGATCCGCTACCGGCCGAGACCAGACGATCTCGACCCGTTCCTCCACTGCCGGCTCGTCGCCCAGCCGCTCGAGTTTGACATCGTCGATGACAGCCGCGGGCGGCACGGTCACAGGGATTCGCCAGAGCGGCTGCTCGCCGGCGTCGATCCGCGATCGAAGCTCCATGGCGACACGGTCGTCACGGAATGCGAGATCGAGCGTTCCGTTGACACGCGTCTGCCGCACCCGCCGCCGGACCGCGATCCGCGGTCGCAAGGCTGTCGACTCATCCGGATCGGCGGCAACGGCGTCGTTTCGCCAGACCGCCGCAGTAGCGGCCCCGTCCTCTGCGCGGGGCCGTACCAGCGACACGCCGGGGGGCAGTTCGGGGGAGGCCTCGAGGTCGGCGGCCGGCCTGAGCCGCACGGTTCGCACGTCATTGGCAACGTCCTCCAGCCAGGCCCATGGTGCGTCAAAGACGCCGACTGGATCGGCGAGGGGGAGTCGAAAACCGACCGTCAGCCGTCGCTGGCCGGGACGGGGCTCGTTGACGGTGAGGAGGTAGCGTCCGCCCCCCAGCGGGCTGAGTGTCGCGGCGGTGTCGCTGCCGGCAACCGGTTCGAGGGCCGGATCGGCCCGCAGCGTGAAGTGTCGCGGGATCACGCCCTCGCCCCCGACCTCATAACTGGCGGTCAGCCGACACTCATCCTCGAGCCAGTCGATGTCGTTGAAGCTCACTGCGGCCGGTGCGGTCGCCATCAGCCTGACCTCTGGATCGATCGGCCGGATCAGTCGCACGGCATCGGCCCCGGAAATGTCGAAGCAGTCGTCGATCGGTGCAGCCGGCAGCCATGGGCCGCCCGGCTCCCGCAGGTCGCACTGCCACGCTGTCGCGAGGGAAGCGCCCCCGGCAAGCGTCAGCCGCCCATCGGTAGCCGGAGGCACGGCAACGGCGAAGATCTCGATTCCGCCCTCCCGCCGGCGGGCGGGAACGACTGCCAGTTCGACCTGATACCGGCCGGCCATCGAGGCGACCAGCCGAACGCCGGCTGAGTCGTCAGCGACGGTGAGCGTCACGCCGGCAGGCGGCTCGGCCGCGATCTGCCAGCGACCGCCGAACCCCTGCCGATCGAGCGTCAGCGTTCCGCCCCGATCGGCTTCCAGCTCCAGCATCATCCGCCATCCGACCGCATCGAGGTCGGCAGTCAACTCGGCCCTGAGAATCCTGACGGAGGCGGTTGCCTGAGCGGCCGAGAGGCGACGCAGCAGAACCTCCGGCACCAGAGCCGTCCCGCCCTCGCCCGCGTCGGTCACGTAGACCCGCAGCGGTTCAGGCTCGGTGGCGATCGCCGCCGGCGAGACAAGCGAGATCAGTCCGGCCAGCACCACCGCCGCCAAGGCCCGCGGCTCGGCTGTGCGGCGACCGGCCACCCAGCTCCCGATGAGACATCCCCAAAGCACGGCCCGGGCCAGCGTGTCCCACGGAGCGATCGTCCAGAGGGCCAGCAGGGCGGAAGCGGCGCAGGCCAGGAGACCAGCGATGCCACTGCGACGGCCCAGCAGCAGGGCGGCGAGGAACGCTCCGCAGCCGGCGGCAATGGCCAACGAGATGACGATCCGCCGACGCACCACGAACAAACTGCTATCCCGAGCCAGACCATCGGCCACGGCAAGGCTGCGAAACCCGAGCCGCTCGGGAACAGCCGCCGCTCGCGAGGATCCCCCGAGGAAGAGCCGGTCGGCCCAGCCGCGGTCCGGCTCGGCGGCCAGCGGCACCGCCGGCACGAGTTCCGGCGGCAAGAGCAGGCTGGCCTTCCTCTCCAAGACCGGCATGTCGATCGCCGCAACGATGGCACCGACCGACCACCAGCCGAACCGCGCGTCTCGACGCCCCGAGCCCTCGATGACCAGGGTGAGCCGCTCCCGCACGGCGGGCAGCGGCACGGTCAAGCCGGCTGCTCCCGCATCGGATTCGATCGCGGAGACGGGCTGGCCGTCCACCAGCACCCGTTCGATCTGCAGGCCCTGCGGGAGTGTCACCATCGCCGTCGACCGGCCCTGGTTCTGGATCTCAAACGTGGCCTGCCACGCGATATCACCCGACGCGTGGCACCAGCACTCGGTCACCTCTCGCCAGGCCCAGGCTCCGGCCGCCTCGGTCGCGGCCGGCGGCCGCAGTTCGGCGACAGCTTCCCCGTCACGAAAGTCCTCCGGCGGACCGTAGGACAGCTCGATCAAGTCGGGGGCGGCATCCGATAGCGGGGGCACCTCTCGGAGTCGGTGGTTGACCAGTCGCGGCCGGCGGCCGGCCTCGCCCCGCAGCCGAATCGTGCCCCCGGGCCGTTCGGCCGCCTCGACCCAGGCCAGGGGCAAGGGCAATGGCGACGCGAGGGGAACGGTTCGGGTGGCCGCGAAGGAAACGGTTGCCGCTGTGGCCGGTCGCAGTTCCACCAGCCACGACTCAGCCACGGCCCGCTCCGACCGCAGCTCTCCCTGAGCCGCCTCGCCGGGAGGAAGCGGCTGGGCCACCAGCGACCCGTCGGCTGGCGTGATCAGCGACCACTCCAGGCCTGCCTCCATCGGCTCGGAGAAGTGAACGATGACCGTGTCGAGTTCGCCGGCAACGGGCCGGCAGGTAAATCGAAACGACTCGGCGAGGCGATCTTCACGCCCAACGAGATCGACGCTGACATCGGCCTCGACCGGCGGCCGGCGGCGGACGAGCCGCGCCCGCAGGTCGGTGGCTCGCGATCCGGCCTGGAGGCGGGCTCGAGGCGTCACCGGCCCGGCCAGAGCGGCCAGTCGGCTTGGCAGCGGAGCAAGACCGAGGCTGCCCCGCGTCGCCTCCAGCACGGCAGTCGGCCCGACCTGGAGTTCGAGCATCGCCGTCTCCCGTTGAAACCGCACCATGTCCATCTCGGCGATCGCAAACTCGCCGCCAAGCGGCACGCCCGCCCGGTGCCCGGTGATCCTGAGTCCCGTGGGCCGGCCGGGCGTGGCTGCTTCGACCAGACCGATCCTGAGTTCACTGCCCCGGCGCGAGCGAACCACCCGCCATTCCAGCGGCCGGCCGGCCGCCGCCGGCCCACCCTCCTCGGGAGACGCGGCCGCGGTCCAGTCGACCGGCTCGACCGAGTCGATGAACCAGCCGGCTGCCACGTCGGCCGTCAGACTGAAGACCTGGCCGGAGACCACCCCGATATCGATCGCAGCTCGGCCCAAGACCGTGCCGGGCGAGATGTCGACCGAGGTGACGCGGGCGAGCTCAGGCCTCGCCACGCGGTCGGCGATCACGACGCTGGCTTCCGCCGTGGGCGTTTGATGTTCCAGGTAGTAGACCGCAGGCTTGATCCCGGCCGCCGGCTTCGGATCGGTCGATTCAGGGAGCGGCCAACGGTCTCCGACTGTTGCCGAGACCACGAGGCACTGCTCGGGTTCGATCGATTCGACTGCGGCCGTGGGATCGACGCGGAGCCGGGTTCCGCAGCCGGCCCAGCGAGCGAACGCGGGCCGGAATGATGGCACCACCGTCGACACTCCCGGCGGGATCGCACCCAGGCCGCGGATCTCCATCGGCTGCGACGACCCGATCAGGTGCGGCGGCGGCACGATCGTCACGCGGCCCGCGACGACATTCCAGCCGATCTCCTGCCGGCTCGGGCTCGGGGCAGTCGACACGCCGACGACCTGCATGCTTCCGATCATGTCCAACTCAAAGGGAGCAGGCGTCCAGGCAGCGGTCGGTTCCACCCTGGCCACCACCTCGGCCTGCTGGCCGACGACTGCCACGGCATTCCAGACGACCAGCGACGGGGGAATGCTGCTGCCATCGCGAATGAAAAGTGGCAGCGTCGTCACTGCAGCCGCCGGCCCGCGGCTGATCCGCCATTCGCCGGACTCGTTGGCCGCCCGTTCCACGACGGTGGCTGCAGCAGTCGGTCCAGTTGGTACGGGACGGCCGCCAGCCGGCAGTGTCAGATCGAGACGGGTGCCCAGGGCCGGCACCAGCGGGATCGCCAGCAACGCCGCCCCCCCTGCAGCCTGCGGCACCTGCAGCTGGCACCGATAGATCCCGGGACTGGTCGCTCGAATCGCCAGCCCTCCATCCTGCCGCCGCACGGCCACCGTCTCTCCCGTACCGGCTGATGTCCGGATCAGACAGCGGCCGGCTGTGACTCGGCCGAGCGGCATCTCCCCGGGCAGCCAACCTGCAGACGCTGGCACTTCAAACTCAAGACTGCCGACCAGGCTACCGTCCGGCTGACCCCGGAGTTCGTAGCGGGCCCACGAGGCCACCGGCAGCCGCGGACGGGTGGCATCGAAGCCCGGCGTGTTGACCGCCTCGTCAAACTCGGCGAGCGGCATCGGTACGTAGCGGCCGGCCGCCAGGGGCACGTCCTGCATGGCAGCCGCCGGCACATGGACGCGAACAAAGCCTGGGTCGGTCTCCGCGCGATCGAGGCCCTCTCCCGATCCGTCATCCCGTGGAGACGAGTCAGCGGCCGCTCCCGGCGTCGGGGCGATCATCGGCCGGGGATCGACCGCGGCCGCCGGCCAGCCCCCCAGCGCGATGGCGATGACAACGGCGGCCCCTGCGGCGAACGCTGGGAGCGGCTGCCGCGAGGTCGGGTTCATGATGCATCCCTTCCCGCAGTCGCCGTCGATCCGGGCGGGTTCGAGGCGGCCACGATCAGCGACACGGTGGGGGCCGCCGTCCGGGTCAAGGAACTGGCCGAGTCACCTACGGCCGGCCGGTCGAGAGCGGCGCGGGTCGCCGTGAGACGCTGGAGCCCAGCGGCCACGCCCACCAACACAAGGCCCGGCACCGCAGCCTGGCCAACCAGCGGAACAAGCGACGGAAAGGCGGCGGCCGCAAGACCGAGGCCCGTCAGCGTGCCGATCGTAACTCCCGGTCGCTGCCAGGCGGCCGTGGAAACGAGCCACAGCCCCGCGGCCAGCACCAGTCCCGAGACAGCCAGCACGATGCACCAGGTCGGCACGACCCACGCGACGCCTCCTCCGGGCGAGCCAATCCCGGTGTAAACGCTCCGTTGCTGCCGCGCCGGCCACTCACTACCGATCGCTTCGATCTCCTCCCGGCCAAGCGATGCGTCGATCCAGCCGGCCAGTTCCGCCGAGGAGACGACTGCCTGTCGCTCCCACCCGAGGCCCGTCCAGTTCCAGGCCTGCTGGCTCGTCCAATGAGCGGGAAGGTCCATCAGATGGTCCTCGGGGAGAACCGCGACCTCCCAGACGAACCGCCGCTGCAGCACATCGTCCGCAAAGGCTGCGGCCTCCAGCGGCAGCGGCCACGGCAGGCCGAGTCCCGCCCAGCGGCCGCCCCAGGCGGCAACCGTCCTGACTTCGACGAGCCGGCGTCCCCTCCCTTCCGCCACCTGAAGCACGAACCAGCCGTCGCCCCGGGATCGCGGAATGATCCGCTCGCCATCCACCCGCATGTCGAGCGAGGCCGCTTTTGTCGCTTCTGGCAGTCTGATTTCGAATTCCGAAGAGGCGGGCGTCACCACGTAGCAGGCGGTGTCCTCCCGGCGGTCGGGAAAGAGCCTCGTCCGCAGCCAGGTCGCTTCAATCACCGTCATGCCAACCGCCTCACGGCTCCGAACCGACACGGCCAACGGCAGGCTGTGCCGTGGTCTGCCGGCCGACCACAACCGGCCCTCGTCCGCCTGCCCGGCCGCTTCCTGCCGCCACGCCCCATCTCGCACCACGACGGATAAGGCCGGGGCGTCCGCGATCCTGACCGTTTGCCGGATCGCATCGGCGGCGATCGGCAGGAGGAGCGGAACATCGATAGCCGCCGTCGCTTCCGGGGGAATCTCCGGCATGGCCACGCGATACCCGACCTCCACCTCGCCCCGTCCGAGGAGTGGCTCCCGCAAGACCGCCTGCATTCGCACCAGGGGCCCGCCCTCGCCATCACCGCCGTCGCGGGCATCGATCTCGACGGCATCGAGCAACTCACCGTCCTGCCGGATCTCCAACGTGCCCGAGGCAGCCACCTCGGCGGGGACATCCAGCTCGATCACTTCCAAGGGCAGATGGAGCACGTCGAGCCGGAGGCTTTCGCCGACGGCGGCCTCCCGTTCATCGAGGGTCACCTCGGCTCCGCTGACGACCTCGACCCGCCGCGGGAGAAAGCGGCGGTTGGCAGTGAACCGGCCTTCAGCCCCGTCGAGCCGGTAGACGAGGGGGATGCGATCAGAATCGTCGGCCTGCACGGCGGAGGCGGTCTGACGAATCAGCCCGCTGCTGGCATCGGCATCGGGCACCAGTTCGATGTTGCTGTCCGATGTGATGATCACCGCCGCCGGGCCGACGAGGTCGGCCCGCGGCACCGGCATCGTCCACGAGACGGTCGCGGCGTTCGGAGCAATCTGGCTGGCCGCTTCGATCTCCACCACGGCCTCGCCAGCCAGCGGCTGCGCGAAGGGAATCACGATCCGCGGTCCGTCGACCACGACGGCGGCGGCATCGACGATCCCAGCCGGACCGACGTCACCGAGTGTCCAGCCCGGCTCGATCGCCAAGGAAATGCTGCCCACGGCCGCCCCGCGGGCCGCGACCCGCAGCCGCGCCTCGAGTCCGACGCGGCCGGCCGACACCTCGTAACGGTATTCCGGCTCCACGACGACGCGGCTGCGACGCGGCCGAATCCGCAGCGGGAGGGAGGCCGGCAGCGCGTCATAGGCGAAGGCGGCCACGAGCCCCGGGGCCGGTTCTCCCGCAGGAGGATCGACCCGCCGAATGCCGGGACCATCCTCCCAGGCAGCCTGCCAGTCGCCGTCAACCGAGAGGACGACCCGTCCCCGCTGTCGCCAGGGCTCGAAGCCGGCGACGGCAAAGCCCAGAGGATCGACGGGCGTCCCGCCGGATGGATCGACAGGCTGCTCGCACTCCAGTTCGACCGTGGCCGAACCGTCGGAACCGACCGCGAGGTCGATGGCGACCGGTGTACCGTCGGCACGGGCCACGTTGCCAGGCTCCGCGACCAGCGTCGCGTCGCCCTCGAGCCTGCGGAGCGATGCACGCGGAGGCATCCCGATCGAGAGCCGAGCGGGCCCGGGCGGGAGGTTGGCCAGCGAGAGCGTGGCTGCGATCACCGCTGTCCGGCCGTCGATCTGAACCGTGCTCTCGCAGGCGGCTTCAGGGACGGCCGGCGCGGCCACGCTTCCGGCCGCTTCCGCGACGCGAATCCGAACGTCGCCGGCAACCCCTGCGATCACGATGCGACTTCCCGCGGCGGCCACGTCATCCTCCCGACCGCCTTCCGGGCCGGTCGCTTCGGGCAAGCGATCAGCGACGTCCGTCGTGTCGGCAACAACCTCGATCTCGCCGGAGTTCGCCGGCGCGAGCGTGACGCGAGGCTGCCGTCGCCACGAGCGAATTTCGAGCCGTGAGGCGACGGCGGCCGGAAACGAGAGCGTGAAAAACTCCTGTCGGGCAGCCACCTCGACGGGAATCCGGCCGGACAGCCTGACGGTGTGATCGACATCGGCCGCCGCATCGGCCGGGGGCTCGAACCAGCAGCGGTAGCCGCTCCCGTCAGGATCGGCGTCGAGTAGCATCCGTCCTGGCCCCTCGTGCCGCGGCTGGCCATCGAGCAGGATCTGCCCGAGCGCCAGCGGCACCATCGCCCAGCCCCCGCGGGCCTGACGGACCCGACACTCAACCGTTACCGGACAGGCGCGAATCCCTGCGGCTGCCGCGCGGGCGTCAACCGCGACGACGACACTCTCGAGAACCGCCGGCGGCGGAAGCGCCGGCCCGCCGAGCCCCTCCTTGATGCGGAAGAGCTCCATGAAGTCTCGGTATCGAAAGCCGGGCACCGGCACGAGCCGTCCGGCGTCGTTCTCGATGTAATACAGTTCCGGCGTTCGTTCCCGAACGACGGTCGGAGCAACCGGCTGTCGCGCGGCAGTAGAGCCCGCAGGCGAATCCTGACCGGCTGCGGCGGTCCAGAGCGTGACCGGCAGGAGCAGAAGAAGCAGGGGTATGCAGGATCGTCTCATCACCAGCCGGACAAGCGGACAGCCTTGCTCTAGCCTACCCCGCAAACTTGCGCAGCAGGCGCACTGCCCGCATCCCTCACAGGCGTCAGAACCCCGTCAATCGGATCCCCAGTCCGATCGCAGTCTGGCCGCGGTTCCCGCCGCATCTACCGCACCAGCAGCGTCCGCATCGCCTCGTGCAAGGCCGGTGTGCTGGCGGCGATAAAGGCCGGATTGTCGAGCGGCACCGGCTCGCACCCCGATTCGAAACTCCTGACGATCCCACCGGCCTCCCTGACCAGCAGGAAGCCGGCTGCGGCGTCCCAGCAGGCGATTCGCCGGGCCCAGAAGGCGTGCAGCCGTCCGCAGGCCAGCCAGGCCAGGTTGAGGGCGGTCGATCCTGTCCGCCGGACCGAATGCACCGCCGGCAGGACGTGGAGGAAGTCGTGCACGGCGGGCGCGTCGGCCGCGACATGCGGCGGAAAACTCAGCGCGACGACTGCCTCGGACGCCTCGCTCACCTGCGGCACACGGATCGCCACCCCGTTGCGGCAGGCGCCACCGCCTGCCCTGGCCGTAAAGCATTCGTCCCGGAGCGGGTCGAAGACCGTGGCGGCCAGAATCCGATCGGCGTCGGCCAGGGCGATCGACACGCACCAAGCCGGAAACCCGTGCACGTAGTTGGTGGTGCCATCGAGCGGATCGACGATCCAGCGGATGCCACCGCCCGCGTGTCCGGGCGTGCCCGAGGGAGGCTGCCCTTGGCCACGATCCGATTCCTCGCCCACAAAGCCGTGGTCGGGAAAGGCCTCCTGGACGATCCGGCGAATCTCCCGCTGCGAAGCGTAATCGGCCTCTGTCACCAGATCACGAGGCCCCTTCTGCCTGGTCTCGAACCGGCCGACCCAGTCGAGGAGCACCCGACCGCCGGCGCGGGCTGCCGCTTCGCAGACGGTCAGCAGGTCGGCAGCGGCAGGCGTGGGCATCGACGGGATTCCAGGCGGGGGATGCTCGTGCTGTATCGTAGAGCGACGAACGTGATTCGCGAACCCTCCCCCACCAGCGAGACTCCGCCATGCCAGTGACCACGTCGACTTCGCCCTGGGAGACGGCCGGCCAGATCGCCCGCCAGGGCGACAGCCGAGTTGATCTGGCCGACCCTGCCGCAGGCCTGGTTCGCAGCGGCGGCGACCATCTTCTCGGCGTCGACCTGCGCCGTCCCCCGGCTGCCGGGGGGCTCGTTGATCACTGGGTGCGGGGAAGCGACCTGGTGGCCATCTATGAACCGGCCGACCCCCGCCGCCTGCGATTGACGGCGATGTGGCGATCGCTCGAACCGCTCGGCACCGCCTGGGAACTGGTCGTCTCCTCCCAAACCGCGCTGGTCGAGAGCGACTCCGCGATCGCGGTCCGGTGTGACATAGCCGCCGGTGACTCGCTGATGGGTCGGAGCGACAACGGTGGCATCGCCTGGGCTCCCCTGCCGCAGGGCCCGCTGCCATCCGATGCTGGCTGCCTGCTGCTGCGTCGAGGCAGTGAGGCGACTTTCGTGGCGGTCCACCCCGCCGAACCCCGGCGCCTGGTGATCCACCCCGACGGCGACCGGTTGAAGCTCGACTGCTGGCTCTTTTCAACGACGATCGAAAAAGGCGTGTTGCTGCGGAGCCGCGTCCTGGCCGCCGTCGGCCACGCCGGCGACACCGCCTGGGCCGAGTCGCTGTTTGCGGCCTTCGCCGCCTCGCCTCCGCCGCTGACGACCTGACTCCCGGCGGCGCCGGAGGCGGCATTTTCTGCCGTGGCGTCGGCCGCGAGGCTCCCGCTACAGTATCCCTAATCTGCCTGGGTTGCCGCCCGGGCGTTCACCATGGAGGGTGTCCACCGTGGCCGATATCGTCTTCGCCTTCGATCCGGCGATCGACCGCCCGCTGGCGGTACCCGATGCCGCCCACGCAGCCGTGGTCGCCACTGTCGGCCGGGCCGCCGCCGACTCCTTTGCCGAGGCGGTTGCCGTTGCGACCCGTGCCGAGGCATCGGCCCTGGTTGTCTGCGGCCGCTGGCTCGACCCGCGGCGGGCCAGTCCCGCCCAGGCGGCCGCCGTGCGGGCCTCGATCATGGCGTTGGCCTCCGCCGGTTGCCGGACCGTGTTCCTGGCCGACGACGCGATCGCCTGCCAGGATTTCAGCCGCATGCTGGGCGAGCCGCAGGGATTGTTCTTCGCGACGCCGCACGCGCCGCTCGAACTCGACATCCACGGCATCGCCGTGGAGTTCGTGGCGGCACCGGAAGCTGCCCATGTGCCCGCGGTCGTGGCCGACGAGCCGGCTCCGGCGGGCGTCCGGCGACGTCTCGTCGTCGGCTGGGACGCGAGCGTTCCCACGACCGGCAGCGAAGATACACCCTGGCCGGGCGACCACGATCCCGCCGCGGCCTTCGTGACTGCGGCGGTCGCTTCGCCCGCCTGGACCCAGCCCGGCAGCTTCTGGATCTGGGCGAGCCGGCGGCGGCCCGCCCTCCCTGTCGGCATTCATCACCTGCCCCCCTTGCAACCCCGCTCGCCGCTGGAGCGTACCGACGGCTGCTGCTGCACGCTCACGCTCCTCGACCGCGAGGACATCGCCGACGCATCCGAGCACGTGGCTTGGCATAACTGGCGGGGCAGTTGGCGAGACATTCCAACCCAACGGGTCGCCTGGCGGACCGTCCGCGTCGAGTCCGCTGCTGGTGGTGACGAGGAACTCGCCACCGCGCTCTGGACGGCCATCGAGCAGACGGCTCCCGGTGAGCAGGCGGCGCTCGAACTCGTGCGTTGCCTCGTCGAGTGTGGCACGAGTGTCAGCCGCCGCGTCCGCGTCGGCGAGATCGCCGCCGAGACCCTCGCCCGGCTCCGCGAGTTCTTCGACCCCAAGGGCTTTCGGAGCTGGTGCGTCGATCTGGTGGCCGATCCCGGCGAGTCGTTGGCGGCCCTGGGCCACGCCCGTTCCGGAGGCCGGCCCGGCGCCACGACATCGTTCACATCGGCCCTGGCCGACCTGGTTGAAAACATCGAACACTCCCCCACGCCGGCCCTGCCGGCGGCTGCCGCCCGCCACGCCGGCTGGGTCGCATTGGAACTGATCGAATCCACCTGAGGCCCCCCTCCGGAGGCCCTTTGTCGCGAGGATCCCAGGAATGTTCATCGAACGCATCGACGCCGAGCGGTTCGGCGGGCTCAATCGGGTTGTCGTCGACTCTCTCGGGCCGGGAGTCCAGGTGCTGCACGGCACGAACGAGACGGGCAAGACGACCCTGCTCGAGTTCGTGCGGGCCATCTTCTTCGGCTTTGAGGGGACCTTCCGACGGGGTGCGCTCGATCCTCGCCTGCCGTGTGCCGGCCGTCTGTTCGTGCGCATGCCCCCCGAGCAGACGCTCCTTTCGATCGAGCGTCGGCACGAGGGCCCGCACCTCGCCACCCTCACGCAGGCTGCCTACGAAGATGACTGCATCGGCCTCGGTGGCGACGAGGGCGATCTGATCGAGGTGGCCAACGTCGATCCCCGTCAGGCTGACAGCGCCGACGGGCCGCGGCATCGTTATTACCTCCAGGACTTGGTCGGTGACATCGACGAGACCGCCTTCACAAGCGTCATGGCCTTCGGCCTGGACGAACTCCACGAGCTCCGCACCCTCGAGCCGGAGGGCTGCGGCAGCCGGCTCTACGAACTGGCCAGCGGCCTCGATCGCTCGCACGTCTCCCGCGTCATCAGCCACCTCGATCAGGCGATCGAGCGGCTCGACTCGGTCGACCCCGAGGTCTCCCCGCTGACGGCCCTCAAGGCGCGGCGAAGCGACCTTGTGGAGCGGCTGGCCGCGGCCGGCTCGCCGGCCCTGGCCGCCGGCGGCCTCTGGAGCGAGGCGAGCCACCTCGATGCCGAAGTCGCCTCGCTGCTCGGACGCATCGAGCGGGCCGAGGCTGCCGAGGCGGTCGTCCGCGGGGTGATCGCGATCGAGCCTGTCTACCGCAACTGGAAGGACACGGGCGAGCGGCTGGCCGCCCTGGAGAGCATGCCGCTTGTGCATGCCGACCGCGACGCCTGGCGAGCGGCCCATCGCCGGTTCCGCAAGGCCGAACGGCTGGCTGCCTCCCGCCGCAAGCTGCGGTCGAAGTACGCCCGTCATCTGCGGGAGTTACCGACCGAGTCGATCGTCTGGTCGAAGCGTTCGCTGGTATCGACGCTCGCCGAGGAGGAGCCGCGGCTCGAGCGGCTCTCCGCCGATGTC